>JAEWMO010000140.1 GCA_023457135.1 Methanobacteriota archaeon | reverse complement strand
GGGTTACTGGGCCACGTCCTGCGTCAACTGCGGCCCCCGGTACAGCATCATCACCGCCATCCCCTACGACCGGGAGCGGACGTCGATGTCGGAGTTTCCCATGTGCGGCGCCTGCGCAAGCGAGTACGCCGACCCGTCGTGCCGACGACACCACGCCCAGACGATCGCCTGTGCGGCATGCGGGCCGCAGATCGCCCTCTATCGGGCCGACGGGACGCCGGTTGCAGCGGGCGATCCCGTCCGGGAGGCGGCGGCCCTCCTCGACGGCGGAGCGATCGTCGCCATCCGCGGCGTCGGGGGGTTCCACATCGCATGCACGGAAGAAGCCGCCCCTGAACTGAAACGCCGCCTGGGCCGGACGGAGCAGCCGCTCGCGGTGATGGCGACCCCCGAGGAGGTGGAGCGTATCGCGGTCGTATCGGAGGAGGAGCGGCGGATCCTCCGCTCCCGGGAGCGGCCGATCGTGGTGCTCGAGAAGAAGGACCACACGTCGCACCCGGGAATCTCGAACCTCCACACCATCGGGTGCATGCTCCCCTACACCGGGCTGCACCACCTCCTCTTTGCGCACCTCGCCCACCCGCTGCTGGTCATGACGAGCGCGAACCTGCCGGGCTACCCGATGATCACGAATCTCGAGATCGCCCTCGGCCGGCTTTCGGGGGAGGTCGACTACATCCTCACCCACGACCGCCGGATCGTCAACCGGTGCGACGACTCGGTCGTGCGGGACGGCTACATCATCCGCCTCTCGCGTGGCCTCGCCCCGAAGCGGGCGGCGATCGACCTCGGCGATGCCTGCATCCTCGGTGTCGGGCCGGAGTTGAACGCGAACGTCTCCGTCTACCGCAACGGATTCTGCATCACCTCGCCCCATGTGGGGAACGTCAGGAACCCCCAGACCCTCGCCTACCTGCAGGAGACGGCGGAGAAGATCGGGGGAATCATCGGGGCGCGATATGATCTGATCGTCCACGACCTCCACCCGCAGTTCCTCTCGACCCGCTACGCCCGCGAGGTCGCCGAGGCGGCCGGGGCGGAACTCCTTGCCGTCCAGCATCACCGGGCGCATATCGCCGCCACGACCCGGGAGGAGTGCGTCGGAATCGCGATCGACGGCGTGGGCTACGGCGACGACGGGACGGTCTGGGGCGGCGAGGTCTTTGCGGGAGAGGTCCCCCACCTCGACCGGGTCGCCCACCTCGAGGTCGTCCCGATGCCGGGCGGCGACCTCGCCACCCGGTTCCCGGAGCGGATGCTGTATGGCATCCTCCCCACATCGGGGGTCCGGGACCTGCTGGCATCAAGGGGATGGACCGAGATGGAACTCTCGGTCCTCACCAGGCAGGTGGAGCGGGGCCTAAACGTCGCCGCGACCTCGAGCACCGGGAGGGTGCTGGACGCCGCCTCGGCCCTGCTCGGGATCTGCCGGGAGCGGACCTACGACGGCGAGCCGGCGATGAAACTCGAGTCGGCGGCGTATGCCGGGAGGCCGTCGGCCTGGGACCTCGAGTTTTCGCGCGAGGGAGGCTGCGAGGTCTTCTCGACCCGGTCGCTCCTCGCGGAGGCATACCGGCGGGCCGCGGCCGGCGAGCGGGTGAACGATGTTGCCGCGTCGTTCCAGTATAACCTTGCCCGGGGTGTCGCCGCGATGGCCGTCCGGGCGGCGGAGGAGCGGGGGATCCCGCGGGTGGCGCTCTCGGGCGGGGTGGTCTATAACCGGGCGATCCGGGAGACGATCGTCGGGGAGGTCCGGGCCGCCGGGCTTGAACTGCTTCTCAACCGGGAGTATCCGCTCGGGGACGGGTGCATCAGCTTCGGGCAGGTGGTGTACGGGGGGAGCCGGGAGTGAGTTGGCCGGGTCCTGATGAGAAGGCGGTACGGCACGCTGCAGCGTGCCCGCCCCTTCGTATCCTTCATCCCCTTCCGCGGACAACTTCCTGAGCATGATGGAAGCCCTCCTCCTCGTCGACATCCAGAACGACTACTTTCCGGGCGGAGCAAAGGAACTCCCCGGGATGGACGCGGCCGCCGTAAACGCCGCAGGCCTCCTCGCCGCATTCCGGGAATCCGGCCGCCCGGTCTTCTTCGTCCGCCACGTCGCCACGCGGCCCGGGGCGACGTTCTTCCTCCCCGGAACGCCGGGTGCAGAGATCCACGGCAGCGTTCGCCCGCTGCCCCGTGAGCAGGTCGTCGAGAAGAACCGGCCGAACAGTTTCGTTGGGACCGATCTCGCCGCGCTCCTCGCGGCGGAGGGGGTGACGGAGCTCGTGATCTGCGGTGCGATGAGCCAGATGTGCATCGACGCCACGACCCGCGCCGCCCGCGACCTCGGCTACGCCTGCACGGTGATCGCCGATGCCTGCGCCGCCTGCGGCCTGACCTTCGGCGGGGTCGCGGTGCCGGCCGGGATGGTGCACGCCGCTTTCATGGCGGCGCTCGACGGGACCTACGCCCGGGTGACGACAACCGGGGAGTACCTCCGCCGCCCGGCACGGTGACGGCCGCCCCTGCGGCCGGATCGACACTTTTATCCTGCCTCTGCCGCAATCCCCTGCATACAGGAGCTCTGATCATTCATGAAAGTCCTCGGATTGAATGCAAGCCCCCGGGGTGAGGAGAGCAGGACGCTGCGCCTCGTCAAAGCCGTCCTCGCAGGTGCCCGGGAGGAAGGGGCAGAGACAAAGCTCATCGACGTCTACACGCTCCGGATCGAGTACTGCACCGCATGCGGTTCCTGTTACGCGACCGGCGACTGCCCCCTGATGGACGACTTCGCGGACCTCTTCAACGACATCCTCGACGCCGACGGGATCGTCCTCGGCTCGCCGAACTACATCGACTCGGTCACCGCCCCCTTAAAAGCGGTCTTCGACCGCATGGCGGACGCCATCCACTGCCAGATGCTCACCGGCAAGTTCGGCTGCTCCGTCTGCACCGCTGGCGGAAGCCATCAGGACGATGTCGTCGCCTACATGAACCACGCCCTGACCAACCTGGGGGCGACTGCGATCGGCGGGGTCGGCGTCGCCGTAGGATGGGATCCAGCCGCGCTCGAGCAGGCCGAAAAAGAGGCTTTCGCGCTCGGGAAGAAGCTCGCCCAATCGATCCGGGGGGAGCACCGGTACCCCGGGCAGGAGGAGATCCACCGGCAGCGGCGGGACTACTTCCGCAAGCTCGTCACGGCGAACCGCGACCTCTGGCGCCACGAGTACGACTGGTACGTCGCGATGGGCTGGATCAAGGAAGAGTCAACTACCCCGCCCTAACAGGCGGGGCTTGCAGCCGGGATCGGGTCTGGATCGCATGGCTGCAATTTAATCTGTGCGAAGTTTGGCGGTTGAAAAGCAACCCTTATTCGCACCGTCCGGTTGACGCGGCCGCTACTGATTATCCGTGCAACCACGGAATCATCAGCTACGTTCCGTAAATGGTTGAGCGCGCCGTTCACGAACCTCTTACTGCCGGGTTCGCAATCAGCGATGCCACTGTCGCCCCCGCAACATCTGTCGCCTTCACCGACGCCCCGACCGGATATGATACCCTCGCGTTGATCAGGTCCTTCGGCAGCGGCAACACCTCGACGGAGCAGAACTCCATCCACACCTACACCCACCTCGTCCTCCAGGCTATCGTGGGGCTCCGGGAGCAGCCTCACGCCGGCACCGACCGGTTCTGCAAGACCGATGTCCACCAGAACGGCGTGATCGAAGTCGGCGACGCCCTCTTCATCGCCCAGCACAACGTCGGGCTCCGGGATGTCTGGTTCAAGCCGCTCTGAAAGGCCTGCAGCCGGATAAAGACCCACCGCTTTCTGCCAGCTCAGAGTGCGCCCTGCTGTTCCGGCGGGACAGGGCCATACGGTACATTTTTCAAACGAGTATATAAAATAGACATTTCTTATTTAAGCAATATTCGCCAGAATAAGCAGAAACGAAGAGATTAAGATGCGAAACTATATGATTCCCGCAGCTGAAAACGGCATATGCGAGCTACCTCCCCTCAGAGCAGAGTTATCTTTTTCACCCTCTGTCTCGTCATCCTCACCGTAACGTTCGCATCCCCGGCATCTGCACTCATGGTCGATCTCTCCCCCTCGTACCTTGCGGAGCACTCGGATGCGATAGCAACCGGAACGATCACCTCTGTCGAGAGCCAGTGGAATGAAGCCGGCACCGGGATTGAGACTGTCGTCTCCGTCTCGGTCGGCGAGACTCTCGCGGGCGGACTCCCGGAGAACCCCGTCCTCGTGGTGCCGGGGGGAACAGTGGACGGGATCACGCAGTGGGTGGAAGATGTCCCGGTCTTCTTCCCGGGCGAGAACGTCGGGCTCTTCCTGAGAGAGCGTCCCGACGGATCCTATCAGCCGGTCGGCCTCTCACAGGGAGTCGTGCCCCTCACCGGAGCGTCCGCAGCGAAAGCCGGGGAGGCGGGCCTGCTCACGGCCGAAGAGTTCGCTGACCGGGTGGACGCCGCGCTGCAGGGCGACGCCGGTGTTCTGTGGACGACGGCAACATCGGTGCCCGGGCCGGTCGGGATCGCGGAGGTCTCACTCGACGCCGTCGCCCCGACGACCGCATCAGCGGGGACCGGGACGGAGGTGACGATAACCGGGGCCGGGTTCGGGACCAAGGCCTCCCGGGAGAGTTTCGCGGATGTCGCGTTCTTCTTCACCTCAAGCGGCAGCACATACTACTGGATCTATGCGAGCGGATACCTGCCGGTTACGGGATGGCAGAGTGCTAACTCAAACGACATCGTCTCCTGGACCGACTCAACGATCGTCTGCAAGGTCCCGACCGGAATCGCCTGGCGGGGGCAGACGTACTGGGGATCGGCAAGCAGCGGTCCGGTCTGTGTGATCAACGATAACGGGGTGACCGAATTCGGGCCGTACTCGCTCAGCGTTCCGTTCGGGTGGAGCAAAAAACGCTGGCAGGGAACGGCGCCCGTCGTCTCCTACTACGTCAACCCCTCTTCGATATCGGGCGCTCTCACCGCGGCGCAGAACGCCGCCGGAACATGGACTGCGGTCCAGGGCTCCGACTTCTCTTTCCAGTATGCCGGAACCACATCCTCAACGGACAGGGGATACAACTACAAAAACGAGATCCTCTGGGGCGATATCGCTACAGACGGGGTGCTTGCCCAGGCGAGCACCTGGTCGTACGGGGAGCAGGTTGCCGAGTGCGACATCAAGTTCAATACCCGCTATACCTGGTCGACGACCTCCCAGGCCGGGGCATATGATATCGAGACGGTCTGCCTCCACGAACTCGGCCACTGGGTCCAATTGCAGGACCTCTACGGGAACGTCCCGGGATACCCCTCCGACACGGGGAAGGTGATGTACGGGCGGACCGGTGCCGGCCAGATCAAGCGCACCCTGACGGGATCCGATGCTGACGGAGCACGCTGGATCTATCCGGGCCAGATGCCGACCCCGACGATCGCCGGGATCACCCCGAATTCCGGGTATGCCGGCAGCGTCGTCCAGATCACCGACCTTGCAGGAACCGGCTTCCAGAATGGCGCGACGGTAAGGCTCACCCAAGCAGGGCAGCCCGATATCGCGGCAACAGGCATCTCCGTTGTCTCCTCATCACAGATCGCGTGCACGTTCGATCTTGCCGGCCGGGCGGCGGGTGCCTGGAACGTCGTCGTCACGAACCCTGACGGGCAGTCCGCCACACTCCCGCAGGGCTTCACCGTCAGGACCCCGGTCACCGTCACCGCCGGGAAGGACTCTGTCATGCGCGGCAACCAGTTTGATCTGACCGTCGGCGGCGAGAGCGGCCGGACATACTTCATCTACATCAAGGCAGCCGGGGACACCCCGCCGGCGGCGTATCCGTCCATCGTGCCCGGGCAGTCCGGCATAAGCAGCATCGGGACCTCCAGCCCCCGGAGCGTGGCAAACGCGACCGCGGCGTCGCAGGCGAATGTCACTATCGGATCCTCCGGCACCCGCACCATCTGGTTCGAGACAAACACCTCGACGAGGGCGCAGGACTACACCATCGAAGCGATCGACTGGACCGATCCCTCACGCTCGGCGAGCGTCACGGTGAGCGTGGAGCAGGGAGCAGTGACCGTCACATCGGCCGGCACCGGCATATACTACATCGGTGAGGAGATCACCTTCTCCGGTACTAACACAGATGGCTACACCACCCACCTCTTCCTGACCGGCCCGAACCTCAACACCAACGGTGTCAGGCTTGATGACCCTGGCGTGCCGGTGATGGACGGCGCCCCGGCGACCTTCGCCAGAGCGGATGTCGAGGCCGATGAGACCTGGTCCTACAGGTGGAACACCGCCTACCTCAATGGGACTCTAAACTCCAGCGGATACACGATCTACGCCGTTTCTGCCCCAAGGGATAAGGCTCACCTATCGGACGCCGTGTACGCCACGGCCACCATCCAACTCCGTTCTCCCTCCATCACCGCCGAGGTTTCCAACGCCACCCTTATTCCGGGGGATGAGTGTCGGATCACCGGGATTGCAGGAGGAGCGCCGCCCAACGTGAACATTTGGATCTTCGGTCCGGGCTACTACGGTGGTTACGATGGAGCGCTGGGGGTACGGGCCGCCAGCGTTGAGGCCGATGGCACCTTCGAGTACGTCCTCGGTGATGCTGAAACCTACATGCTACAGGAGGGGCAGTATTACGTGGTCGTCCAGCATCCGGTTGATGAGAACTTCAGGGTCAGGGCCGACCCCGCCAGTGGGGCGATCTACGGAGAAGGCATTGCCAATGTGACACTCACCGCCCTCCAGCCCTACGACGCTGCAACTGCTCTCATCACTGCCCTGGACTCACCAGGTGTCGATGACATTTACGCCACGCTAACCTTCGAAGTCGTCAGCTCAACTCCGCAGGCACACTTCGCTGCCAACATCACTACCGGCACTGCCCCGCTCACCGTCCAGTTCGCCGACTTTTCAATCGGATCCCCGAGAGTATGGAACTGGAACTTCGGTGACGACGCAACCTCCACCGAGCAGAACCCGATCCACACCTACACAGTTCCAGGGACCTACACCGTGAACCTCACAGTCAGCACCGCAAGCGGCTCGGACACGCTTTCCCGGTCCGATTACATCACCGTCACACGTGTCAAAGGTGACTTCAAAGGAGACGGTAAAGTGGACATCGGTGATGTCGCCTTTGTCGCGCATATGGTCGTCGGGAAGGCCGCGGCCGACCCCGACGCCGACTTCAACGAGAACGGTGCGGTCGATATCGGCGATGCGGCGAAGATCGCCTACTACTTCGTCGAGAAGATCCCGGCACTGTAAGACGGCCGGAAAAGAAGAATAGAGTCCCTTATCCAGGGGGAGCGTTGCCCTCCCCCGTTCTCCCACTCCAGGTCTCAGACCGCTTCGGTCACGGTTACCCATACATCCCGCCGACCGATTAGTGGCAGGAAAGAGTTACAACTCATGGAGTGACCTATCGAAGAAGGTCCCGAAAGAATCATGTCGTAACGACTACCGGCAAACCGCCGGCAAAAGAAAAATAGTTTTAGCCGAAGAGGGCACCGAGACCGGCCATGCCGCTCTCTTCTTCCTCTTCCTTCTTCCCCTCTTCCTCGGCTGCTTCCTCGGCGGCGGGTGCAGCGGCGGCGGGGGCGGCGGCTGCGGGTGCAGCGGCGACCGGCGCGACGGCGGCCTTGCTGATGGCCTCCTCGATGTTTACATCCTCGAGTGCGGCGACGAGGGCCTTCACGCGGGCATCCTGGACGGCGACACCGGCCGCGTTCAGGACAGCAGTCACATTCTCTTCAGTTACGTCCTTGCCTGCGTTGTGCAGGAGCAGTGCAGCGTAGATATACTCCATTGTTGATTCACCTCTGGTTGAAATAGTGTTAGCCGAAGAGGGCGCCGAGACCGGCCATGCCGCTCTCCTCTTCCTCTTCCTTCTTCTCCTCTTCCTTCTCTTCTTCCTCGGGCTTTGCCTCGGCTGCCGCCGGGGCCGCGGCGGGTGCCGCAGCGGCTGCGGCCGATGCCGCCTTCAGGGTAGCCTCATCAAGCTCGAACCCGTGGTCCTGTGCCGCGAGCGCCACGACCAGCATCTCGCGCTGTGCACGCCCGATGATCAGGTCGGCGATATCCTTCTCGTAGATAGGCGCCTCGACACCGACGCTCCGGGCATCGCGCACCGCCTTGCCGATGATCGCTTCGATCGTCAGCGCGGTCGGGATAGCCGCATTCACCGAGAGGTTGAATGCCTGCCGGGCGGCGAGCATGATGTTGTTCACGTAGGACTCTTCGTCGATAGCAAGAAGGTCCGGCGTGAAGACGGTGCTCTTGTAGTGTGCAGCGAGCAGGATCAGACCGACGTCCATCGGCTTGATGCTGAGCTTCACGAGGGCTTCGGCGACCTTCTTGTTGATGACCTCGCCCTTCTTGACGACCGTCTTGTTCTCACGGATCTTGACCTTGCCGCCCTCGATGGCTGCGGGAATGCCCACCTGCTGGAGCTCGCCCACGATCGGGCCGGGCTTGAAGGTGGTCGGACCCTTCGGGACGACGATATCCTCGGGAGCGGTCTCGCCGGGCTTCGCCGCCATCTTGGTCTTCGTCTTCTCCAGCAGCTTGAAGAGCTTGAAGGGGTTCTCGTTCGTGAAGATCAGGGCGCTCTGGCCGCCGGCGTGATCGTTCAGGGTAGCCACGCTGCCGCCGAGCTCGTTTAAGGCGTGCTCGATCAGCGTGTTGCGGGCCATCTTCACCGTCGCGGTGCCGCGGAGGTTCCGCCGGATCTGCTGGATCTGCGAGGCAGGAATGCCGTACATATCCACGACGCCGACAAGGGTATGCCCCTCGATCCCGCGCTTGATCTCCTCAACTTCTTCCTTCTTCCACCGGGGCAGGTGGTGCGTATAGAGTGCCATCTAGATCACCCTCACGGCCGGCCCCATGGTCGTCTTCACGTAGACCGAGTGGACATTGAGCGCTCCGCTCTCAAGAACGGACTCGACTCTCCGCAGAACTACATCGATATTCTCAGCGATTGCTGCGGGGTCCATGCCGGCCGAACCGACCTTTGCGTGGAAGACCTTCTTGTCCTTCGTCCGGATCTTGACGGAACTCCGGAGACGCTGAACAATGGGCCTGACATCCATTCCCTGGGGAACGGGCATCGGCATCCTTCCGCGCGGACCGAGCCTGACACCGAGGTAACGGCCGACGAGAGGCATCATTGCCGTCTCGGCAAGGAAGAACTGGTAATCCTCCGCCATCTTACGGGCTTCCCGGGGTTCCCCACCGAGCCGCTCGATCTCCTCAGGGCCAATGATAAGGTCCACATTCACCTCTTTTGCCTGCGTGGTGATGTCGCCCTTCCCGAGCACAGCGATCTTGACGTTGTCAAGACTGTTCGGGAGGAGAATCGTCTCATCGATACGATTCTTGGGCTGGGACATATCGATATTCCTGAGGTTGACGGTGATATCCACGCTCTCCTTGAACTTCCGTTCCGGAGCCTTCTCCAGTGCCGCCATCACGGCTTTCTGTATACTGGTTTTATCAACCATCCTTTGCCTCCATAGTACACGACCTCACGATCTTCTATGGTTGTCTGACATCTATGCGACGAGTACGCCGTCGTATTCCCCGTTGTTGATGGCCTGGATCATCTCGCGGGGCTTCTTGCCCTCGACGGTGACACCGACGCTCACGCACGTTCCGACGACCTCTTTGACGGCCGACTTCAGATCGTACGAGAGCATGTCATCAAGTTTCATACGGGCAATACGGACAGCGGCCTCCAGCGGCAGATCTCCTGCCACTAAAGCACCCGGCTCTGCAGACCCCTTCGTGATACCGGCCTCTTTCATAACGAGCGCCGTCGTGGGCGGAATACCCACCTCAATCGTGAAGTTCCGCTTGTCGTCGACCGTGACTGTCACCGGCACCTGCATGCCGTTGAAGTCAGCCGTCTTCTTGTTGATCTCGTCGACGACGGCCTTCACGTTGATTCCGAGAGGTCCGAGTGCGGGGCCCAGAGGCGGGCCTGCTGTGGCCTTGCCGCCGGGTACCAATACCTCGACCGTTTCTGCCATACAAATTCACCAGCTTATTCCTCAGGGGAATAGTTGCCTGGGTTATCCAAGGTCGACGTAACGGGATTTAAAGGTATAGTGCAGAGGGGGTCCGGGGATAGCGGCAGGGCCGAACTGCTGATGGGGATGCCTTCCGGCAGGAAGCAACGATGACGGCGCAAAGACCCGGCCCTGGCCGGAAAAAGAAGGGAGAAGAACTCTTCAGCTGGCCTCTTCCGACCGTTCCACGACGCGGACCGAGTCGCCGCGCACGGTGATCGGGATGGGGACCATGCTCTCGTACAGTTCGACGGTGATCTCTTCCTTTCCGGAATCGATCCTCTTTACGACAGCTTTTTCGCCCTTGAACGGGCCTGCGATGATCTCGACGATCGTGCCCTCGGTGATGCCGCTGACCACCGGCTTCGGCACCAGGAAGTGCTCGACCTCGGAGAGCGCGGTCGAACCCTGCACCACCGCGCGCGCGTGGGGGATCAGCTCGACCAGCTGCTCGATCAGGGCGATAGGGTCCGGACTCTCCACGAGAACGTAGCCTTTCAGTTCTTCGGGAACCATGACGGCCATCACGTGGATGTCCTTCTGCTCCCGGACCACCTTCTCGATGTTGTCGGCTACCGTCCGCTCCTGCTTCGCGGTCGTCTTGATCGCATATACTCTGTTTACGCTCTCAGCCATAGCCATCAGTTCGGCAGGACCAGCATGATCTCATACACGATAAAGCCGACAAGACCGATGAGGAGAATCCCGGCAGCCGCCACGATCGCGATCTTGGAGAACTCGTCGCGGGTCGGCGTCCGTGCCAGTTTCAGCACGCGCCAGTATTTCTTAAAGAGTTCCTCTTCGATCTTGAGCGACTTTACTTCTTCAAATTTCTCTTTATAGTCCATCATACCGGCTCACTTCAGAAAGTCGATCTCAAACTGTTTCATCATGCGTGGCATACTCTTTTCATTTCTCCCATATATTTGTGGTGACCGAACGCCGGTGACGACGAGAAGCGTCCGCATCCTGCCCTGCATCTCGGGATCGACCTGCGCGCCCCAGATGATCCGGGCGTCAGGGTCAATACGGTCGTAAACCTCCTGGATGACGCCTTCAGCCTCGGACATCGTCATATCCGGACCACCGACAACGTTGACGAGCGCAGCACTCGCGCCGGAGATGTCCACATCGAGCAGCGGGGAGCGCAGCGCCTTCTTGACGGAGTCGGCGGCTTTGTCCTCACTGTCGCTCTCGCCCATACCGATCATCGCGACGCCGCCGCGCTCCATGACGGTCCGGACATCGGCGAAGTCGAGGTTGACGAGACCGGGCATCGTGATGAGCTCGGTGATGCCCTTGACCGCCCGCATCAGCACCTCGTCGGAGACCTTGAAGGCGGCGTGGAGCGGGAGCCGGGGAACGACCTCGAGCAGACGGTCGTTCGGGACGACGATGACGGTATCCGCCACCTCGCGGAGCCGCTCGAGACCCGCCTCGGCGTTCTGCCCGCGGATTGCGCCTTCGGCAGTGAACGGCAGGGTGACGACGGCGATCGTCAGGGCACCCTCTTCGCGGGCCGATTTCGCGACCACGGGTGCGGAGCCGGTGCCGGTCCCGCCGCCGAGACCGGTGGTGATGAAGACCATGTCGCAGCCTTCGACGGCCCGCTTGATGTCGTCCTCGTTCTCGAGAGCGGCCTCCTCCCCGACCTGCGGAATCGAGCCCGCACCGAGACCCCGGGTCCTCTGCCTCCCGATCAGGATCCGGGTTTCTGCCCGGGTCCGGATGAGGTGCTGGGCGTCGGTATTGAGGGCGACCAGCCGCGCTCCGTTGATGCCTTCCTCTGCCATCCGGGTGACCGTATTCGAACCGCCGCCGCCGCAGCCGACGACCGCGATCTCAGTCCGGAGTTCCATGAGGATATCCTCAAGATCCTTGTCGACCCCCATGGGTTCGGCGAAGCGCTGCTCCTCTCGTGCCCGTGAAAGTGCCTCTTCTACGATGGACTTCATATGTATCTCTCCAATCCCGGGATTAGTATCCGCTTTACACTGGTTGTCTGCACTGTATCGGGTGTGATCGTTCGCCCCTCGATCTCGACCGCTTTCCCGCCGGCAAGCATGGCGAAGAGCGGTCCTTGAGGGACCCCGAGCATGCGCGCCTTCTCGGGGTCGAACCGCACCTTCCGGAGGACGAGGTGATCACCGTCGATAACAGCATTTTCACAGATAAGTAAGAGTTTTACACACAGGGTAGTTATATCACTTGCGAGTCGGGAGGCCGCATCTGCAAACCCAATAAACGTTGGAAGAACCTCTTTTGAGCCTTTTGAAAGGCTTACGACAGGAGAACCTGATATTGACTCAATAAAACGCTCTTTAGAAGATTTTAACGTTTCTTCAACCAGATCAGGGTTCACCTCGACTGGAACAGGGGTTCCCTGCCCCGCAAGGCCGTGGATGCGGATGCGGGACCCGGCGGCGATCGTTTCGGCGAGAGCCCGCACCTGAAGGTAGGTGGCCCACTCGAGGCGCGAAGCTTCGACAACCTCCGACTCGGAGAGGGTGAGAATCCCGGCGCCGTCGAGCATCCGCTCGATCCGCCCTGCCTCGCCGGCGGCAAGCGACTTTCTATCGATGTAGGCGGCAACGGCACGGCTCGCCGCTTCCATCCGCCGGATGAGGGCCAGGGTGAGGGCGCCGGTCTGCCGGGCAGGCACGATGTGGCCGAAGGCCGCCAGGGAGGAGAGGGCGATCCCGGTCTGCCGCACGGCGTAATGGGTCCCCCCAAAGCCGATAAGGTTGATCGTCTCTTCCGGCACCGCCGAGAGGATGCTCTCCGCCACCGCTCTCCCGGCGGCCGGGTCGGCCCACTCGGCGGCGGTGGACCCGATCTCGACGAAGAGTGACGGCACGGCAAGCGCCGTCGGGCCGTGGTGCGTCACCTCGTAGGAGACCCGGTAGCCCTCCGGGGCACGGGAGGCAAGGTTAGTCAGGATGGCGTGCATCCATTCGGGGGCCGCCGGCGCGAGGGTTCCCGGCTCCCCGCCGAGGTCGGCGGAGCCGTAGTTACCGGTCACGTGGACGGTCAGTGCCGGCACCGCCTGCACGCTCGAGTGCCGGGAGATGAAGATGATGAGATCGGCGTCGACCTCATCGTCAATCCGGTCCTGGTAGATCAGCCTCCCCTGCACCTCGTGGAATGCCAGGGTATGCTGTTCTGCAAGCGGCCAGGGCCCCCCCTCTGCGAGCATGGACCTGAGGTGGTCGCGGATGTTTGCCCCTGCTATGTCCTCCTTTGAGTTGATCAGCGCGATCCGCATCAGTACATACATGGGCGGACGGTATGGTAAATGGTAATGCCTGACTGGCCCGACAGTAAATCCTATCTCTCTTCAGGCAGACAGTGTGGGTACCATGGACGAAGAAAAGATTCGGAAAGCGTTCGAGGCGTACGGCATCACAGACGAGATCACCTGCCCGCAGGCCTTCGAGATCTCGGAGAAGTACGGCATCCCGAAGATGGATATCGCCCGGTACTGCAACCAGCGCGAGCCCAGACTGAAGATCCGGAGCTGCCAGCTGGGCTGCTTCAGATGAGCCTCTTTCTCGAGGTCGTCGCGGTCAGCGAGGCCGTGGCGGCGGTGCGGAGGATCGCACCTCCGCCCGGGCGGGAAGAGGTGCCGCTTGAGGACGCACTCCACCGGGTCCTCGTGCAGGATGTCCGTGCCGATGTCGATATACCGGGGTTCAACCGGTCGACGGTCGACGGCTACGGGGTCGCTGCGGCCGAGACCACCGGTGCCTCCGAGGCCATCCCGGCGATGCTCCAGTGCCGGGGCCGGGTCGGGATGGGGAGCGCAGACCCCGGGAGGGTCTCCCCCGGGTCGTGCCACTACGTCCCCACCGGCGGCGCCCTCCCCGAAGGCGCGGACGCGGCCGTGATGATCGAGCACACCGAGCAGATCGGCGACGACATCCTGGTGCACCGGCCGGTGGCGCCCGGCGAGAACGTGGTCCTGCGCGGCGAGGACTTCCAGGCCGGCGAGGTGGTTCTCAGCCGGGGCCGCGTCCTCTCGCCACGGGATATCGGCGTCGCCGCAGCGGTCGGTGCCGACCGGGTCGTTGTGGCGAAGGTCCCGAAGATCGGGATCATCTCCACGGGAAACGAGCTCGTCCCCGTCGCCGTGACCCCCGGGCCGGGCGAGGTCCGGGACGCGAACTCCTACCTTGCCGGTGCTTTCGTGACGGAGCGGGGCTGCCATCCGGTCTACTTCGGGATTGTCAGGGACGACCGGGCGGTGCTGACCCAGGCGATCGCGTCGGCGCTCGACCGGTGCGATGCGGTCCTGGTCTCGGGAGGCTCCTCGAAGGACGAGCGGGACAACACCGCCGCCGTCATCGCGGAACTCGGCGAGGTGCTGGTGCACGGGATCGCTCTTGCGCCGGGCAAGCCCACGATCATCGGGACGGCACGTGGAAAACCGGTCATCGGGCTCCCCGGCCATCCGGCCTCGGCCTTTGTCGTGCTCACCGCCATCGTCGACCACCTGCTCGCGGCGATGCTCGATACCACCGTCTCCCGGCGGACCGTGCGTGCACGGCTGAATCAGAACGTCCCCTCCGCCCGCGGGCGGGAGGATTATGTCCGGGTCAGCGTCAGGGGCGGGGAGGCGACGCCGGTCTTCGGGAAGTCCGGGCTCCTCAACACCCTGGTCCAGAGCGAGGGCCTGGTGCGTGTCCCGGCATCGAGCGAGGGGCTCGAGGTCGGCGAAGAGGTGGAGGTGATCCTGTGGTGAAGCGTTATCTCTCGGTCATATCGCTTGCCGAAGCCAGGGAACTCGTGGAACGTTCGTTTGCGGCGGCGCCGGGAACCGTGCGGGTTCCGGTGACACAGGGGGCGGTGGGGAGGATCACCGCCGAACCCATATTCGCCCGGTTCTCGGTCCCGGCCATCCATATCTCGGCGATGGACGGGATCGCAGTGAGAAGCGCCGACACCCATGGCGCGAGCGAGCAGCACCCGGTGACCCTCCCGGATGCGGCAAGGGTCAATACAGGGAACATCATCCCCCCCGGCTACGACGCCGTGATAATGATCGAGGATGTCTGGGTCGGGTCGAATCGCGACGGCGAGACCTACACCATCCGAAAGCCCGTCAGCCCCTGGCAGCACGTCCGCCCGGTCGGCGAGGATATCGGGGAGTCGGAGATGATCCTCCCCTCGAACCACCGGATACGGCCGCACGACGTGGGAGCCCTCGCGAACTACGGGGTCACGGAGGTCGCGGTCCGGAACGTCCGGGCCGGGCTGATCCCGACCGGGAGCGAGCTGGTCCCGGCTGGCGTAGTGCCGCCGCCGGGAAAGGTGGTGGAGAGCAACACCCTGATGGCCGCAGCGGTCCTGGCGGAGGCGGGTGTTGAGGCATACCGCTACCCAATCGTCCCGGACGAGTACGACCTGATCCGGGACGCCGTCCGGCGCGGCGTCGCCGAGAGCGATATCGTCCTCGTCTCGGCGGGCTCGTCCGCCGGCACCCGCGACTACACGGCCGATATCATCCGGGACCTCGGCGAGGTGCTGGCGCACGGGGTCGCCATCAAGCCAGGAAAGCCGGTGATCATCGGCCGGGTCGAGGAAAAACCGGTGATCGGCCTCCCCGGCTATCCCCTTGCAGCAGCGACAGTGCTCCGGGAGCTTGTCATGCCGCTCGTCGCCCGCTACGGCCTCCCCGCCCTCCGGCCGGAGCGCGTCGAGGCCCGGCTGACCACGAGCCTGCACTCGGATATCGGGACCGACGAGTTCGTCCTCCTCTCGGCGGGGAGGATCGGCGAGCGCTGGGTGACGGTGCCCCAGTCGAGGGGCGCCGGGGTCCAGATGAGCATGGTGCGGGCGAACGGCTACCTTCATATCCCATCGCAGAAGGAGGGCGCCGAGGCAGGGGAGACCGTGAACGTCCGGCTCACCGTCCCCCGCGCGGAGGCGGAGGAGGCGGTCCTCATCACCGGGAGCCACGACCCGGCCCTCGATTACCTGGCCGACCAGGTCAGGCCGTGGGGTGTCGATATCCACTCCACCCACACGGGGAGCATGGGCGGGGTGATCGCGTTAAAGAAGCAGGAGTGCCACGCGGCCCCGATGCACCTCCTCGCCCCCGACGGCACCTACAACGTCCACTATCTCGAACGCTACATGCCCGGAGCGGACCTTGTCCTCCTCTGCGTCGCAGAACGGCAGCAGGGGGTCATCTCCCGCGACGGCCTCGGGTTTGACGACCTGCCGGGAACGACATTCATCAACCGGCAGAAGGGGTCGGGGACACGGATGCTTCTCGACCACCACCTCGCGAAGCGCGGGATCGACCCGGCCTCCATCGCCGGCTACGGACGCGAGGCGACGACGCACCTCGCGGTGGCCCTCGCGGTCAAGACCGGGGAGGCCGATGCAGGGATGGGGGTCTACAGCGCGGCCAAGGCCCTCGACCTTGCGTTCGTCCCGGTGGCGACGGAACGCTACGAGCTCGTGATGCACCGCGAGATGCTCGACGACCCGCGGATCGCGGCCCTCGTCGAGACCGTCTCCTCGGAGGCGTTCAAAGAGATCCTGCGGGACCTCGGGGGCTACGAGACGGACGAGACCGGCGTCCTGCGCGGACTGCGAGGTTGACCGCCTCCCCGGGCCCGGCGCAGGCCCTCACCCCCTCTATCTCCCAGGTGAGGAGGCCAAAGACCGGTTTTCCCGTCTTGAGCGCAATGGCGATCTCCGAGAGCGTGCCGTAGCCGCCCCCGACGGCGATGACCGCGTCGGCCGAGTTGATCAGGATGACGTTTCGCGCGTGGCCCATCCCGGTCCGGACGATCACGTCGAGATAGGCGTTCCCGTCCCCGGTGTCGGGGAGGATGCCCACGGTCGTCCCGCCGGCCTCCTGCGCACCCCGGCAGGCGGCCTCCATCACCCCGCCGAGGCCGCCGCAGCAGACGGTCGCGTTGCTTTCGGCGATGAGCCGGCCGACGGCCTCTGCTGTCCCGTATTCTTCGCCGGAGCAGTCCCCCCGCCCGATGACTGCGATCTGCATGGGGGAGAGATCGTGGTTTCGAGAGATAAAGGGCCGGGCCGGGTTGAGAGAAGATGCCTTCGCGCCTTCGCGTGAGGTAACCTGCCCGCCCATCGCGCAGCGAAGGCCTTCAGCCTTCTCGAGCTCCTGTTGTTCCGACAGTCGCGAGTCGCACCTCCGGTGCTCCCGCTCCGTTCCTATCGGAACGTCGCGCAAAACACTTTGTCCCCCAAGAACAAACGGTACACCAGAGTGCTGAATATGAGGGATACAAGGTGAAAGAGGTCACCAGCAGTTATAACCCGCGCGAACTTGAGACGGAAGTCCAGGATTACTGGAAGCGGGAGAATATCTATGCACGCGTCCAGGAAGTGCGGAAGGATGGAAAAGCGTTCTTTTTCGTCGACGGGCCGCCGTACACCACCGGCTACATCCACCTCGGCACCGCCTGGAACAAGATCATAAAAGACTCCATCCTCCGCTACCACCGGATGCGGGGGGCAAACATCATCGAGCGGGCCGGCTACGACATGCACGGTCTCCCCATCGAGGTGAAGGTCGAGCACCAGCTCGGTTTCACCTCCAAGAAGGATATCGAAGAGTACGGGATCGCCGCGTTTGTCGAGCAGTGCCGGACGTTTGCGGTGACGCACATGGAGATCATGAGCGAGCAGTTCCGGAAGCTCGGTGTCTGGCTCGACTTCGACAACCCCTACCAGACCATCAAAGAGGACTACATTGAGTCTGCGTGGTGGGCGCTCCAGCGCGCGGACGAGCACGGCCTCGTCGAGCGCGGCCACCGGGTCGTGAACTGGTGCCCCCGGTGCGAGACGGCGATCGCCGACTCCGAGGTGGACTACTGGGACGAGACCGACCCCTCGATCTTCGTCAAGTTCCCCGTCTCCGGGCGCGAGAACGAGTACCTCGTCATCTGGACGACGACACCCTGGACCCTCCCCGCGAACGTGGCGGTGGCGGTCAACGCCGGCTTCACCTACGCAAAGGTGCGGGCGAAGAAGGACGGCGGCGAGGAGATCCTCTGGATCGCCGACGAACTCGTCGAATCCGTCCTGAAGATGGGCCGGTACCAGGACTACACGGTCATCGAGCGGGTTCCGGGGAGCAGCCTCGTCGGGACGGAGTACACCTCCCCGCTCGCCGGCCAGGTGCCGCGCCAGGCGGAGATCAGGCACCGGGTCGTCGCGGCGGATTACGTCACGCTCGAGAACACCGGCCTCGTCCACATCGCCCCCGGCCACGGGTGGGACGACTACCTGGTCGGGCTCAAGGAAGGGCTTGAGGTCTTCTGCCCCGTCGACGCCGGCGGGTGCTTCACCCCGCAGGCCGGGGCGTTCGCCGACATGTATGTCCGGGACGCAAACGACCTCGTCATCGAGGCGCTCGGCGAGAACCTCCTCGCCCGGCGGACGATCACCCACCGCTACGGCCACTGCTGGCGGTGCAAGACCCCCATCATCTACCGCGCGACGGCCCAGTGGTTCCTGAAGGCAACCGCCGTCCGCGACACCATGCTTGAGGAGATCACGAAGGTGAAGTGGTATCCCGACTGGGCCGGAAGCGCCCGGTTCCACGACTTCGTCAAGGAGTCCCGCGACTGGTGCGTCTCCCGGCAGCGCTACTGGGGCATCCCCATCCCCATCTGGCACTGCGAGCGGTGCGGGGAGAAGGTCGTCATCGGCACCATCGCCGAGCTCGAGGAGCGGTCGGGAGTCAGGATCCCCGATCCCCACCGCCCCTACGTCGACGAGGTCACCATCCCGTGCTCCTGCGGGGGCGAGATGCGCCGGGTCTCCGACATCTTCGATGTCTGGTTCGACTCGGCGGTCGCCTCCTGGGCGACGCTCGGCTTCCCCAGAGAGCGTGAGGCCTTCGACCGCTACTGGCCGGCGGACTTCATCACCGAGGGCCAGGACCAGACCCGCGGCTGGTTCTACTCCCAGCTCGGCGCAAGCACCATGGCGTTCGGCCGGGCTCCCTACAAGAGCGTCCTGATGCACGGGTTCGCCCTCGACGCCGACGGCCGCAAGATGAGCAAGAGCCTCGGCAACGTCGTGACGCCTGAGGAGGTCATGAACCAGTTCGGCGTCGACGTCCTGCGGTTCTATGTCCTCTGGGCAAACGCACCCTGGGACGACCTGAAGTTCAACTGGGACAGCGTGAAGACCATCCACAGGACGTTGAACATCCTCTGGAACGTCTACCGCTTCCCGCTGCCGTACATGGTCCTCGACTCGTTCGAGCCCGCCGCAGGCGACGGCGGAGTGTGGGATGGATCGTTTGTCCGGGCCCACATCGGCGAGATGCCGGAGGAAGACCGCTGGATCGTCTCCCGGGTCAACTCGCTCGCCCGGACCACGGCCGAGGACATGCGGGAGTACCACCTCCACAAGGTCACGCGGGCGCTCGGCACGTTCATCCTCGAGGACCTCTCGCGCTGGTACGTGCAGCTCGTCCGGCAGAGGATGTGGCTTGAGGAGGATGCGCCGGAGAAGCGCTACGCGTATGAAGCGACCTACTACGTCATGCGCCGCCTGACAGCGCTCCTTGCGCCGTTCGTTCCGCACATCACCGAGGAGATCTACGGGAACCTCCGCCTCGCGGGAGACCCGGAGAGCATCCATATGATCGACTGGCCGGAGGCGGACGACACCCTGATCGACCCGGAGCTCGAGGCGAGGATGGAGGTTGTGCGGGCGTTCGACGACGCCGTCGCCACCGCCCGGCAGAACGGGAGACGGAAACTCCGCTGGCCGGTCGGCGAGGTCGTTGTGGCCACCGGAGACGAGGGCGTGAAGCTCGCCCTTGAGAACTTGAACGACCTTGCCCTGGCCCGGGCGAACGCCCGGACGGTCCGGGTCGTTACCGGGACGTGGGACCGGCTCCTCTGGCAGGCCGAACCGGTGATGCGGGCGATCGGCCCGGAGTTCGGAAAAGAAGGGCCGAAGGTCAAGGCGCTGATCGAGGGGGCGGACGGCACCGCCCTGAAGGCCGCGATCGACCGGGACGGCAAGGCGGCGCTCGACGGCTACGAGATCACCGCGCGCCACGTCACCTTCGCCGAAGCCCTCCCGGAGGGCGTCTTCTCCGCTCCCATGAAGGGCGCGACGGTCTACGTCGACGTCACCCTGACACCGGCGCTCGAGGCCGAAGGCTACGCCCGCGAGGTGATCCGGCGGCTTCAAGAGATGCGCCGCCAGCTCGACCTGAACGTCGACGACTTCATCGTCGCGGCTGTGGACGTCGCCGACGAGCGGGTGGCCTCGCTCATCGGAAACGAGGAGTGCAGGAGCGAGATCGCCGGCGAGGTGCGGGCGGCGGCCCTCACCGTCGGCTACGCCGATGGAAAGAAGCCGGCAGAGCCCTTTGCGCTCGAGAAGGACTGGGACGTCGAGGGCGTGCAGATGCAGATGGGCATCTCACGCGCCGGTGAGTGAGCGGACCAGGGCCGCTCCCTCAGCCGTCGAGAAGAGAGGCGTCTCCTCCGGTTCGCGGATACAGGTCCGCTTCGCCTCGACGGTCTCCCCCGTCAGGGGGTTATACCCCTCTTTTACGCACTCTTCCCGGTAGAGGAGCGCCCCGCGCCGCTGCCAGGGCGGTGTCGCCGCCAGATTGACGCCCCGCTCAAACATCATCTCGTGCATCGCATCGGACTGCATCCCCCGGAGCCTTGCCGCGGCTTCACGGGAACTCATCCCCTCGCTGACGAGGGCAGTCTGGCAGTAGGCGTTGATGTGGTTCCGCCACGCCTCGTTCTGCCGCCAGGTGAGGTACTCGAGCGCAAACTCCCCAGATGCCGGGATGGTCCGGGCATCGAACGCGAGGGGCTCAAGGCACCCAAGTTCGATCGTCAGGGCGCTTGCCGCGACCGCGGCGGTCACGGAGTCGAGCTTCTCCACCCGCCCGGAGAACGGCAGTGTCGAGAAGTAGAGGCTGATCTCGTCGGAGAAGGTGTAGGCAAACGTCGGCGTAAGACCGCTTTCCGTGAGGAGGTAGTGGCAGACCGACCGCATGGCCGCGTGAAAGGCCGGATCGAAGGGCTTCTTCAGTTCGAGCGTACGGCTCAGGCGGTGAAAGGCACGGCCGTCGAGCCTGACAAAAACAGGGGGAAAGATGGTGAGATTCGAGAATATCTCCCGATCTTTGCTATCCATATTCTATCGACAGGTATTTTCGGGCTGGCCGGGTCCCGCGGTCACTCTTCTTTGCCCTGCGACCTGAAGATGCCGGGGATGTGGCGGACGATGACGATATCCCCGATGCTCTTGATCATCCTGAAGGGGACCTGCAGCCCGGCATAGCCCTTGACATCCCCGATCTCGGGGTTGAGCTCGCCGACCGCCAGGGAGTCTATCTTCTTCTGATCCACATCGATCACGACATCGTCAACGTTCCCGACAAAGACAGCCCTGTCAGTATAGACACGCAGCCCGAACAGCTCTGTGATCTGTGTTCTCATCGGTATCCTCTGAAGGTATATTACTATAAATGATAAAAAGATACTCCTTTTCATGGAAGCGTCGCTACAGATCGGCACCCTGGCCGGAATCCCGGTCAAACTGCACTGGAGTTTCCTCCTGGTGATACCCCTCTTCGCCTGGATCATCGGGAGCCAGATCCTGCTCACGACCGAATTGATAGCAGTTCTCTTCGGCGTTCCGATCGATCCGACGCTGATCGCCGCCGGATTCAACCCCTACATCCTCGGGACCGTCGTCGCGCTCGGCCTCTTCGTCGGGGTCTTCATCCACGAGATGGCCCATTCACTCATCGCGAAAGCGAGGGGGATCGAGATCCACAGCATCACCCTCCTCATCCTCGGCGGCGTCTCCCAGATGGAGGAGACGATGCCGGACCCCAGGATTGAACTCCCCATGGCGCTCGCGGGCCCGCTGACGAGCCTCGCGGTCGGCCTGGTCAGCAGCGCCCTGGTCTACGTCGTTCCCGCCATTGTCACGGAACCGGGGCTTGCCGGCGTCCTGGTCTTCACCTTCGGCTACCTCGGGCTCTTAAACGTCCTGCTCTTCGGGTTCAACCTCCTCCCGGCGTTTCCCATGGACGGGGGGCGTGTTCTCCGGGCGTGGCTCGCCAGGAGGATGCCGCTCGCCCGGGCAACCCGGATCGCCGCCGACGTCGGGAAGGGGTTTGCCGTCGTCTTCGGGATCGTCGGGTTCCTGCTCTTAAACCCCATCCTGATCATCATCGCCTTCTTCATCTACATCGGGGCGAACCAGGAGGCCACCTACCTCCGCTACAACATCCTGCTCCAGGACGTCACGGTGGCGGACGCGATGAGCAGTCCTGTCGCCACCGTAGAACCGTCGATGCCGCTCTCGCGGTTGCTCGAGCTGATGTACGAGACGAAGCATCTCGGCTTTCCCGTGGTGGACCGGGGGTCGCTTATCGGGATCATCGCCCTCGCCGACGTCCACAAGATCTCGCCGCAGGACCGGGAGGCGATGCAGGTGCGGGACGTCATGACCCGGACCCCGACGATCCTCCCGCCATCGGCGCCGCTCATCGATGCGCTGCGGATCATGACGGGCCAGGACGTCGGGAGGATCCCGGTGGTCGCGGACGGCGACCTGGTCGGGATCGTCACCCGGACGGACGTCCTGCGGGTGATGGAACTGCGGGAAGAGAAGTAGGGGCGACGTTCCTTCGAGACATCGCATAATCCCATCCACGGATTTCGAGGGGATATCGCGTCTGGGGGTGGGGCTGACGGGGAGTGCGAGCGTAGCGAGCTTGAGCATCGATAGGTGCGAGGGGGGAGCATCCCCCTCCCCTGTCTCTTCGCACCTGGCGGTGTTCGAACTCCTGCTCCGAAGACCTTCGACCTTCTCAAGTTCCGGACGTTGTCCGTCGCCTCTTCCTGGACAGTCGCACTCCCCCTATATGGGCGCCCGCAAGCCTCTCCTCAAAAACCCCCACCGCCCGCGCTTCGCGCTCCTCCCGCCCCCCAGGGGGCGGGCAGTGCGTGGCGATAAGCGACGTTCCGGCAGGAACGGAGCTCGAGCACCGCCAGGTGCGCAGGCCAATGGAAGTCCGTGGATGGGGTTTGCAACTTGGCTGGAGGAGGAAAGTGTGAGCACCACAGGAACTCCATCCCTCTGAAACAGAGTTTGAGTGCAGCCAGATCCAGCCAAACGCGACTCCTGGAGAGAACAACCGCTAACAAAGAGACCCGGAACTAAAACTTCATCACACCCTCGATCCCTGTCTCCCCCACGACCTTCCGGAACTCTTCAAGGCTCCGGAACGGCCGGCGGGCGGCGATCGTGGCGGCCCTCTTCTTGCCGACGCCGGGGATCCAGCGGAGCGCCGCGACCGGGAGGGTGTTGACCTCCACCGGACAGGGGAGGGCCGTCACCGACCGCATCCCCCAGTCCACGACGACGGCGTCAAGCACGGTCTTTGCCGGGAGGTCGAGGGGGATCCCGACCAGGATAGGGTAGGAGCCCATCTGCCGCCCGAAGGACGGTTTACCGGGAACCTCGATGACGACGTCGGGGAGGACGGTGCCGGCGGGGAAGACCCGGCGGAGCATCGGTTCGTCAAAGTGCGTCCGGGTCCACTCCTTGAAGGCCCGGAACCGGGCTTCGTGGGCACCGAGCGTGTTCTCGTCGTAGGCCTTCGTCCCCTCAAACGGCATCAGCTGCCGGATGTTCACCCGCCGGACCAGGAGCCCGGCGTCGAGAACCCGCTGGAGAAACACCTGGTTCAGATCGAACGTCGCCGGCGTCTCCCCGGCAAGACCGGCGATGAAGTTCAGGCCCGGCAGGAGTTCGGGGATGCCGCCTGTCCGCCTCGCCCCCACGTCGTTCACGACCTCGATTGCACGGAAGACGTCGTCCGGCAGGGCCTTGAGGTTGTTTGCCGCCACCACCGCCGGATCGGCGGTCTCCATCCCGAAGGCCGCGATATCGCCGGGGGTATGGCCGGCGACGATCGCCTCGAGCGCCGCCCGCGCCGCGTCCTCGTGCCGGGCGATGGTGCCCGGATTGATGTTGTCGATGTGCAGGGTTTTGAGGGCCGGGGCGTTCGCCCGGATGGCGCTGAAGAGGTCCTCGAGCACCTCCGGGCGCGGGACCGGGAACTCGCCGCCGGAACTCCGGTAGGCGAGGAGATCCGGCTGCCGGCCGAGCCTGAAGTGCCGGGCTCCCGCCGCCGAGAGCGCCGCCACCTCCTCTGCAACCCCCTCGATGCTCCGGTAGCGCGGGAGCCCGTAGAAGGGCTCGGTGCAGAACGAGCAGCCCCCGACCGTCGCCCGCGAGCACCCGGTCGCGGTCTCGAGCTCGCACATCACGTAGGGGAACGCCGGGTGCTGTGTGATGATCGGGGCCCCTGCCGCCGACCAGGGGTCGGTCAGCGAGTAGTCGGCCGCACCGGCGGGCTCCCCGCCCGAGAGCCAGTTCTCCAGCGCGACCGCGGGCGATCCCGAGAGCATGACGTCGAACCCCGCAATCGCCTGGCGGATCGCTTTCCGGCCTCCGCCGGGAGCGTAACCAAACGCTATCGGCCCGCCGATCGCGGTAGTCGGCTGCCGGAAGAGGGTGCCGAGCTGCTGGACTTCCGTCAGGGTCGCCGGCTTCCCCCCGATGTAGGCGCCGGGCACGGTCATCCCGGCGATCATCACCACAAGGTCACCGCTGCCGGTGCCCGCGACGAGCGAAGGGTCGGCCCGGACCTGGTCGATGGTGACGTAGCGGGCGCTGTAGCCGTGCCCGGCAAGGACCCCGGCGACCTCCCGTATGTAGGGGGAGATGTAGGGCGCGACGCCGAGGCACGCGGGCTCGTCGACGTAGCCGTCGATGATGAGGGCGCTAGAGGTCATGCCCGATCAGGCGGAGGAGTTCCCCCGCCCAGAAGAGTTTACCCCGCTTAACGGGGTCGACGTTTTTGTCGGCAAGGTCGAACCCGATGATCCGGATATCCGCCGCACCGAGGTCGTCCGCGGCAAAGACCGCCCGGTCGCCGTCGGTGAACCCGCCGAAGTTGTGAACGCCGGCGAGAGGCGCCGCCTGGGTCGTGGCGACGAGCGGGCCCGGGATCCGCGGGACCCAGTGGCGGAGGAGGGGAAGGTTGTCGCCGTGGGCGTGAACGACCATCACCGTCCCCCGGCGGGAGAGGTCGATGAAGACGTCCGTTGCCCCGTCGAGATCCGTGAAGACGGCGTCCGGGCGGACCCCGTGGTCCGCGAGGACCTCCGCGGCAGCATCGGCAGCGAGCACCGTCCCCTCGATACGGTCGAGTTCATCGGGGAGAGAGGGCGCGTTTCCGCAGACCGTCACGGTCCTGCCCCGGACGAGCGCCTCAAGCAGACCGAGATCGTCCCTGCCGGCCGCGAGGTCCGCAAGAAGACGGGCGGCCGCCTCGTCGGCCTCGCGCTCGAACCCGAAATACTCTAAAATAGCGGTGTAATGAGGTTCCCAGTCCGCAAACCTCATTCCTTGCCCTCGTTATCCAGGCCGACGATATTGGAGAACCGCTTTAAGATCGGGTCGATGATGAGGTCGAGCAGGTTCTCCTTCTCCTTCACCATCGAGAAGTAACTGAGCGGGATCAGGGCGGCGGCCATCGTGGCATGCCCGCCGGCCTCGCCGATCGGGCCGAAGGCTTCGGCCATCACGTTGCCGAGATGAAGCCTGATATCCTTGTTCCTGCCCGAGATGACGATGCTCTGGTCGCTGATACCGTAGACCAGCGCCGTGTTCACGCCCTCGAGATGGATCAGCATATCGGCCGCCTGCGGGAGGGCGTCGCGGTTCCGGATGTAACCGACGTTGGAGAAGAGGTAACCGCTCTTGATCCGCCGGTTCCGGATGGCGTTGCCCATGATCTCCACGGTCTCCTGCGAGATGGACGGGGAGGTGATCTTGTCGAGGAGGTCCGAGTCGGTCAGCGGAAGGAGGAAGGCCGCGTAGTTGAGGTCCTGCGGGGTGACGTTCCTCTTGAAATCCCTGGTATCGGCCCGGATGCCGTAGAGGAGCGCGGTGGCCACGGATTTGTTCACCGGGATATCGAGTTCCATCAGGTATTGGGTCAGGATGCTTGCCGTGGCCCCGACCCCCGGCCGGATATCGACGAAGTCGGCGATGGTTGCGGGGTGCTCGCCGTTCTTGTGGTGATCGATGATGATATTGACCCGGGTGGCCTTCGGGAGCTCGTTGTTCGCACCGGGGGCGGATGAGTCGACCAGAGCGATGTAGTTGCACTCGTCAAGGGTCTGGGGGGTGAGCCGCTCCATCTTGATCTCAAGAAGGTTGATGAACGCCCGGTTCTCCTGGTGCCCGATATCCCCTTCGTAGAGGATGCGGCAGTTGAGCTTGTTGTGGCTTGCGTGCCTCGCGATCATCGAGAGCGCCATCGCGCTCGAGATCGAGTCGGGGTCGGGGTTTAAGTGGGTGACGATGCAGAGTGTCCCCTCCCAGGAGGCAAGCATATCGTAGAGCCGCAGGGCGAGCCTCGATGAGTGGAGCTTGCGGATATGATGGATGGCAGTCCTGGCCACGACCTCCTGCGGGTAGAGGACGATATCGGCACCCTCCTGCTGGAGCAGATCGATACTGACCGGGTCGGTGGCGCGTGCGATGACGTACGTCGCCGGATAACGGTTCTTGAGCGTTTTGAGCGCTGTCAGGTTGGCCTCGCGGTCGTTTGAGAGGATGAACGCGATCTCCGGCACGGGCAGCCCCTCCATGAAGTTCGGGTCCCGGAGGTCGCGGACGAGCGCTTCGTACTTCTGGTCCCGAAGATCCTCTACCCTCTTCTCGTCTCTATCGACGATGATGAGGTCTTCGTTCTCCTGCTCGAGCTCTTCTGCGACATTGTAGCCGGTGCTCCCGCAGCCAAGAATAATATATTTAATACGTTCCTTTGAAACGTTCTGGACCGCCTCAGGCATGCGTACAATGGTGTAACTTCTCATGGTATTAAGGGATTCCATTCCGGTGGTTTTCGGGGCGGTACCGTAAGATTTATACCGCTTCCCGTGCTATACTTCTAGGTCAGATGCATGGGCCTGTAGCTTAGTTCGGCAGAGCGACGGACTCTTAATCCGTAGGCCAAGGGTTCAAATCCCTTCAGGCCCGTCGAACACTCATTTCTCATCATTGTTGCATCTATCCTTGAATCGATCATTCCCGTGACGGCAGTCCGGCTTCCAGGATCACCCTTCCGGGAGAGGCGCCCGGTCATCCGGTCGACCCGCGGCAACCCCCGTGCCCGCCGCGGTTTTACACGAGCGGCTGGATTGTTGCGGATTCTCCAGGGGCCCGAAGGCACATATATGCCACACCTATATAAATCCTGCTCAGGCGATAACACCGGGGAGAACGCCATGCGGGGAGCGGAGATCACCGGGGGCCCGCGGTCCGCATCCAGCCGGCAGGAAAAGAGTTGCGGGGTCAAAGCAGAAGATATTCCGGATATGCCGCCTTTTGCAGGCGCGCCCGCGGTGAAGCCGGTGAGGATGCCGCCGGGGAGTGGCCGGCGGGCAGTTGTTCGGGCCCATCACCGCCCTATCTTCAGGAGCATCTCCTCGAGCGTCGGATAGTGCGACTCGATCCGTTCGATCGTCGCGCCGTCGGCGGCGAGTGCCGCGGTCGTCCGGTTCAGCTCCTCGACGGAGCGTGCTTCAGCGAGATACCGGCCGTTCTCTTCCGGGTACTCAGCCGACGCTGCAAAGGCTGCCGGATCGGGTACCCGGAAGAAGATCCGGTAGGTGATCGAGCCGAACGTCTCGCGGAGCTCCGACATGGTCCCGCCGGCAACCACCTTTCCCCGGCGCAGGATCAGGACAAAGTCGCAGGCCTCCTCCACCTGGAAGAGATTGTGGGCCGAGAAGATCACCGTCTTGCCCCCCTCCCGGAGGCCTTTGACATATTCGAGCACCGACCGGGAGGTCATGGGGTCGAGGCCGGAGGTGGGCTCGTCGTAGATGAGCAGGGCAGGGTCGTGCATCAGCGACCTCGCGATCGCGACCTTCCGTTTCATGCCCTTTGAGAACTCGCCGATCTTCTTCCCGTCCGGCTCGAGCGCGAGTGAGGCGAGGAGGTCTTCACGCCTCTCCCGGATCATAGCCCTTGAAAGTCCATAGATCTCGCCGAAGAACGAGAGATACGCATCAGTCGTCATCGTCTCATAAAGCCGCGACTCTTCGGGGAGGTAGCCCAGGTTCCGCTTCAGGTCGAGCGGCCTTCTCACAACGTCGATGCCGTCGATCTCAAGGCTCCCTGACGTCGGGGCGGCCAGACCGGCCAGGATCTTCAAGAGCGTCGTCTTCCCTGCACCGTTGTGCCCGATCACGCCGAGTATCCGTGCGTCGTCGAGATCGAACGTGATGCCGTCGAGGGCCGGGAAGTCGCCGTAATGTTTGACAAGAGAGCGGGCGGTGATCATCGAAGCTCCCTATGGCGCCGATGACTACTAATAGGTTGCTGCACAGAGGTATCAACCTCCGACGCCGTTTGGGATAACCATGAGTCTTGCTTCCTCCATCCGGACGATAGCCGTCTGGGAGATGAACAGGTCGATGACCACGATGGGGAGAAACGTCCTCCCGCTCGCGATGGGACTGCTCGTTCTCCTGGTCCTGGTGACCGGGTTTGCCGCCCAGAGCGGCGTCCATATGCAGGACGGCATCTACCGCATCGGGATCGACGACCCCGAAGTTGCCCGGGTCGTCGTCCCCGACAACCGCTTCACCGTTGAACTCGCCGATGGACCCACCCTCTGGAGCAACCGGTTCGCCTACGACGTTATCGTCTTCTCCGGCGAGGTCTACGTTGCCGATACCGACAAAGGTCGGGCGGCCTTAACCGCGCTCAGGCGCGACTACGAGGCCTACGCCTCCCGCGTGGCTGCCTCCCAGCCCGACCTCTTCGCCGGCTACCCGCTCTGGATCGACCTTGAGTACGTCAAGAGCGAGATCGACTTCCTGGCGACCCAGAGCGGGCAGCAGGTCGGTGCCCCGGCGGCCACGCGGGAGCCACCCCGCCCCTCCGGCCCGGTGGAGGCGGTGACCGTCCCATCACCGGCCGTGCCGGTCTCCGAGGACGATCTGCGACATCACCTTGCAGAGGCAGGAAACGAGAACCCCCTCTCCCGCTACACCGGCATCATATCGAGTGGTTCCACAACGGACGGACTCAGGACGCCGGCGGAGCTCTCGCCCCCGCTCCCCTACGACGCGCTCATTCTGGTCTTCGTCTTCATCTTCCCGCTCTACTTCACCTCCCAGTTCTTCATGATGAGCGTCATGAACGAGCGGGTGGGAAGAGCCGGGGAGGCGCTCCTCTCCACCCCCGTCCGCCCCTCGGCAATCGTCATCGGGAAGGCAATACCCTATCTTGCCATCATGCTCCTCGTCTCGGCCGCGATCACCGCCTTCATCGGCGCGCCGGCGACGATCCTCCTCCCGCTCATTCCGGTCATCCTCTTCTTCCTCTCGGCCGCCCTGATCATCGGGATGGCCGCAAGGAGTTTCAAAGAACTCTCGTTCGTCTCGATCTTCTTCTCGACCCTCGCCACGTCGTACCTCTTCTTCCCGACGGTCTTTGCGAACACCCACGTCATCAGCATCATCTCCCCCCTCACCCTGATCGTCCTCGAGATCCAGGGCGAAGGGTTCACCGCTGCCGAATACGTCTACTCGACCGCGCTCTTCTTTGCCACCAGCGCCGTCCTCTTCTACGCCGGGACGGTCAACTTCCGCGAGGAGCGTCTCTTCTCCGAGAAGACCCTTACGTCGAGGCTTATGGACTTCATCGGGGGTGCGATCGGCCGCGACCATCCGCACCTCTCGCTCTTCCTCCTTGCCGTCTTTACGATACCCTTCGTCTTCATGGCCCAGATGATGGTGCTCGTCCTCTTCTTCAACATCCCGATGCCGCTCTCGCTCGTTCTCCTGACGGTCTCCGCGGCGTTCATCGAGGAGGTCGCAAAGTCGGTCGGGATCTATGCGGCCGCAACGGAACGGCCGGGATTCCTCACGGTAAAGAACCTGCTGCTCGGGGCGGTCGCCATCGGCGCCGGGTTCCTTGCCGGCGAGAAACTCCTCCTCTTTGCGACGCTCTCCCAGATCACCGAGTCGATCTTCGGGAGCGTCCTCTTCCTCTCCCTCCAGGTGCTCTGGATGCCGCTCCTTCTCCATATAGCAGGCGTCCTGATCACCGGGTCATTCCTGCTCATCGGGGGAAAGCGGGCCTACATCCCCGGCCTCGTTACGGCCTGCGTGGTCCACAGCCTCTATAACCTCCACTTCCTCCTCGGAGGGGTGCTATGAACGTCCGTCATATCGGCCTCGTTACAAAGAAGGAGTTCTTCGGCCTCTCGTCGGAGAAGACGATCGTCTTTGCCATTCTCCTGCAGGTCTTCATCGCGATGTTCTCCTCGTTTCTGATGGTGGGGCTCACCGCCATGTACGACCCGGAGGCGCTCGAGGGTTACTCGACGGTCACCTACGGCGTCGCCTACGCCGGAGCGGACTCCGCCCTCATCGACGAGTTCGAGAAGCGCCACGACCTCATCCTCTACCGGATGGACCTCGGTGAGGCGCTTGCGGCTCTCCGCGAACGCAGGGTTGCAGCGGCGGTCTACGTCCCCGATACGCCGCCGGATGCCGAAGGGCCGGTCGCGATCACGCTCTACCTCATCCAGAACGACCTCCAGTCGAGCGTCATCAACGTCAAGATCAAAGAGGTTCTCCAGGGCTACGAGCAGGAACTCCGGGAGGTCCGGGCGGACCGGATGGTCTCCTTCCCGGTCGGGCTGAACTTCCCCGACGCCGGCGGTGCGGAGAGCTTCTACGAGTTCGTTTACGGCCTCCTCCTCCCGCTCCTGGTCCTCCTCCCGGCGGTCATATCGGCGGCCCTGATCATCGACCTCATCACGGAGGAGTACCAGCGCCAGACCCTCGAGACCCTTCTCTCGACGCCGGTCACGTTCACGGAGATGGTCTTCGGGAAGATCCTCGCCTGCTGGGCCATCGTCCCGGTCCAGGCAGGAGCATGGATCCTCCTCCTCGGCATAAACGGCATCCCGGTCGGCAACGCCGTCCCGATCCTCCTCCATGTCTCGGCGGCCGGCCTCTTCCTCATCCTGCTCGGTGCCGTAACGGCGCTCCACTACCGGGAGCGGACCAGCGCCCAGTTTGTCTTCTCGACGGCGCTCGTCGTGCTCTTCCTCCTGGTCATGTCCATCCCGTACAATCCGCTCAACCTGGTGGTCAGGCTGGCGGTGGAGACCGCAGGGCCGGGCCACTGGCTGATCCTTCTCCTGGTCTTCGGCGCAACGGTACTCCTCGCGGGGGCCGTCGCGGCCTACGGGCGGCGGGTCGGGGAAGGCTTCCCGGCTTCAGGCCGGTGAAGAAAGAGGCCGGACTGTCCAGGACCGGTCGACGGGAGGGGTTCTGGCAGGTCCATCCTCTCGCCGATTTCCATCGGAGGCAAATTATATATTCAGGGTTATGCAATTCAGCCCCATCGATGACCCAGCTTCACTACCTCAACACGACCTGCTCTGTCTGCGGTGAGTCCTGCCGGTTCACCATTCCCGAGGGCGCCGTGAGCGTGGGGTCACGCGACCTCGACACCCGCCCCGCCGAACCCCTGCGCTCAACCATCTATGCATGGGTGAAACGGTGCCCTTCCTGCGGCTACTGCGCCCCGGACCTGAGCCGTCCTATCGAGAGGACGGCCGACGTGGTGAAACTCCCGCTCTACCGCTGGCAGCTCGACAACCGGAAGTTCCCGAAGATTGCGAACGTATTCCTCTGCTGGTCGATCATTCAGGAGGATCTCGGCGCCCCGGCCCAGGCGGCGTGGGCGTCCCTCCATGCCGCGTGGATCTGCGACGACGAGGGGCAGGACGTTCCTGCGCGGGTCTGCCGGAAACGCGCCGCCGATCTCCTCTTACGGGCGTGGAGCCGGGGCGAGCGGCTGGTCTCCCAGGAGGGAGCGGACGAGGCGCTCCTTGTCGACCTGCTCCGGAGGGCAGGAAGGTTCCGGGAAGCCCGGACTATCGTGAAGGAGACACTGGAGCGGAACCCGGAGCCCCTCATCGCCGACATCATGCGGCTCCAGAACAGGCTGATCGCAGCATCGGACCGGGGCGCCCACACCGTCGCCGAGGCACGGCGGTTCAGGCGGCCGGTGCCGCCCTGACCGGGGTGGGGACGGCGGAGCCCCACTCTTTGTATACTGTCGTGCCGATACTGTATCATGGATATCACGGTCTTCTCCCCCGGCATCTACACCTACGGTGCCATGCTGATCGGCGGTGTTCTCCGCGATGCGGGCCATACGGTCACCCTCACCCGGACGCCCGCAGCTCCCCCGGGTTCGCTCCTGGTCGCGAGCCTCTTCTCGACCCAGCATCTCCTGGACCCCGCTATCCGGGACCTGGTCCGAACCCACCGCGAACAGGGCGGGAAGGTCTATGCCGGCGGGCCGGTCTCGGCGGCGCCGGAGATCGTGCTCGGTGAGCTTGCTCCCGATGCCGTGGTCGTCGGGGAGGGCGAGGAGACGATCGTCCGCCTCGTCGAGGAGGGGGTCTCGGAGACCCTTCCCGGGATCGCCTACCTCGACGGCGCCCGACCGGTCGTGACGCCGCCCGCACCACCGGCACCGATCGACCGGCCGCTCCCCCTGATCCCGGGGGATATCGGGAGCCAGAGCGTACGGGGCGCGAGCGCCTATATCGAGACCCACCGGGGGTGCATCGGGGGATGCACGTTCTGCCAGGTGCCCCGGTTCTTCGGGAGGACGGTGCGGAGCAGGGAACTTGCGAGCATCATCGAGGAGGTGAAGGCGTTCCGGGCAGCCGGGGCCACACGCCTCTCGGTCTCCGGGGGGACCGGGTCGCTCTACGGCTCCCGCAACGGTGAGATGGACCCTGATGCCTTCATCGCCCTTCTCCGCGGGATGGCGGAGGTGATGGGGCCGCGGAACGTCTCCTCCCCCGACATCCGGGTGGACTGCATCACCGACGAGGTCCTGGACGCCATCCGGCAGTACACCATCGGGTGGGTCTTCTTCGGGATCGAGTCGGGGAGTGACCGGGTGCTCCGGCTGATGGGCAAGGGAGCGAAGGTCCGGCAGGTCGAGGAGGCGGTGGAGCGGTGCCGGGAGCACGGTCTCCGGGTTGCAGGCAGTTTCATCGTCGGCTACCCGGGCGAGACGGACCGGGACTACGAGGCGACGAAGGACCTGATCGCCGCACTCTCTCTTGACGACGTCTTCGTGAGCAGCGCCGAACCCATCCCCGGAACGCCGCTCGCCGACCTCGCCGTGAAGACTCCCCGCGATAAAAACCCGACATTCGTGCCCCATACGGGGGAATACCGCACACTCTGTCTCACCGAGAGCGAGGCCAGGTGTTTTGACCTGATGATGCATGCCGACCTCTTCCGCCCGCAGATACGGCTCGTGACCGACGAGGTCTATGCCACCTACCTCACCGAGGCAAAGAAGCAGGGGCGGGACATCCGGGCGGCGACCGAACTTATCCTCCGTTATGCCGGGGTTCAGGCATAAGACCCGGCACCTGCCCCACCCGATTTTTCACACAGATCCCTGATCTCTCCGGGTTCGCCGGAACGGGAAACCCTTAAGTATCCTTGATCCTCTATCCCCCCCTGCTCTGGAGGGTATCCCCCTCCGCAGGCAGAAGATACAGGAGGCAGATACGATGGCTGAGAGACAGATGGGGCCGGTGCTGGAGACCCGGCCGGGAATGGAAGAGACTGTGGAGCTGGTGCGTGCGCACGACATAAGGGACATCAAGGTCAGGAATCCGGAAGGGGAAGGGCTCGGGGATATCACCGATGTCGCGATCGACCGCAGGACCGGCTGCATCGCCTACGCCGTGCTTGCATACGGCGGGATCCTGGGCTTCGGAGAGAAGCACTTCGCCATACCCTGGGAGGCGGTCCAGGTCCGCCCGAGGGAGAAGATGGCTGTCGTGGACACGGACAGGCGGACACTCGACAGGTCGTCAGGCTTCTCTCGGGACAGGATGCCGGGCGAGGGGGACTGGAGCCTCATCAGGGCTGCCACGGCAGCGAGGGTGATGGAGCCTTCCCGCCGCGGTGCAGAAGAGGTGGTAACCCCGCCGTCACGGATGGAGAGGGAGGCACCGCCTGTCGAGTCCACCGCACCTGGCGGCGAGCGGGATCTCCCGCCGCAGCCGGCCGTCCAGACGGTCGCAGGCGGCTGGGGAGGGCAGCCGACGGGAAGGCGGGCTGAGGAGGCCCCGGTGCGGGCGGAAGCCCGGCCCGGAGGTGCTGTTGTCGAGGAGATCCGGCGCGAGGAGCCGGTTCCAGCGGAGACCCGTCGGGTGACGGAGGAGATCCGGCCGGTGACGGAGACGGAACCGTCCGCCGGGCGTCTCACGGCCTCCGGCCTGATGGCCTATCTCGGCGGCATGAGTTACCCGGCAGGCAGGCAGGATCTGGTCGACCGCGCCCGCCAGAACAACGCCCCGGAGGAGGCCATCACGGTTCTCGAAGGGTTCAACGACCGGACCTACCGGTCCGCCACCGACGTGAGCGAGGAGTTCGGCAGCATCGCCCGCACCCGGCAGCCGACCGGCATCGAGACCGCCGCTCCGGAGATCCGTGAGGAACGCGTCCGGACGGAGACCATCGTTGAAGAACGGCCGGAGGCCCGGAGAGTCGCACCGTCGCCGGTCCACCTCTCCGCCGCCGACCTGCAGGTCTACCTCAAGGGCATGGACTACCCCGCGGGCAGGCAGGAGCTGATCGCTCAGGCCCGGAAGAACAATGCCCCGGAGAACGTTATCACGACGATCGAGCAGTTCAGCGACCAGACCTTCCGGTCCGCCGCAGAGGTGAGCATGGAGTTCGGGAGAGAGACCCGCGGCGAGCGCCCGGCCCGAACAGCGGCAGAAGAAGTGCGACGGGAAGAGATGGCAGGGAGGAAGGAGATGGCCCGGCCTGAAACCGTTACCAGGGAGCAGCCGGCCCGAACTGAGACCGTCGTCGAGGAGCCCTCCGTGACCCGGAGGACAGGGCCGTCACTCGCCCACCTCTCCCCCATCGACCTGCAGACCTACCTCAAGGGCATAGACTACCCGGCGGAGAAGCGGGATCTCATCGACCATGCCCGGAAGAACAACGCCCCGGAGAACGTGATCGCGGCGCTCGAACTGTTCAGCGACCGGACCTACCGGTCCACCACCGAGGTCAGCACGGAGTTTGGAAAACTCAGGTGAAGAAGAGATCGCGGCATCCGGGAGCTGGCGGGAAACAGCCCTCCCGCCACCCCCTGCCCACTCTTTCGACCGCGGAAAATCTCCTCATGGCAGCCGGGGAAATCTTAAATAGTCACAGCACGCATCGCCCGCTCTGCGCGAAGGTGGCGATCACCTTCGGGAGCAGAGAAGGCAGATGGTGATTGCAATGGCTGAGACAATTCTTGAGCAGCAGGTGCGGCGGACAGAGGGGCAGGAGTTCCTCTCGTCCGAAGATATCGTTGGGAAGCGGGTGAAGAATCCGGAGGGGTACGACCTCGGTGAGATCTCAAGCCTCCGGGTCGGCCTGCCCACGGGACGGGTGACATACGCGGTGCTCAGATACGGCGGAATGTTCGGCCTCGGTGCGAAGCATTTCGCAGTCCCGATTGAAGCGATGGTCTACCGGCCGGGAGACGACGTCTTCGTGGCGAACATCAGCAAGTACAGGCTCGACAACGATGCGGGATTCCAGGAGGGCGAGTGGCCGAGGGAAGCGAACTGGAGCCTGATCGAGTCGGCCCGGCCCATGGGTCCGCCGAGCCAGGAGGAAGCCCGGGCCGTGACACGAATGGAGGCCCCGCCCCGCGAGGTCGTCACGACCGAGCGGGTGGAGGTCCGGGAAGCAGCCGGTCGTACCGGGATACCGATAACGGCCGAGGAGGTCGAGGGCAGGACCGAGACGGTGAGACAGCCCATCGTGGCCCCCGTCGGGGAAGTTCGGCATGAGGAGCCGGTTCTGACAGAGACCCACCGGGTGACGGAGGAGACCCGTCCGGTGACGGAGACGCGGCCCGAAGAGGTCGTCACGACCGAGCAGACGGAGATCCGGGAGGCCGTGGCCGGAGAGGAACGGCCGGTGACGGAGGCAACCGTGACGGGAGCAGGACGGGAAGGGGTCGAGACGGAGATACCGGTTACGACAGCGGGGCCGGCCCGGGGACACGTCTCCGCCGCCGACCTGCAATCCTACCTCAAGGGCATGGACTACCCGGCAGGGAGGCAGGACCTGATCGCTCAGGCCCGGAAGAATGACGCACCCGATAGCGTCATCACGATCCTTGAGGGGTTCGGTGACCGGACCTTCCGGTCCGCCGCAGAGGTGAGCGAGGAGTTCGGCAGCGAGGCCCGCACCAGGCGGCCGACCGGTGTCGGAACCGTGGTCCCGGAGGTCCGCGAGGAGCACATCCGGACGGGGACCGTCGTCGAGGAGCCCTCCGTGACCCGGAGGACGGGGCCGTCGCTCGCCCATCTCTCCCCCATCGACCTGCAGAGTTACCTCAAGGGCGTGGACTACCCGGTGGAGAGGCGGGATCTCATCGATCACGCCCGGAAGAACAACGCCCCGGAGAACGTGATCGCGGCGCTCGAACTGTTCAGCGACCGGACCTACCGGTCCACCACCGAGGTGAGCGAGGAGTTTGGAAAACTCAAGTAACCACCTCCTTTTTTGTAAACCGTGCCCGCGCAACACTAGAGGGCGAGCCGGGTCTGCACGGTCTCCCGTCCCCCGAACGTGAGGCGGCGCCCGGCGGCTTTTCCCCGGATCCCGGCCCGCACAAGATCGGCCGGGCCGGTGAAAGGCCGGACCCGCCTCAGGGCGATGATCCGGTCGGCCCCTTTCGGCCCGATGCCGGGGACCCTGAGGAGGTCATGACGTGGGGCAAGGTTGACGTTTACGGGCATTCTCCCGTCCGCGAGGATCTCTTTTGGGTCCCGGTTCGCGAAGAACCCCTCTTCGCCGAGGGCTGCCCGGAGCTCGTCGGGCGTGACGGCGTAATCCCGGAGGAGGTAGTCGGCCTGGTACCACCGCCGCGCCCGCCACGCCGGGGTATCGGGATGCGTTGCGAGAGGCGTGCCCGGCAGGGCCCGAAACGCAGAGAAGTAGACGCGGGAGGGGCGGACGCGCCGGTAGCGGTCTGCGAGGCAGGAGAGGATCTCGGCATCGGTCTCGTCCGCCGCCCCGACAACGACCTGGGTGGTGTGATACCCTGGCTTCTCCTCCGCAACCCAGGCCTGGCGTTTCAGGATGTCCTGCCGGTAGTCTTTCACCCCGGCGATGCAGCCGAGGCGGTCGGGAGACGTTGTCTCCAGGTTGATGCTGATCCGATCCGCCACGCGGGCGGCATCGTGGATATCCGCCCGGGTCGCACCGGGGAGGACTTTCAGGTGGAGGTAGCCGTCGTACCCCCGCCGGCGGAGGATCTCCCCGGCCTCCACGATATCGTGCATCACGATATCGACGTCGCGAGCGATCCCCGAACTCAGGAAGAGCCCGCCGACGAGCCCTTCCTGCCAGAGGCCGAGAAAGGTTCCGGCGAGTTCCTCCGGGGTGAACGAGAGGTGCTCCCTCTGGAGGCGGACGGAGCAGTAGGCGCAGTCGTAGGAGCAGGTGCCGTGAAGGAGCACCTTGAGCATCCGCCCGCACCCGCCCGCCCGGCGGCTGTAGTTGATATGGGTTGAGGCCGAGAGGAGCCTGATGCACTCGCCGGGACTGCAGATGTCGAACCGCCCGGCGGCGGTGAGGGAGGCGAGCTTCTGCTCCAGTACAGACATACCCTGGCATTGGGCCGGGTAAAAGAAGAGCCTGTGCCGCGCGTGGGGTGAAAGTGTCGGATGAAGGAGAGACCGCCTGCGGACAGACCGCATGCCGCAGGGTGCCTTCCGGGAGAGCCGGAGACGATAAATACCATTTCTAGAAAACTATTTCCTATTTCTGCGCGCATAGCGGGATGGAGCGTGAGGCCCCACCCTGCCCACACAGAAAGAGACAGGGGTTGTATTGGGCCCTGTCATCCAGTGGAGAGAAGGAGATGGAACATTCACCTGACTACGACGTCGTCATCGCTGGCGGCGGACCTGCCGGGAGCACCGCCGCCTACCTGCTCGCGGGGTTCGGGTACCGGGTGGCGCTCCTTGAGAGGCAGAGATACCCCCGGGGTAAGGTCTGCGGGGGATGCCTCAGCCAGAAGTCCGTCCGGTTCCTCGACCGGGTCTTTCACCTGCCGCTCCCCGCCCTCAGGCAGGAAGGGCTCCTCGACTCCATCGGGAACGGATACGCGCTCTACATCGAGAGCCGCCGCGTCCTCGCCGGGGACCTGGCCGAACCGTTCTACTTCACCCGGCGGGAGCGGTACGATGCCTGCCTTGCACGGAAGGCGGCGGAGGCCGGAGCGGAGGTCCACGAAGGCGTGGCGGTCACCGCGATCAACCACGCCCGCCGGACCGTCATGACATCGGATGGGGACCGGTACGCCGCCCGGGTCATCATCGGGGCCGACGGGATCCACAGCAGGGTCCGGCGCTCGTTTCCGGTGGCTGCCGTTGACCCCGAAGAATGGAAGAGGAACCTCGGATGGGCAATGGAACTCACGATCCCGCGAAGAGAGGTGGAAGCACTCGCGACCGGCGACGGGGCGATCCCCCTCTGCAACGACCTTGCGACACCGCACCTTGTCCTTACGGCGTGCCGGTGGGGCTACGGGTGGGTCTTTCCAAACAGTGAGGAGATCGTCGTGGGGATCGGCGGTCTGCTCCGGAAGAACAGGAAGGACTTCCCCGGCCGGTTTGCGGAGTTCCTGAAAGCAATCGGTCTTGGGGCGTTTGCAGACCTGAAACCCGCGGGATACCCGCTGCCGTTCGGCAACTACATCCCT
>JAEWMO010000139.1 GCA_023457135.1 Methanobacteriota archaeon | reverse complement strand
GAGTCGATACCGGCCCGGACGTCGTAGACGTTGACGCCCATCGCCTCGCAGTGCAGCGCCAGCTGGTTTGCTGCGGCGATCTGGAGGTCGCGGAAGGCGTTCTCGGCGGTCTTCGTCACCTCGGCCGCGGTCGCGGTCATCGGGATGATCTTCCCCGACGTGAGGACCGGGCGATAGAGTTCGACCGCCCGTGCCGTCGAGACCTCGTCGATCCCGCCGACGATCCGGTCGTGCTCCCGGATATTCCGGAGCAGCCGCCCGACCATCACACGCTCAGGGGCGTGCGCCAGGGCGAAATCCTCACCGGCGACGAGCCCCGACTCCGACTCCAGGATCTCGCGGGCCATCCCGGCGGTCGTTCCGGGGGTGACGGTCGATTCAAGCACCACGAGCGTCCCCTCGGAGAGGTGCCTCCCCACTTCCCGGAGCCCCTCGGTCAGGGCCGAGAAGTCGGGGATGAGGTCTTTTGGATCTGCAAACGGCGTCTGGATCGCGAGCGTCACCGCGTCGCACCCCGCGACCTCCCCAAAGTCCGACGTGCACCGGAACTTCCCGGCAGCAACGACCTTCGAGAGAAGCTCCTCAAGCCCTGGCTCCTCGCCCTTGAGCGGGGACTCGCCCCGGTTCAGCATATTGATCTTGTAGCCGGAGGAGGGGGAGGCCCGCTGGAACCCGAGAACGGACTCGAATCCGGGTGCATCAGCAAAGAGGACGGCGGCGGGGATCCCCACATAGCCCATCCCGACGACGCCGATCTTTTTGATCGGGCCCTTATCGTTGATGATCGATTGTAACCTGTCACTCATGTAAAAACCATCCGTTACGCTGCAAAACACCGTGCGACGTCCTCACAGATCTCCATATTCAGCAGTGCCTGAGCGGGGCTGACCGGGAACTCCCTTCCACGGGCGGCGCAGTCGATGAACGTCGAGAGTTCGAGTTTGAGCGGCTCCTGCTTGTTCACGAGCACCTTCTCGATGATGTTCTCCTGCACGTAACGCTCGTTCTCGACCGCATACTGCCCGGGCTTTCTATGGATGTAGATCTCCTGGGCCATGAAGTCGCCCTCGACGGTGAACTCCTCCTCCTCGATGTAGATCATGCGGATCTTCTTTGAGGACTTTCTGCTTGCCGAGAGATAGACCGGCGTTCCGTCGAAGGAGAAGAGAGCGCTGCATACGTCCTGGTTCCCGCTCCCGGCGAGATGGTAGGCGCCGTCCGGGATGAGGACGTTTCGCATGATATCCACGTCGTGGATCATCAGGTCCTCGACGACCGAAGAACCGCTCACCCGTGAAGATGCCGGGTTATGCCGCTTCATCTCGATGTAGAGGGGGTTCCGGACGATCTTCTTGATCTCCGGAACGATCGGGTTGAACCGCTCGATATGCCCGACGCCGACGACAAGGCCGTCGGGTATCTTCCCGATAAGACGCCTGCTCTCTTCTGCCGTCGCACAGACAGGCTTCTCGATGAGCAGCGGCACCCCGGCGTCGATCACCTGCTCTGCAACACCAAAGTGGTAAGGCGTCGGGACGCAGACGCTCACCGCGTCCACGTGCTCAAGCAGGCTCTCGATCGTCGGAGAGGCCGTTGCTTCAAAGGTCCCTGCAAGGCTGCTGGCAGCCTTCTGGTCGAGGTCGTACAGGTAGAGCGAGTCCACCGCCTTCAGTTCCGAGTAGACACGGGCATGGTTCCTGCCCATTATTCCGACACCAATTACCCCTGCGTCCAAGATCTCACCGCCGATAGCGTGACATTGCTCTCATCCTGCGAGATTATTAATATACGTTGGCATCGCTCCCCTATGACGTTATCGCGATCGGAGTCTGATGCCGGTGGTCTCCGTCGGCCCGGTTCAAAACAACTATGGCTTTTTACGGCGAACCCAATGCTCGTGTTCCGCCCTTCCGGGTATCTCGCCCGTGTCATGCGCATCGACCCGGTCCAGCGCCAGAGTATCATCAGCCTCGCCTCGACACTGGGGTTGACCGCGATCGGGTTCCTCTCCACGATGTTCTTTACCCACACCGTCGGCCTGTCGATACTGGGGGCATACTACATCTTCGTCGCCTACTACAGCGTCTTCAACCTGATCGGGGACGGGGGGTTCGGAGGCGCCGCGGTAAAGCGGATCAGCGAGGGTGAAGACCAGAACGCATTCTTCACCGCGTTCATCTTCCTCCGGGTGATGCTGCTGGCCGTCTCGGTGGGTTTCCTCTTCATCGCGCAGCCGTACCTCACCGATCTCATGTCATCGGGAGTACTCCCCTGGCTGATCCTCGCGCTGGTCGTCAGTGTCTTCACGAATATCGCCTCAAACAGCGTCTACGGCACGGGAAAGGTCGGCATCAACCAGATCGGCGGTCTACTCGATACACTGGTAAGAATAATCGTCCAGGTCGCCGCGGTCATCCTCGGCTACGGCATCGCGGGGCTCGCCGGCGGATTCGTCGCCGGGCTCCTCGCATCAGGGCTCTTCAATTTCCGGTTCCTCGAACTTTCGCCGGCACGGTTCCGCGCCTCGCACATCAGGAGCCTCTTTGCCTTCTCGTTCTGGACGTTCCTCAGCGCAAGCGGTTACCTTGTCTTCTCGTATGCTGATACGATCATGATCGGCCACTTCCTGACCGATACCGACGTCGGCATCTACCGCGTGGCGCTCCAGCTCACATCGATAGCGACGTTCGTCACCATAGCGCTCCATACCACTCTTTTTCCAAAGGTCAGTTACTGGGGAAAGCAGGACGACCTCGTTTCGGTGGAGAGAGCGCTCGCCCGTGCCTTCACCTACTCGCTCCTCCTTGCGGTCCCGGTCGCCGTCGGTGGCTGGCTCCTCGGCGAACGGCTCCTCTACTTCTTCTACACGGCGTCAGCCACCGCCGGGGCGGGGGCGCTCGCGATCCTCCTGCTCGTCCAGATAGGCCATGTATTCATGTTCCTCCAGACGATGTGCCTGAATGCTCTCGACCGGCCACGCGACTCATTCCGGGTGACGGCGATCGCGGTTATCGCAAACATCGGCCTGAATGTCCTCCTCATCCCGGCCTACGGTATCGTCGGGGCGTCGGCGGCCACGCTCGCCACGATGGTGCTGAACGCGGCACTCGCCTATCGCGCCCTCTCACGGAGCATCCCGGTGCGGATAGAGCCCCGCCCGGTGGCGAGCATCGTCCTTGCCGCGCTTGCGATGGCGGCCTTCATCATCGCCTTCTCGTACCTCTTCCCGCTTACGAACGTCGTTCTCGTCCTTGCAGCAGTCGCTCTCGGCGGGCTGATCTACTTCCTGCTCCTTCTCCGGATTGATGCAGGCATCCACGACGAACTGAAGGAACTTGCCGGGAAATTCGGGCTCCCCTGGCCGGGCATGCTCTGAAAAGCGGATCTCGGTCCCAAATCACCTCCCCGGCATGCAGGGGAGCCGCACCCGTCTGGTTGAAATAGCAGCGCGGCAATCTGTATCAATACGAGAGGAAGACGATGAAGAAAGAAGTTCGCGAACTGAGACGCGAAGAGTTCCCGCTTGCAGAGAAGGTCTGGACGCATTACCGGGACCAGAAAGCCGATCCCGCACGCGAGAGGATCTTCGGTGTCTTTATCGACGGCAACCTTGCGGCGACAGCCCGCTGCACCCGCCACCCGGTCGGCCTCGAGATGGACTGCGTCTTCACCCTGGACGAATACCGTGGAGGCGGATATGCGCGTGAAGCCGTACAGAAACTCCTCGACGAATGCGGCTCGGAGACGATCTACATCCATTCTACCCTTCCCCTGATCGGGTTCTACGGGAAACTGGGGTTCGAACCCATCCCCGAGGCGCAACTGCCGACGAGTATCAAGGACCGGTTCCTCTTCTGCTTCGGGGAGATGGCGGGGTGCAATGTCTGCCCCATGATGCGGAGACCGGGCGGGACGGGATAAGCCAGAACCCACTCCATCATCCTCCCGCCGTGTGTGACGACAAACCTATGTGAGATGAAACCCGATAGGCCGGGGGGCTGCCACGGCATGGAGAGCATCGATTACATCGTCCCTACCTGGAATAGCGACGCAACGCTGGAGCTTACGCTCTCGTCGATCCGGCAGCACGGGCACCCGAACAGGATCATCGTCGTCGATAAGCACTCGACCGACCGGACCACGGCGATCGCCGGGGAATACGGTTGCGACATCATCACTTCAGGCACGACCCTCGGGGCCGCAAGAAGGCTCGGGGCATGCGAGGCCCAAACAGACCTCGTCGCCTTCGTCGACTCCGATGTGGAACTTCTCCCGGAGTGGGAAGAGGTCCTGCAGGCCTCGGCGGAAGGACGATATCCCGATGCAGGAGTGATCGGTGCGCTTTACGACGACGGTTATATCAGGCGGCCGTCCGGGCCGATCTCGCTGCTCGGGGGCAACGGGGCATTCGGCTGCTGCGTGACGCTCCGGCAGTGCGTGGTGGCGTGCACAGCCCTCGACGGGCTCTCAAGCGGAGAAGACGCTCTCTATGCCGAATATCTGGCTGGAAAGGACCTTCGATGGTATATCCTGCCCGTCTTTGCGAACCACCATCATGAACTCGGGAACGTCTCCAATACGATGCGGTGGCGGTGGCTGGGGGCCGGCCTCAGGCAGCGGAAGGGGTTCCGGGCCTCAATATGCAAGTCCGTCCTTGGGGGCGCAGTCATCGGGCTCCCCATGAACGGCCTGGACCTCTCCTACCCGGAGAACCTCATCCTGAGGCTGAACTATTTTATCGGGTATATGCTCCCGGAGAGGTACTTCGAGGTCGACAGGGAGAAGAGACGGTTCTGACCGGCGTCCCGGGAAAGATCCCTCTCCCCCGGACAGGGACCGTGCCCTAGTGCTCGATCTGCTTGATATGCTCGATGGCGCTCTCTGCCAGTTTCTCGCGCCCCTGCAACTCGGCGACGTCCCGTATCGCTTCGAGCATGTGGACGGAGTCTTCGAGGAAACTCAGGATGTCGGCGGGGTAGAGGTCGATCCCGTATTCGTCGAGGAGGTGGGCACTGATCTGGCGGTGATCGAGGCCCATCTCTCTGAACTCGATGATGGTGAGCGTGAACTTGCGCTCCGGGCAGCCGCAGAAGGGAGCGTTCTTGCACTTGCAGTCCATGAAGTCGCGGAAAAAGGCGAGGAGCTGCTCCTGCATCCTTCTGTCAAGGTTCTCGAAGTTGATCGCCTTCCCCAGCGACTCAAGAAACGCGCCCGAGAAGACATGGTCGGGGAGCCGGAACCCTGCAGCCCGCTCCAGCTTCCGTGCCGCCCGAAACCGGGCCTTATCCGCAATCACGAGGCTTCTCCGGGCTCCTCGTCGAACTTGGCGAGAGACTTCATGGCGTTGCTCATATTCTCGATCTCGATGAGCCACTCGTCGAAGAGGCCGGGGTTCTCCGCGTCGTCCTTGATGTACTTCGCGCAGCATGTGGCGCCGTCGACAACGGCGGCCCCGATATTTGCCGCAACCTCGAGCGCCTCCTCAAGGTTCTCCTCATCGAGCCCCCGCCCCTTCTTCACGAGCGTCTTGATATCCTTATCGAACTCGCCCTCGAGATACTTCCGGCAGGCGGTGAAGAGCACCAGCAGCGAGAGCTGGAGCGACCCGATGATATCCTCGAGTTCCCCTTCGGGGAGGCCGGTCATGACGATCAGTTCCACGTCGTCGAGTTTCTCCGTGGCCTCCTCCTTCGTGAACCGGCCGTTCTGGTAGAGGCGGATGATCTTTAAGACCGAGAGCGTGATATCCTCGGTGAAACTGTAGAGCATCTGCTCGCCCTCGGAGACCTCTTCGCCCTCGGCGGGCTCAAAGTTTGCACCCTCCAGTGTCGTTATCCAGTTGTCCCAGCGCTCCTGATTGTAAAAAATATAGAAGAGTTTCATGGGTTCTGCCTGTTTGGCACTCGCTTTCTTCGCCATATCAGTACACATTCGGAGTGCCTCTGTTAAAAATCATTTGCTCATTGCAGGGAAGGCTTAAATTGCCGCGATTCGCGAACATTCATGTAGAACGAGCGAGCATAAGAAGAGCAGATGGCGAGAGACTGCGGGCTTGCTCCGCTCCTGAAATCCTATGAACCCATTGCGGTCGCGCTCTCCGGGGGGACGGACAGTTCGGTGCTGCTGGCCGTTGCCCGGCAGCACAACATCCGGGCGATCGCTGTCAGCGTCGATACCGGTCTCACTCCTCCCGGGGAACTTGCGGCAGCACAGGATCTCTCGAAACGCCTGGGTCTCCCGCACGTCGTGATAGCGCTCGATATGCTCGATATCCCCGCAGTCCGGGAGAATCAGCCCGACCGGTGCTACGTCTGCAAGCGGGTGCTGATGGAAGCGGTCAGCCGCGAGGCGGAGCGGCAGGGGTGCCGGACGGTGGTCGACGGGACCCATGCCGACGACCGGCCCGGTGCACGGCCGGGGATGCAGGCGCTCCGTGAACTCGGGATCAGGAGCCCGTTTGCGGAGTGTGGTATGGGGAAGACGGATATCGAGGCGCTTGCCGGGGAGCTCGGGATACCGATCCGCCCGCCGTCCGCGTGCCTTGCGACACGCATCCCCACCGGTGAGCCGGTCAGCCGTGAGTGCCTCGCACTCGTCGCGGCCGCGGAGGCCCTCCTCGCGCGGGAGATCCCGGGAACCCTCCGGGTCCGGTGTACCGGCGGCCGTAGAGCCTCCATCGAGGCCGACCCGGCATATCACGGGAGGCTTGAGGAACTGCTCGGAGCAGTGAAGGACCTCGGCTTTGAGGATGTTGCAATAGCCCGCGGGGGCTACCGGGAAGGAGGTGCGAATTTGTGGAAGCAGTGACGATACGCTACAGCGAGATATTCCTCAAGAGCGAGCCGGTGAAACGGCGGTTCATATCGATCATGACGGAGAACATCCGGCTCGCGCTGGAGGGCGAGGGGATCTCCCACCGGTTTGAGACACCCCGGGGGCGGGTCCTGATCTTCGGCGACGAGCCGGAGCGGATCGCCCGGGTGGCCGCGCGGACGTTCGGGGTGGCGAGCGCGAGCGTCTGTACGATGACGACCCCCGATATCGAGGGGCTCTCGGCCGCTGCCGTCGAGCGTGCGGAGCGGCGCCTCCGGCCGGGGATGTCGTTTGCCGTCCGGGCGCGCCGGTCGGGCGTCGAGGGGTTCAACAGCCAGACCCTTGGCGCTGAGGTCGGTTCGGCCGTCCTCGACCGCATCCCGGAGGCGAGGGTCGACCTGACGGCACCCGACTACGAGATCTTCGTGGAGGCCAGGGAGTTCGGGGGCCTCGTCTACGACGAGAGGATTGCCGGGCCGGGAGGGCTTCCCTACGGGACGCAGGGGGAGGTTATGACGCTCCTCTCAGGGGGGATTGATTCGCCCGTTGCGTCGTGGCTGATGATGCGCCGGGGGTGCCGGATGGTGCATATCAACATGCAGGGCGGGCGCTTTGCGGGGGCGGATGTGGAACGGAACGTCCTCGCGAACCACGCCCGGCTCTCCCGGTGGGTTCCCGGGCACTCGCTCGACCTCCTGGTCGTCGATATGGAGCCATTCTTTGAGGTGATCACGGCCTTAAAAGAGCCGCGCTACCGGTGCATCCTCTGCAAGCGGTTCATGCTCCGGGTGGCGGGCATCATCGCCGAAGGGCGCGGCGCCTACGCGCTCGTCAACGGCGACAACATGGGGCAGGTGGCCTCACAGACGCTGGCGAACATGGCGGTGATCGCCCCGGCGACGCCTGTCCCCGTCCTCCGGCCGCTGATCGGCTTTGACAAGGAAGAGATCATCGAGCGCGCCCGCGCCATCGGGACGTTCGAGGCCCATCCGGGGGACGTCGGTTGCGCGGTCGCTCCCCGCTATCCCTCGACGGCGGCGCCCGCGGAGACGATCGCGAAGATCGAGGAGCAGATCGGGGTTGCGGGCCTCGCGGAACGGGCGGCGGAGACGGTGCAGGTGTACCGGGCGAAGAACGGGGAGGTCGGAGAGGTTCGGTGAAGGGCCGGCTGCAACAGGTGTGGCACTTTGAACCTTAGGAACCTGCACAGGCAGGTGCTCAAAGCTCTATTCCTCCCCAGTCTCTTTTCTCTGGGATTTCCTCACACCCCTTTGCCGGTTCAGTCCATGTCAGTTCAGCCCATTACACGGATTTCGAAGGGATATCGCCACGCGGGGTGGGGCTGACGGGGAGTGCGAGCATAGCGAGCTTGAGCACCGATAGGTGCGAATGGGGAGAATCCCCCTCCCCTGTCTCTACCCCGTAAGGCTATACCTGTGACCCCCACCCCACCCGCGCTTCGCGCTCCTCCCCCGCCCCCTGGGGCGGGGGCAGTGCGTGGCGATAAGCGACTGGCCGAAGGTGCGACGTTCCGGAGGAACGGAGCTTGAGCACCGTTAGGTGCGGGGGCAGGAGATCGAGCACCAGAGAACGACGTTCCTTCAGGAACGGAGTTTGAACACCGCAGGTGCGAAGGTGCGCAGTCCTCACGGTCCACTGTACCGGGCTTTGCCGCTTCTGACCGATAATAGATATACACAAGCGAGGACGGCTTACGGATCCTCCATAGTTTAGAGATACGATAACTCAGACAGCGCCCCCAACCTGCACGCACCGGTCAAAAAAATTCGAGGTTTTAGAGAATATTCAGCCCGTTATCCCGCGCAACCCCGACAAAAGACTCTCCCACATGCCGGATCTGCTTCTCCGTCAGCCCGAAGGTGTTGTACTTCCAGACCTTCGTGGAGCCGGGGATGACGCCGGTGATCCCGCGCTTCTTCATCTCGCTTGCGAGGAAGAACCCGCGTTTCTTGTGCTTTTCTGCAACCTTATCGAATGACTCGCGGGTGTCGATCCGGGTCAGGGTGTGCTTCCGGGGGTAATCGGAGAGGACCTTCGTCCCCTCGATGGAGAGGAGGGCGTCCGTGACCGCCTGCGAGCGCGCCACCTCGGTCTCCCAGTGCTGGACCCGCTCTTTGACGTGGGGGAAGGAGGCCATCATCCCGACGACGGTGACGCCCATCAGGGTGCAGCCCATCATCTCGATCTCTTTCATCCCGAACGTCCTGCCGGTCACGTCGCCCTTCGCCTGCGTCATCCGGAATACCCGCTCCGCGTGCTCGTTCGTCGTCGCGAGAAGACCCGAAGGCGCCGGAGCCGCCATGCTCTTGTGGCCCGACCCGATGATGAAATCGGCGCCGAGGGCTTTGCCGTCGATGGGCATGGTCCCGACCGTGTAGGCACCGTTGACGAGGACCGGGACGTCGTACTGGTGGGCGGCCCTGATGATCCCCGCGACGTCGTGGACGTTCCCGAACTGGTAGTCGACGTGGTCGACGAAGAGCAGCGGCGGAGTCTTTGAGAACTCCCGTATCACCGCCTCGATCTTCTCTGCGGCGGCATCCGCGGTGATATGGTTCTTATCGTCCTTCGGGATCTCCCGCGGGATCCCGCCGGCCGCCTCGACCGCCATGAACTCGGTGTAGTGGGCAAGCGCCGTGACGATGACCGGATCGCCCTTCTCCACGAGCGTGGAGGCGACCGCCTGGAACCCCCGGCGCGCACCCGGCACCACCCGCACCGTATCCATGTTCAGCCACGCGGCAAGATCCGCATGGAACTGCGCTATGGGAGGATTTTTGATATAGTCGAGCCTGGGGGGGTTGCGGCAGTTGTCGCAGACCGAGTAGCCGTCGCCGAACGAGATCGCCGCTTTCATGGCCTCGGCGGTGAGCCGCCCGCCCGCCTGGATGGGGTCGATGTTGATGTACATCTCCTCGACGTCGCGGGCATCGATATCGACTGCGCACTTCACTGTATCAGCTCCTCTTCGATGATTGCAATCTGCCGCTTCACCTTCTCAATCGTGGTTGCGGCACGTTTCTTCTGCTCATCATCAAACTCATGCTGCGGAGCGGTCTCCCGCAGCAGGAACCGGACGTCGGAGAGGAGGAAGAGTGCCTGAAAAACTGCATCAACGGCTCGTTTTGACACGAGATCACCATACAAATATCAGTGAGGATATATTAGGTTACGCGTATTCCGGGCATCGGCCCGATTCCGGACACTTTCGCACCACGCAGATCAGGCATTTATACTCAAGGAGCACGGAGACTAATTGGGCATGAAAATAGTTCACATAGCAGACACGCATCTCGGATTGTCGGCATTTAACCGGGTTGATCCGGATACCGGGATGAACCTGCGCGAACAACTCATCTACGACAACTTCCTTGCCGCCGTCGACCGGATCATCGCGATGCGCCCCGATGCGCTCGTCCATGGGGGGGATCTCTTCCACCAGGTCAAACCCAAGACCCGCGCGTACACGACGGCGCTCGACGCCCTCTCCCGCCTGCAGGACGCGGGAATCCCGGTGCTCGTGGTCGCGGGCAACCACAGCATGGCGAAGACCCGGTACACGGCGTCGCCGTTCGAGGTGCTTGAGCGGGGCGGCTACCGCGCGACCGGCCTCTATGTAGCGCACCATAACCGCTACCGGCAGGTCGAGCTCGGGGACACGGTCTTTCACCTGATACCAAATATGCTTGAGGTTGAAGGCTACCGGAGGGCGTTTGACGGGATCGAGTTCTCGTGCGGCACGAACGTCCTCGTCACCCACGGCCTTGCGAGCACCCTGAAGGACCGGCGGCTCCACACCGTCGCCGAGCACGAGCTGGACGCGACGATCCTCTCCGACCGGTTCGACTACATAGCGCTCGGCCACTTCCACGGCCAGGTGCAGGTCGCCGACAACGCCTGGTACAGCGGCTCGCTTGAATACTGCAATTACGGCGAGATCACAGAGACCAAGGGGGGCCTCGCCGTGGATCTCGCGTCCGGGGATGTCGGGCACATCGACCTCCCGCGCACCCCCATGATCAGCCTCGGCCGAATCAACTGCGACGGCCTCTCCGCCCGCGAGGTCGTGGACGAAGTCCTCGCTGCGGCCGACAACGCTGGCCAGAAGGCCTTCCGGGCGATCTGCCAGATCACGCTCGACGGAATACGCCGCGAGACCCTCCGTGCACTCGACCAGAAAGCCCTCGCGGAGGTCCGGAGCAGGATGCTGGATCTCAAACTGCAGGTGCTCGCCGCCGACGACCCGTCCCGGATCTTCTACCAGGACTCGCTCGCCGGCCTCGACTACGTCGCCGAGTTCGAGCGTTTCGTGGAGAAGGAGCACCTTGCCCCCGGCGACGAAGAGTACGTGAAGAGGGCAGGGACGGAGGTCCTCCGCTCTGTGATCGCACGCCACAAAGAGGTCGAGAATGCTGCTGAATAAACTCCGGATGCGGAACTTCAAGCGGTTCCGCGACCAGGAGATCACCTTCCAGGACGGGATAACCGGCATCGTCGGGAACAACGGGACCGGCAAGAGCAGCATCGTCAGTGCCATCCTCTTTGCTCTCTACGGTCTCCAGGGGACCGGGCTTGACGGGAACTACATCGTCAGCTCCTTTGCGGGCCCGCAGGATACCTGCGAGGTGCGCCTGGACTTCATCGCCGGCGGCAACGAGTACGCCGTCGTCCGCAAATTCAAGCGCCGCGCCTCCTCCAACCTCCACGAGGCGAACCTCTACCTGAACCAGAGACTCCTCGCGAACAGCGTCCAGAAGGTGGCCGAGGAGGTCCAGCGGGCCGTCGGGATGGGGCCGGGGGACTTCCGGAACACCATCTACGCCGGGCAGAAGGAGCTCCTCACCCTGCTCGAGAGCAGGGCCGGGTCGCGGAAGGACTGGTTCATGCAGGTGCTCGGCATCGACTACCTCAGGAAGGACAGCGTGGAGGAGTTAAAGAAGATCACCGACACCCGGGAAGGAACCCTCCGGGAGATCTCCGGCCGCCTCCAGGAACTCGACGCCGCCGGGGTTCGCGACCGTCTCGCGGCGCTCCGGACAGAACTCTCCCGTACCGAAGAGGAGTCGGAGCAGGCCGGAGCCCGGGAGAAGAACGCCGCCGGGAGGCTCGACGATGCCCGGCGCGAGCGTGACCGGCTCCTTTCCGTGCGCGACCGTTACCTGCACCTTGCACGGGAGGATGAGGTGCTCGCCGGGGAGATCGCACGGCTCCGCACCGAGTGCGGGGAGAGGGAGGCGGAGATCGCGGAACGCAGGAGACTGCAGCCCGAACTCGAAGACCTCGCTCTCCTCGCCGGGCGCTACGAGCCGGCAAAAGCGGAACTCGCCGCGATGGCGGAGGAGAAGGCCGCCGCAGAGCACCTGACCTTCGAAGCGAACGCTGCAGATGAGCAGATACGCGATTACGGCAACCGCCGCGCAGGCCTTGAGGCTGAACTCGCTGCGCTCGCAGAGGACGAGAAGACGGTTGCCGCGCTTGCACCGAAGGTCGCGGAATGGCAGGCCCTCCGCGAGCGTATTGCGGCGATGGCTGAACTCCAGCCGGAATACGACGCCCTCCGGGAAGAACTTGCCCGCATGGACGAGCGGTTCGTCCAGACCAAGCGGCGCGTCATAGAGAACCGGCAGGAGATCGAGGAGATCGAGAAGAAGGCGCGGAACCTTCAGGCGCTTGAGGCGGAGGTCAGCGGTCTTGACGCCCTCCGGGCCCGTGAAGAGGTGTTCCTCTCGGCAGCGGAGTATGCACGGCAGGAAGAGCGGTGCCTCCAGGAGGTCCGCACCGCTTCAGTTGAGATGAGCCTGATCGAAGGCCAGATCGCCGGACTTGCGCGGCAACTCGCCGCGATGGGCGATATCGAGGAGCAGATCGAGTCTGCGGAGAGCAGAAAGGAGTATCTTGCCTCGCGGCTCAGCGCATGCGCTGAACGCCAGGAGGCTATCCGCGAAGAGATCCGGCGGCTTGCCGAGCACCAGGCGGAGATCCTCACCGCGGGCCCCGAAGGCGCCTGCCCGACATGCCACCAGAGCCTCGGCGAGCACTACGAGGATCTGGTCGGCGATTTTGCCGCGGCCAGCGAATCGTTGCAGAAGACGCTTGCAGGCCTCGAACACGAGCACGCGAGGGCGACTCAAGACCGCCAGGGCCTCGCCGCCGCACTGAAAGACCTTCTGGAGCAGCGCATCGCCTGCCAGCGCTTAAAAGAGCAGCACGCGCTCTACGCGTCCCGCTACGGGCAGGCCTCGGAAGCCCTCCGGCGGTGGCAGGCCGAGGCCGACGAGCGCCGTGCCGCGATACGGGCACTCGGCGTGGAAGACTACGACCCGAAGGCGCATGCTGTCCTGAAGGAGCGGATCCAGGAACTTTCGGGGAAGCAGGCGGCGGCAGACACCCTCCGGGGCGCGTGCAGCCGCCTCCCCGCCCTCCAGGAGACGCGGCAGCGGCTCATCGCCGATGTCGAGGGTTACCTCTCCAGTAAGGAAGAGACCGAGGCGAAGATCTCCCGGCTCGGGTTCGACCCGGTGCTCCGGCAGCGCCTGGAGGCGGAGGCAGATACGCTTGAGGCGTCATGCCGGGGATACGCAGAGGCCCGGACCCGCCTTGCGCGGAGGCCGGCCCTCGAGGAGGAGTGGGGAGCCATTGCCGCCAGGGCAGACGGGCTCAGGGAGAGGCTGCGCACCATCCGGGACGAACTCGAGCGCCTCGCGTTCGACCCGGAGCGGTTTGCGCGCCTCGGTGAGGAGTGCAGCCGCGCTGAGGCCGCCTACCGGAGAGCGCTTGAACTCCGCGTCCGCCTCGAGGAGGTCCCGAGACTCGTTGAGGCCCTCCAGGCAAAACAGGAACTCCTCGCGAGCCGTGAGGCCGAACGGCTCCGTGTCGGGGAGGCTATCAGGGACCTCAACTTCGACGAGCGGCAGGTCGCGGCAGCAGAGGAGGCACTTCTCACCCGCGAGCGCGACCTCTCGGCCGCACTGGAGCAGAAATACGCCATCACCGCACGCCTCGGCAGCCTGAACGCGGAGGCCGAAGAGACGGCAGGAAGGCTCGCCCGGGCGGATGACCTCATCCGGCAGCAGGAGGAACTCACCGAGGAGATCGGGCGCCTGAAACTGACCCGGTCGCTTATCCGGGACTACACCGACTATCTCCTGCAGGTGGTCAGGGACCGGATCGAGGAGGAGGCGGGGAGGGTGCTTGCCGAGATCACCGACGGACGTTACGGGACGGTGATGCTCGATGACGACTTCACGGTCCTCGTCCACGATATGGGGGACGACTATCCGGCCGACCGGTTCAGCGGCGGAGAGCAGGACGATATCGCCATCGCCCTCCGGGTCGCCCTCTCGCGGTTCCTCGCCGAGGTGAACAGCGTGCACGACTCCACGTTCCTGATCTTTGACGAGATCTTCGGGAGCCAGGATGAAGGGCGGCGGAACAACCTTCTCCGGGCGCTCCGGACCCAGGAGGCCCATTTCCCGCAGATCCTCCTCATCTCCCATATCACCGAGGTCCAGGACGAGTTCTCGACGACGTTTATGGTCGAGATGGGCGCAGACCAGGCTAGCCGGGTCAGGGAGTTCGAATGACGGACCAGAAGACGCTCTACCTGGACGCAATCCAGCGGATCGCCGGGAGAATCCGGGAGTCCGTCCCGGAGGACCTTGCCGGGCAGTTCTCGGTTGCGGGCGGGTTTGACGCAGCCTCCTACCGGCACTGCCGGACCGAGTTCGACGGCGCCGTCTGCGCGGTGGACGGAAGCAACAGCATCATCCTCGACGCCGGCAGTTTTGCCGTTGCTGCCGTCAGGGCATCGGTCAGCGCGTATGCCGGCGGTGCCCGCCTCTACCACCGGACAACGCCTCTCCATGTCGTCACGGTCAACCCGGGCGCCGGGAACGAGGATTTCGACGCGCTCTATTACGACTGCTTCCACTGCTCCCCGAAGGTGCATCTCGACCACGACGACCCGGTCAGGAACACCGCCGTCATGCGGGATACTCTCGAGTACTGGGCCGCGATGGAGATGGCGGCGGAACTCGATGCCGGGGATCTCATCATCCTCGACGGCGCGCTCCAGGTCCGCCACGCAAGCCACGACGAGGTCATCGAGAACCTCTTAAACCTCTGCAACCTCCGGGGCGTGCTCATCGCCGCGGTGACGAAACGGACGTCCCTCACCTGGGGCGGGGGATACCCGATCGTCCCGGCGGCGGAGAGGCTTGCCCGGGATCTCTCCATCCCCGAACCCTGGTACCTCTGCGTCTCCGCCGCCGGGGGCCTGATCGACCGCCGGGGTACCTATCCCTGGAAGCAGCGGGGCGAACAGTACGTCGCCCGGCTCCACCGGCGGGCGCAGCGGGCGTTCAAGGTGGAGATCCCCAGGTATTACAGCCCTGAGAAGGTAGACCGGGTCTTCTCCGCGCTTGCGTTCTTTGCCGACGACGGCAGGGTCACGGGCTACCCCTACCCGCTTCTTGACGCCCACCTGACCACCAAGATCGGGAGAGATGCAGTCGAGCAGGTCCGCCAGGATATCATCCGGGGAATGGACCTGCTCGGCATGAACCTCGCCGACTATACCGGCATCTTCGGTGACTACCATGATGAGTTTGATCGATATTGACGGCGACGACGCCTCGAAATACCGCCTGATCGGGGACCGGGTGCTCAGCTACCGGTTTGCCGTTCCCCACAACGAGGAACTCTACCTCGGGGATGTCTTGAAGATCACTGACAGTGTCAAGGGACTGACGTTCTTTGCGAAGGTCAGCGACCTCCTCCACGAGTGCAACTTCTCCGACCCGAAGTGGGACACGCGCCCCCATACCGAGCACTTCTACGGGATCGGGGAGGACGTCTTCATCCTGGTCGAGGCGATCCCCCTCGGCTATGTCGGGAAAGACGGTGCATTCAGGAAACCCCGAACGCTTCCTGCAAAGTTCTCACGCGTCGAGCAGCCGGAATCCCGGGACTTTGCGTTCCTGCGCCAGGTGATGGGCGGGATCGAGGTCGGCCTGATGAAGACCGGCCAGGACGTCCTGCAGGACGTGCGGGTGGCGCTCCATGCGGCAGTGATGCGGCAGCACATGGGCGTCTTTGCGACGACCGGCATGGGAAAGAGCAACTTCATGAAGGTCTTCTGTGCCTCCTGTATGCAGGCCCGGGAGTTCGGGCTCCTCATCGTCGACCCGCACGGCGAGTACGTGGCGGGCGGGCGGTCATCGAGCGGGGAGGCTACACTGGGCCTCCTGCACTATCAGGCAGGGCGGGACGGCCTCTCGGTCTTCTCCACACGGCCGGAGTCGTTCAGGAAGAGGTACTTCCTCGACCAGCTCTATCTCGACTACGATGACTTCCGGATGCCCGACCTTCTCCTCCTCTACGAGCACTCCCCGCCCCAGCACGAGATCGTGGAGATGCTCGCAGACAGGCCCGGTTCAGAGGTGATCGAGTTCTTCCAGGGAATCGACCCTGCAACCTTCGATGCCGACACCTACGCCGGCCCGCACAAGGGGATCGCAAAAGACCTCAAGAACTTCTCCGCGAGTACGCTCTCCGTGATGCAGCGCCGGATCACGGGGATGCTCAACCGGAACCGGGGATTCCTCCGGAAGCAGGGCTCCTCGATCCCGGACATCATGAAGGCGCTCCACCAGAACAAGGTCGTCCTGATCGATATCCCCGGCATGAGCGAGCAGAGCGAGCTCTTCGTCCTCTCGATCATAACCCGCAGGATCATGCGCGACCACCAGGGCGAAGACGCGAAGAGCGCAGAGGAGCCAAAACAGGTGCTGATCACGATCGAGGAGGCCCAGCGGGTGCTGGGGCCCGGAACGGGAAGCACCCGGATATTCCGGGAGGCCGCGATGGAAGGGCGGAAGTTCGGTGTCGGGCTCTGCGTGGTCACCCAGCAGCCTAAAAACATCGACGCCCGGGTCCTTGCCCAGCTGAACACCTTCGTGGTGATGGGGCTCTCGGACCGCGGAGACCGCGATATCATCGCGAGCAGCGCAAAACAGGACCTCTCCCGTCTGGACACAGAGATTCAGACACTCGAAGCGGGAGAAGCGGTCATCAGCACCATCGGGATCCCCTTCCCGGTGAGCACCCGGATCCATCTCTTCGAGGACTACATTCGCGATCTTAATGGAAGACCGGAAAGAAAGCCGATCAACGACGGTCTCGAGACGGCATTTTAACGGCAACAGACAAAGGAGGTTTTGGCGGGAAACAATTCCGTTTCCGCCGTCCCTTCACTGGATTGCTTGGCGCCGCATGGGCGTCAGGATCACTGATTCTTCTCTACCTTTCTGATCGAGACACAGTTGATGACTGCATCCCCGGTCATGATGTAGCGTTTGACGACGGTTCCGAGCACCTCGACCACATCACCTTTCTTGACGTCCTCTGCCGCCGAGGTGAACATCTTGACCGATATCTCACCGGTCCGGTCGGCGACAAGGTACTGCGGCCGGTTGAGGAACTGGAAGTAGACCCGCTCGACGACGCCTTTTATCCGAACCGGTTCGCCGAGTCTGTTTAAATTAATCTCCCGAATACGGGCGTTTTTTGATTCCGCTTCATACATCGGCACCAGCGACGCATACTGCTTCTGGCTCATGTAATTGAGCGCCAGGGGAATGAGAAGCAGCATGACGGCCGTGGGAACTCCCCAGACCAGTACGTACAAATCCCCGGAAGCGTAGGCGAACAGCAAGACCAGGGCCATAAAAAAGAGGAAGACGGCCACCGTAACGGCCGTCACCCTCACTCTAACATCTCCGATTTGCATCGTTAATCAGGGTTACTTAAGGGCTGCAATTTCCTTTCTGAACGCGACCCAGTAGAGGACACCGACGAAGAACAGACCTCCGACGATGTTGCCGAGTGTGACCACAATGATGTTGTTGGTCCACATGGTCACCCAGTTGAGCGTCTCAACCGCCTTGGTGGGGTCGATGCCCGTGCAGAAGATACCTGCGGGGATGAAGTACATGTTTGCAATGCAGTGCTCGAACCCGCTGGCAACGAAGGCGAAGATCGGGAACCAGATACCGACGATCTTACCGATCGCGTCGTCAGCGCAGATACCGAGCAGGACAGCAAGGTTGACGAGCCAGTTACAGGCGATTGCCTTGAGGAAGGCCGACCAGAGGGCCGCAGCGCCGACGTAACTCGTCTTTGCGGTTGCTATGGCGATTGCTCTTGTACCAAACGCGGTAATCGTTGCGGCTCCGGTGGCATCAAAGCTGGAGAACGGACCGTAGGCCATGATATACGCGAAGATAATCGACCCGATGAGGTTTCCGATATATACCCAGACCCAGAGGTTGAGCACGCTTACCCAGCTAATCTTGTGGATGAACGCCGCCATGGGGGCGAGCATCGCGTCGCCGGTGAAGAGCTCAGCACCAGTCATAATCGTGATGATAAGCCCAACAGGGAAGACAGCTCCCAGGATGAACTGGGACATACCGGCACTTGCGAAACCCATTCTCATCGCAGCGTCGGATGCCATGATACCGGTCGAACAGACCGTCGCCAGAGCAGCACCCATGGCGATGAAGGCTCCCGACAGGACACCACGCAGGACCATGTTCCAGGCCGGCAGTCCGACCTTGTACTTGCCTGCGTCACCCGCTTTTGCTACGATAGCAACTGGAGGATGGAACACCATTTTTCATACACCTCTCTAAACGTCCTACCTATACCATCAAGTAATCCGAATGTATAGGTCTAATTAATCAGTAATCTGAGAGTGCTATTAATAGGTTTCGAAATGATCGCTGTGTCCCGGTGACGGGACCTCATTTCGGGCATTTATCGTCGCTGTAAGTTAATTTCCATAGTTAAACATGAAGAATCGATAAATAACGCGTTAGCGATCGGTTCGGAGACCACGCAGAATATAGGTAGTTTTAAGGTGATGATCGCGGTATTTCAGGAGCAGGCGCGCCCGACCACCGGCAGCAGGCCGTCTCCTCTTCCCCGACAGGAAATGCACGGCCCTATCGGCGCGTTTAATATGCGCGCTGGAATGAGCCTCAGGAACCGGATTTTAGCCGGGCAGATATGTCGTTTTTTGGAGAGAAGGCCGCCCAGTGTCCTGCTTCCGGCGCAGCCGCCGGTTCCATGCCGGACATCGCCTCGGGCGGGCTGCCGATACCGGCAGTACAGTGCTTCGGGATGCCGCAGTAACCGACACCTCCCCCCGACATAGCCGGCTCCGGGGACCATCAGACGGCACGCTGGCGAGAAGGCTCACCCTCCCGCCGCACGATGACCGTGTAACCCGGAAGATGCCGTTCGGAAGTTGCAGGAGCGTTTTGGGGCGTCTCCGGAAGATGTACAGCGGATTTTGAGGAGGAGTGCAAGACCGCCGGAGGAGGGGCATCCCGGTTCGGGCTGCGCGCCCACCAGTCACCCGACGGCCGATGCAGAATACGACAGGCGTGCCCGGCCGCAGCTGGCGCGGGAACCGGATGTGCGCGGATCACAGCAGCATCCGGATCATACCGGGCTCAAAGGAACTCTTTCCCCGCGATGCAATTAATCTCACGGCAGATCAGGCGATTCCGGCTATAGAAAGGCGATTCCGGCTATAGAAACCGCGCCTGGTGCACCGGGAGGCCCGCTTCCGGCTCCCGTGTAGGCACTTCATGTCCTCGCCGGCAGGAATCGTCCGGCAACGAGGTTCATTCAAAAATCATATACTTCAACTGGAAATCAATCAAATCACATATCAAGTTGTATGAAAATATTTCATAGATTCCATGCAGATCGAGGAAACCGTCACTCCCTACAGGAGGATTATACTTATCGCCGTCATTGTCGGGCTCATCGCCGGC
>JAEWMO010000138.1 GCA_023457135.1 Methanobacteriota archaeon | reverse complement strand
ATCGTCAGGGGTATGGCGAGGAAGACCCCGACCGCCCCGAGGATGAAGCCCCAGAATATGACGGAGAAGAGGACGACGAACGGGGAGAGGTCGAGTTCCCTCCCGGCCATCCGGGGGAGGATGAGGTTCTCGGCGGCGGCGTCGATGAGGGCGACGGCGGCGATGACGGCAATCGCTCCCGCCGGGCCGTACTCGACGAGGGCGAGGAGCGTGGGCGGGATCGCGGCGGCGATGAGGCCGATGTAGGGGACGTAGCTCAGGACGAAGGCGACAAAGCCCCAGAGCACCGCGAAGTCGACCCCGAGGGCGGTGAGGAAGAGCGCGGTCCCGACGCCGGTGATCAGGTTGACCTTCGTCCTGACGACGACGTAGTCGATGAGGAGCCGGCCCGACTGGGCGAAGTGCCGGAACGGGGGGCTGTCCGCCCCCAGGTAGCGTGCGAGTCCGGCGCCGAGCCGGGGCGCCTCGAGGAGGAGGAAGCCGATCGCTATCGCGACGATGACCGCGTCAAAGACCAGGGTCCCGACCTGCTGGGCAAGCCCGGCGATCTGCTGGATGACGTATCCCCGGTCGATGTAGTCCCATACCCTGAACCCGGCGGGATCGATGCCGAACTCCGCGAGCATGGCGACCTGCGCCTCGAGCGCCTTCTCGTACTGCGGCAGGGTGAGGAGGAACCCCGTGAGGGCCGCACCCAGGAAGGCCATTGTCCCGACGAGGATCGCGATGAGCCCCGCGACCACCGTCCCGGCGGCGAGGACCGGCGGCATCCCCCGGCGCTTCAGCCATGCCATGGCGGGTGCGGTGATCATGGCGAAGAAGACGGCGACGAGAAACGGGCCCAGGATCGGGGTGGCTGTCTGGATCCCCGCAAGCACGATGACGACCGCGGCCCCGACGATTGCAATCAGGGCAGGTGGGGGGAGGTTCCTGGCGGTCATATCTACAGGGAGGGGTTGGGCGCCCGACGAGATAGACTTTTTCGGGCGGGCTCACTCTTGTGCCCGGACAAGGGCCTCCCCCGCCCGGATCGCCTCCTGGAGCGACTCGCCGATGATCGGGGTCGCGAGGAAGATGTTCTCCCGGCCGATGATCGCGGCTGCTCCGCTCTCTTCGAGCCCCGCAAGAAGCCGGGGCTCGACCTCGGCAAGGATGAGCCGGCTCCCCTGGGCCCGGTCCTGCCGGGCGTAGCGCTCCAGCATCCGGAAGAGTCCGATGCCGATCTCGGTTCTCCCCCGGAGGACGAGGATGACGACGGCGCCTTTCGCCCTCTCCGGGGACGGGAGCGACCGTTCGATCGCCCGGAGGGTGGCGAAGTAGACGCTGCCGTAGATCGAGAGGATGGTGATCTCGCCGGCGGAAAGCCGGTCGGGCACCGGCACTTCCCGGAACATCCCCCCTTCGACAGGGACGAGGCGGACGACGGTCGCCTCCCGGGTCGAGGTGACGAGGTAGATGACGAGCGAGAGGAGGACGCCGACGTAGATGCTGTACTGGAGCGGGAGGACCTGGGTGGAGATGAAGGTGGCGACCATCCCCCAGCGTCCCGGGCGGGAGTACTTCCAGATGCAGGTGATCTCGCGGGGCTGGTAGATGAGTTCTATCCCGATAAGGATCAGGATGCCTGCAAGCGCCGGGAGGGGGATGAGTTCCGCGAGCGGCCCGGCGACGAGGATGACCGCCCCGACGATGACGCCCGAGATGAGGTTTGCCGCCCGGGTCTCTGCCCCCGCGGCGACGTTCAACGCCGTCGCGGAGAGGGAGCCGTCCGCCGGTGCGCACTGGAAGAAGCTTGCGAGGATGTTTGTCACCCCCTGCCCGGAGAAGTCCCGGTTCACGTCGGAGAGGGTGCCGTCGGGCTCGGGGGTCGTCTCCGTGACCCCGACGGCCATCACGAGCCCGATGATGGCAAGCGCGAGCGCCGGAACCAGGAGGCCGGGTGCGAGGGTGATGTCGGGGATGACGGGGGCCGGGAGGCCGGCGGGGATCGCGGCGATGTCGCCGACGATCGCGACCTCCGGGAGGGTGATCCGGACGAGGAGGGTCGCGATAATGACGGGGAGGAGGAGGGCGACAGGACGGAGGCGCTCTACCCGCCGGAAGCCGAGGACAAGAGCGATGGTGAGGAACCCGACGGCGAGCGCCTCGGGCTGGATCTCGCCTGCGTGGAGGACGAGGTCGGGGATGGCAAGGAGCTGGATCGCCTCCCGCTGGAGCTGGTAGCCGGTGAGGTTGCCGAGCTGGCCGAGGACGATGAGGAGGGCTGCTCCCGTGACGAATCCCGTGAGGACGGAGTTCGATATGAAGCGGGTCAGGCTGCCCGCCTTGATGAGCCCGAAGCCGAGCTGGAAGATGCCGACGAGGAGCGTGAGGACGAAGAGGGTGGCGGGGACGTCGGCCTCAGGGACCGGGGCGAGGACCGAGTAGATCGAGACCGCGAGGACGTTTGAGAGCATCACCTTGAGGTAGGTGGAGCCGGTGAGGAACGCCCCGATCGCCGTCGAGAACGCGGCGGTGTAGAGGCCGTAGACGGGGTTGATCCCGGCGACGAGAGCGAACCCCATCACCTGGGGGATGCCGACGAGGGCGGTGGTCGTCCCGGCGACGAGGTCGGCGGGGAGGCTTTTTGCCTGCGGTATGCCGGCGGGCATGCTCGGTGAGGGGGCGGGGTGCGGGATATAGGTTGTCCCCCCGGTCGGGCAACAGTTTGGGTATTCCGAATAGTTCAACGGAATGCGGTGGATGCCCCCGGTCGGGCATAATGGGCTCGTGGTCTAGCTGGTTGTGACGTCGCCCTGGCAAGGCGAGGACAGATGGAGTGGGCCGTGGGTCGAGAGCCCGGTCAAACTTGCGTGGAACGACTGTTGGGCCTTGTATGCAGCCGACTTCTGCGTGAGCTTATGGTCTAGCTGGTTATGACGTCGCCGTGGGTAGGCGAAGTCGTACCACTAGACCATAAGGGGCAGTGCCGGTTCGGGAGACGATGTTCGCCACCCTCACCTGCTGAGAGTGCCGGTGCTATACTGCTCATGGCGGACGATGCTCTCATCTGGGTTATTTAACGGATAGATCCTATCTGGATATACAATCCTGTGCAGTGGCTCATGGAGGTGACGGTCGATGGATATGAGGACGCTTGATGAGATCAGGGCCCGGGGGTTTGAGGTGCTGGTGAAGAGCCTCGGGCCTGCCGATGCGATACGGTTCGTCCGAAGTTACTCTCACGGGAGCGGGGACTATACCCGGGAGCGCAAGGCCCTGCTTGAGAGGGATCTCGATACGGTCGTGGCAGGGGTTCTGAAGCACCGGAAGAGGGAAGGCTGTCGCTGACGGCTGCACTGGTTTTCCGGACAGCTCTATTTCTGAACCGGCTTGACTCCCGGCAGGGGCTACTGGCTCTACATGACCGGGCCGGGCACCCTCTGCGCCTTTGGAGTGTGATACCCATGACACGCATCACCTGGATCTTCGTCCTCATACTTGCCCTCGCGGCCCCTGCCTCCGCCATCCCGGTCTTCCCCGCAGAGTTCTCGGGCACGGCCACGATCGACGGGAGCCCGGCGCCCGCCGGGACCGTCATCACCGCCCGGATCGATGATCGCGACTGCGGCTCGCTCACCCTTGCCAACGCCGGGGTCTTCGGCGGGGAGACGCTCTATGATGAGCGCCTGATCGTCAACGGGGAGGACACCGACGCCGGAGAGACGATAACGTTCTTCGTCGACGGCGTGCCAGCCGGGACTGCGGTCTACGCCTCCGGCACCTCGACCACGATTGCTCTCGCGGCGACGAAGGGCGGGACGAGCAGCGGCTCTTCCGGGTCGTCGAGCGGCGCCTCGGGCAGCACCCCGTCAACCACCCCCACGCCGACGGCGACGGTGACGGAGCCCACGGAAAGCAGCACCCCTGGCGTCAATGAAGCGGCCACCGTCGTGCAGGAGACCCCGGCCCCCCTCGCCGACCCCACCCTGACCTTCGGGCCCGTGGCGTCGGCGACCGCCGTGCAGTATGCCGGACTGCCGTTCTCGTGGCTCACGGGGCTGGCGACCCTGGCCGGGGCGGCCTTCCTTGTCCGTATGCACAGGCGCGGCTGACCCTCATCTGAACGGGGGCCCATCCCCCCGCCCTGCCGGGGCAACCCGGTGCCGGAACGAAGGCACTATCTGCACGGGGAACGGATCTCTTTTTGAGGAGAATGGTAGCATGAGCACGAGCGAGCCCGGCGAGGGGCGCTGCCGCCGCGGGCGGGGCCGGCCCCGCGTCCGGCGGATGATCGGGGATGAGGGGGCGTTCCGCTGTTTTGGCCCCCTCTGCGGGAGGCCTGATGCGATCGTCGTCATCCTCCCCGAAGAGGTGGAAGCCCTGCGGCTCGTCGACCTCCAGGGGCTCGAGCAGGAGGAGGCCGCCGTCGCCCTCGGCGTCTCCAGAAAGACCCTCTGGCGCGACCTCCACGAGGCACGGGCGAAGGTCGCCGATGCCCTGGTGCACGGGAAGACGATCCGGATATCCGGGTGCGGCCGCCGGCAGGAAGAGGGGTGTCCCGGGGACGGGGAGACCCACACCGGCCCGTGATCGTGCAGGGCATCCGCTCTGCGCGTTGTTACTTCAAAACCGGATGGGCCCGGAGGGATTCGAACCCACGACCGCCCGGTTATGAGCCGGGCGCTCTGACCGGACTAAGCTACGGGCCCGAGAATTGTAATGCAGCCGGCCTGAATCTGGAAATGGCGTATTTATCTCGATATCCGGGATTTCCCGGAATCTCACCGCATATAACCATTGTACTCTGATCATAAAAAACGTTGTGCGCGTTCTGCAGGGCATCCACATGCCATACAGGCGCAACGCCCGGAAGCCCGCCGTGCAAACCCGCCGATGGGCCTCCGGCACCTGTCCATGAGGCTGCCCGCAGAACGCTCCAGAATATCTCTTACTGCGTCTTCTGGTGCTGCTCCTTCCACTGCATCCAGTTGTTGTAGGCGTTTGAATCCCTCTGCTTGAGGAAACTCTGGACGCTGCTGTCGATCTCAGAGGTCGTCATCCCGCTGTGCGTGCTCCCCTGGATCTGCTGGGTGATCTCGTCCGCCAGTTGCTGGCTTGCTCCGGCGTTCTGGACCGACCTCCTGATCTTGTCGGGGTTGAACTGCTCCTCCTGGTTGTTGCTCTTCCGGATCATGGTCTCCTGCCAGGACCGGGACTCCATCTGCTGTTCTGCCATTCTCATCACCACATCAATACTGTTCTGCTCTCCCGGACGGGGCCAGGGTGCCCGTTGTATCCCGGATACCGATCTCCGGAAGATCCACCCGGCCCCGTTCCGGTTGCAGGCCGCAGCCTGCCGGGCAACAGTGGGGTATCGGATACTTATAGGTTGTGGCTGCCGGCAATTGGGCTTCTCCCGGCGAAGCAATGGATTAACGGAGCCTTCCTTTGCGATGAAGATCTGAACGGTTCTCCTGCGTGAGGCATGCGGCGCTGGTGCGGTGGAAGAGATCCTCCGGTGGAAGATACCTGAATGCGCTCGAAAACAGACATCCCGATCCACGGAGTCCGGGGACGGCAGCGATTCGTGCCGTCCCCTTAACCCGCGCAGATCTTGGTGCACATAAACGTCTCCCTCGAAGGATAAATACGTTCTGCGGCACCGGCCCTACGCCTCCCGCGCCGCCGGGTCGGCCTTCCGGATTGCCGCGAGCACCTCCTGCACCTTCTCGTCCATCAGGCTCTTTGTATCTGCCTCCAGGTTCAGCCGCACCACCGGCTCGGTGTGGGACCGGCGGATGTTGAACCACCACGCCGGGTAGCCCACCGTCAGCCCATCCAGGTGGTCGAGGTCCGCGTCCCGGTAGAGCGCTTCGAGCACCGCGAGGACCGCCGCGGGGTCGCGCACCGCAAGGTTGATCTCCCCGGTCGAGGGGTAGCGGTCGAGGGGTTTTACGAGTTCGGAGAGGGGCCGGCCGCTCGCGGCGATGAGGTTTGCGACCAGCACCATCGTCAGGAGCCCGTTGTCGACGAACCCCATCTCCCGGTAGTAGTAGTGCCCGGAGAGCTCACCGGCAAAGAGGGCGTCCTCCTCCCGCATCAGGGCCTTGATGAAGGCGTGGCCCACCCGGGACCGGACCCCTCTCCCCCCGGCCCGCTCGATCGCCTCGACGACCGCCCGGCTCGACCGGAGATCGTAGAGGATCGCCGCCCCCGGATGCTCCTCGAGCAGGAACGCCGCGATGAGCGCGGTCACCAGGTCCTCGCGGAC
>JAEWMO010000137.1 GCA_023457135.1 Methanobacteriota archaeon | reverse complement strand
AGCCCGTGGTCGAAGACCGAGACCTTCGCCTCCTCCTCCGGGACGTATCTGCCGTCAAGGTAAATTATCATGGGAATAGTGTGGTATCGAGGTGCTTGTATCTTTTGCGTTTCGTGCTGCCGCCGGCCGGCGAGGGGCATGAAGCGTCCCCTCCCCTTACGTGAGTTCCGGAAAAAGTAATGCCGGTGGCCCCTCAGCCCCGGCAGCAGCCCACAAAGTGGGCGAGCATCCCTCTGCTCGTCACCGGGTGGAGGTGCGTGTAGCTCCCGAGCGTCCTCTCCCGGACCGCACCGTCGTATCCCCCCCGGATCCCGCTCCCCCGGCTCAGCCGGTAGGCGAACCGGGTCCCGGGCGCAAGGTCGACGCTGCTGTAGTGGAACTCGTGCCCCCTGAACGCCGCCTCGCCCACGGGGCTTCCCGCCGCGCTCGTCCCGACGACATAGCCGAGCATCCTTCTGGTCGGCATCCGGGTCTCCCCCGCAAAGACCCCGGCGAGGTTATAGGATCTCTCTTCCTCCGCGTCCATGAACCCACGGGCAAGCACCATCCGCTCCGTGAGGTAGATCAGCCCCCCGCACTCCGCGTAGACGGGGGTGCCGTTCCGTGAGGCCTCAAAGAGCCCCTCCCGCATCGCAGTGTTCGCCTCGAGTTCCGGCCCGAAGAGCTCCGGGTAGCCGCCGCCGAGGATGTAGCCGTCGGCCTCCGGCAGCCGGTCGTGGATCGGGGAGAACGGGACGACCTTTGCGCCGCAGGACGCGAGGACGTCGAAGAGGTCGGCGTAGTAGAAGTTGAAGGCCTCGTCGAGCGCGACGCCGATCCGGACGTCCGGCTCGACCGCCGCATATATGGTATCCTCCTCCGCCGGCGGCTCGGCCTCTTTGGCAAGTGAGAGCAGGGCATCGAGGTCGACGTGCTCTCCGATCATCCGCTTCACGACCTCGATCCGTTCCAGGAACTCCCCGTGCCCCTGCCCCTCCCGGTAGGGGACGAGGCCCAGGTGGCGCATCGCAAGTTCCATCTCCGCCGTCCGGGGAATGGCGCCGACGACGGGGATCCCGCAGTAGTGCTCGATCGCCCGGACGGCTTTCTCCTGGTGGCGTGTCCCGGTGACGTTGTTCAGGATCACCCCGCGGATATCGACGTCCGGGTCGAAGGCCAGAAAACCCTTCACGATCGCCGCCGCGCTCCGGGTGATGCTCCGGGCGTTGATGACTAAAACGACCGGCAGGTCGAGCTGCTTTGCGATCGCGGCCGTGCTCCCGAGATCGGTGAGGGCCTCCGCGCCCTCAAAGAGCCCCCGGACTCCCTCGACGACGGCGACGTCCGCGCCCCGGCACCCGTGGGCATAGACCTCCCGGACCTCGGCCGGGCTCATCACGTAGCCGTCCAGGTTCCGGCACGGCCGGCCCGTCACCCCCGCAAGGTAGGAGGGGTCGATGTAGTCCATACCGACCTTGAAGGTCTGGACGGTCCGTGACGCCGAGAGGAGGGCCGAGAGGGCGAGGGTGATGCTCGTCTTCCCGCTCCCGGATCGGTCGCCGGCGACGAGGAAGGACTTCATCGCATGCTCCGGAGGACTTCCCCGAACTCGCTTGCGACGATCTCGCGGACGCCGAGGGTCTTGGGGTGCAGGTCGATCTCGACCATGACGTGCCGGTGGCCCATCTCGTGGAGCGGCTCCACCTGCCGCGGGCCGTTCGTGATCGAGAAGACCTCGATGCCTTCTGTATACTCCGGCGGGACGGCGTGCGGCACTCCGACCATCAGGGCGAAGTCGGGGGCGAGGTCCTGAAGCCGCTCGCCGAGGACGGTCCCGTTTGCGCCGTACTCGTCGAGCGCCCCGACGAGGACGGGGTCGACCCCGCGCCCCTGCATCCCGGTGAGGATCCGTTCGGCGTCGTCCCGCACCTTCGGGAGCCCCCGGTCTTCGAGGTTCGCGATGTAGGTGATTGCGGCGTCCGGGCAGACGTCGTGGAGGGCGACGAGCTCGTCGGCGAACATGTAGGCGGTCTCCTTCTTTGCGTTCATGATTGCAACCCCGGTCGCGCCGGAGTCGGCGAGTTCCACGAGCCGCTCCGCCGCGACGTGCTTGAGGTCGCCGCGGGAGGGCTCGATGTAGGTCCGGGAGGCCGCTCCGCGGAGTCGCTCCACCTCGTTTGCCTGTTTGAGGAGGTAGCGCTGCCGCTCCAGTTCGTCGGCGCCGATCCAGCCCGCGGCCGCGGCGGGCTCGAGCGTCGCGAGCACCCCGTCGATGTTCTCGCGGAACCCGGCGTGGATGTCAACGGCGATCGCGGGCGTCGCTATCCCCGCGTCGTGGATCGCCGACTGGAGGTCTTCCCCGATGATCATCGAGACACACGTCCCGACGACCGCCATCCGCCGGGGCGAGAAGGTCTCCTCCGCGTAGCGGAGGACCCGCATCAGGGGGTCGTGCCCGCCGAAGATGAACTCGTTGTCGGCGAGTGACGTCGTCAGCACCCGCATGCCGTCCTCCTCGAGGAGGCGGGCGTGCTTGAACGAGCAGCCCGACGGGCCGTGGAGGATCGCCACGTCCACCCCCAGGTCGCGGGCGGTATAGAGCGCCGCGACGATTGAACTCGGTCTTGGTTGAATGTAGTCCATGATTATCTCCACGTCTTGACTGCGAGGACGATCGCGCCCGCCGGGGCGATGCTCCGGGCGACGGCGAGCCCCGTCTCAAGTGTCGCCGCAGTATGCCCCTCCCCGACGTAGACAGTCGCCGCCGGGCTGACGGCAGCCACCGTCTGCCGGATATCCTCCTTCGAGAACCCCTCGCAGACCGCACGGGCCTCCTCGCCGATGACGAGCGTCAGGGGGGCGCCGCCGGAGAGTTCCCGTGCGTAGCGGGCGGCTTCAACGGTGGTCGCCATGTTCGTCCCGCTGTTTGCGTTGTCGACGACCAGCAGATCCCCTTCCCACCGTGCCGCCATCCGGCCGGGCAGGGCGGCGAATCCCGCGAGCGGGGTAGGATCGATCCCGAGGACGCAGGCGGTAGCGGCCGCGAGGGCGAGGGGCGTCCGGTAGCCCGCAAGGGTTGCGAGCGGGTTTGCGAAGGTGCCGGCAACCCCGGAGCCCGAGTACCGGCAGACCTCTCCCGCAAACGAGACGATCGAATCGGCCCTGACGCCTCCCAATAGATCGATCCCCGGCGGGAGGACGGCCTTCGGCGCCCGGGCGATCAGCCGGCACTTCTCGGCGATCGCGCTCTTCTTCCCCGCCGCGACCGGGTAGTCGTCGGGCGACGTCAGGACCGCCACGTCCCCGGCGCCGGAGACGCCGAGCGACTCTTCGGCGACCAGCCAGCCCCCGATCCGTTCGGCTTCGCGGACTGCCGGGATCAGCGAGGCGGGCGTGATGCTCCGCCTCCAGAGCCGCTCCCGCCCCGGGTAGCGGTATGTCCCGGTTGAGGTGTGCAGGATCCCCGGTCCCGGGAGGAGTGAGGCGAGGGCGTGGGCGGTGGTGGTCTTCCCCCGTGCCCCGGTGATCTCGATGAAGGGATGCGGCAGCCGGTCGCCGAGGACCCGCTGCACCATCTCGTGGTGGGAGATTGCGGGCCCGTGCTCCGCAAGAAGCGGGTGGTCCGGGTCGAGGTGGACCGGGGCGGTGACGAGATCGTAGGTGCGGACGAGTGCCTCCTCGAGGGGGATGCCGGTCTTCCCGCGGTAGACGTCCACCTCGTCTGCCTCGTGGCCGGCATCCCGGAGTGCCGCGGCGAGCTCCGCCCCGCCGTGGATGGTGTCCAGCACCAGGATGCGCATGCTCTTCAGGGCTTCAGCTCGGCGACCGCGTCGGAAGCGTTCTTGAGCATCAGTTCGGCAAGGAGCGGGTCGCTCCCGATCGGGTTTGCGTAGACGAGCGGCACGGTCTTCCCGTTCAGCCGGAACTCACCCTTCCGGGCGCCGGCCGGGAGGCCGATGATCTCGGGGATGTCCTGCTCGATGTGGACGCCGCGTGCAAGGAAGAGCGGGACGACGACGAGCATATCGATATCCTCGCCCCGGAACGCAGCGAGCTGCTCCTCCACCGTCGGGGTGTTGAGGCTCATGAATCCGGGCCGGACGATGTATTCGTCGGACCTTCTGGCGATGAGATCCGCGGTGGTCTCGATCAGTTCCTTGTTGTAGGGGAGTTTGCTCCCGTGACCGACCAGTAACATTCCTTTCTTAGCCATATGTTACAAGGTACTACGAGAGCACATTAAAATAATTACCGATTGTTTTTATGGCCCTGATTCCAAACCTCTATCGATGGCAAATTTCGAACGGGATATCACCCACTGCCTCAACCGGTTTTTTGCCCACCGGCAGGTTCATGGGTTTGCCTACCGGCTCAAGCAGAGCAAGTTCAATACCCAGTACGTCGACGTCCTCGTGGATTCGCTCGACCCCCGCTATTATCTCGCCATCGAGTGCAAATCGATCTCGGGGAAGAAGATCTACTTCTCCCAGCACTTCCACTCCGATAAGAACAATGTCCACCAGGTCGACTCGATCACCGACTTCATCCGGAAGACCGGCCGCCGGGGCTTCCTCGCCGTCGAGTTCCGGTTCGGTGCGGGGAGGGCGAAGGAGGCCTACCTGATGCCCTGGGAGAAGGTGCTTGAGTACTTCGGGAACGTCCCCGGCATCCCGATCGACGATTTCCGGCTCTGCTGCACGCTCGACCGTGCCGGGGAGGAGTACGACCTGCCGGGGCTTGACACAAATCAATATCCTCTCACACCGCCAACAGCTGGAGAATTATGATGGAAGCATATGATCGTTTTGAGCTCCTCATAAACGATCGGGTCGTAAAAACACCGGTGGCAATCGCATCCATGGCCGGGATCGTGGATGCGGCCTACGTTCTTGAGCGGGCGGCGCATGTCGGGGCCGCCTTCATCGGCGGCTACTCCATCGACGCTCCCACCCTTGACGCAAGCCGGCGGATGGCGGCGGAGGGCCGTAAAGAGTTCGTATATAGTGATCCCATCGAGGCGCTCGCGCGGGAGATTGACGCATTAAAGCAGAGCGACGTTGTCGCGGGCATCAACCTCCGCGGGAGCACGCCCGAAGCCTACGCGGAGATTGCCCGTGCATTCGAGGATAACGTGGTCTACGAGATCGACGCCCACTGCCGGCAGGCGCCGATGGTCGAGGCCGGGTGCGGCGAGCACCTCCTCCACCACCCGGGAGACCTTGTCGCTATCATCCGGGCCCTCAAAGCCGAGGACGTGACCGTCTCGGTGAAGGTCCGTGCCGGCGTCGCGGCAAACGACGCCGATCTCGCCCGGACCGTCTGGAAGGCGGGAGCCGATATCCTCCACGTCGACCTGATGGACTTCGGGCACGCCCGGCTCCGCCAGATCCGCAACGCCTCGCCGATGACGCTCATCGCAAACAACTCCATCACCACCTTCGATAAGGCGATGGACGCCTTCTCTCACGGTGCGGACCTCGTCTCGCTCGCCCGGCAGTCCGACCCCTGGACGCTTGCGGGGCTCGACGCCGCCATCACCCGGTTCGCCGACGAGGGCGGCTGGTACAACGCCCCGAAACAGCTCTGCCGCGGCGGGGATATCCGGGCGCTCACCTTCTGCTGCATGCCGGTGAAGTCCTGTCCGCTCCTCCCGGCCCTCGATAAGATCGGGCTCTCGCGGAACGAATACCTCAAACTCAAGCAGGAGGCGGTGAAGGGGACGGAGCTCGACGACGGGAAGAGCACCTGTTTCGGGAGCCTCGCCTGGTGCTGCAAGAGCAGTACGCCCTGCATGTTCCGGAACATGACGCTCGAGAAGAAGGGCCTCTCGGCGCGGGAGTACATGCGCTGCAAGCACCGCCTGGCTGAAAAGATCGTGCACAGGATCTTCGATGAGAGCAAGACCGCCGATGAGTCGGGCTGAACAGGCGCAACTCGCGATGATGCTCGAGGTCTGCGCCTACCCGAAACCCGGGAACGTGGACCGGTGCCACGACTACAGCGATACCCGTCTCGAGCACTTCCTGGCCTCGACGATCCTCTCCCGGCCCGCCTTCGATGCGGCCGAGAAGGGCGGCGGCCGGGTCGGGAGCCTGATCCGGGAGGCGGTCCTTGCAACGAACACCCACTCGGGAGGCAACACCCACTTCGGGGCGTTCATCCTCCTCTTCCCGCTCATCATGGGTGGGGATATCGAGGGCGCCCGGCGGGTCGTCGCCGGGACCGATGTCGAGGATGCGATCGACTTCTATGCCGCGTTCGGCCTCACAGAGGTCCGTATGGGGAAGAGCGACGATCTCGACGTGAACGACCCGGCCTCGGTCGCCGCGATCCGGGAGCGGGGGATGACCCTTGCCGACATCATGGCCTACTCGGCGCCCCGGGATATGGTTGCCCGGGAGTGGACGAACGGATTTAGCCTGACCCGCCGGTGCGCGGACCTGCTCCATGCGCACGGGAGCGGGCGGCAGGCGATCGTCGCGACGTTCCTCGACCTCCTTGCGACCGAACCGGACACCTTCATCGCAAAGAAGCACGGCATGGAGACGGCGGAGCGGACGATGCGGTGTGCGGCCGGGGTGCGCGACGGGAAGCGCGACCTTGCCGAATTCGACGCCGGGTGCATCCGGGACGGCATCAACCCGGGCTCGATCGCCGATATCACCATCGCCGGGATTTACGTGGCGCTCGGGGAGGGGTGGCAGTGGGACTCCTGACCGAGGGGATCAACGAGGTCATCGCGACCACCGATAACAACGCTGCCCCCATCGGGATCATCAACCGCGGGGGCTCGCTGCACATGGTCCTCTTCCGGGGGAGCCACACGGCGCGGAACGTCGCCCGCGACCGCTGGGTGGTGGCGAACTTCGTCTTCGACCCGGTGCTCTACGTCAGGACCGCGTTTGACGACCTCCCCGAAGACGCCTTCGTCGAGGAGGCGATCAACGGGATGGTCGTCTCCCGCCTCCGCGAAACGGAGGCCTGGGCCGTGTTTGCCGCGGACGTGGAGCGGTCGAGCGACGAGGCGATCACCGTCCGGCTCGTCCCGGTGCATGAGGAGGTGCTGGAACTCCGGCTGCACCCGGTGAACCGGGGGTTTGCGAGCATCGTGGACGCAACGGTCCACGCCACCCGCTACGTCGGGAGCCGCGACCCCTGGCTCAAGCAGCTGATCGAGCACCACGCCGGTCTCGCCCGGAAATGCGGCGGCCCCCGGGAGTGGGAGGCGCTCGATCTCCTCAGGCAATATATCGCCGACCTGACCGGGGAGTGAGGGGCTGCCCCCGGGCGAGGCCGCTCCACGCCCCCGTGACGGGCATATCCTGTTTTAGCCATATTTTCTGTAATATAATAATCCATATATAGGATAATGCCCCACGGGAGGCCCCTACAGGAGGTTATCCCTATGGCGAAGATCTTTGAGACGTTGAAGAATGATGGAAGGTTCACCCGGCTCGTCGAGATCATCCAGACCCTCGGCGAGGATGAGAAACTCCAGGGCGAAGGCCCGATGACGTTCTTTGCCCCGGTCGATTCGGCCTGGGACGCGATCCCCGAACCGAACCGGGAGATGATCTTAAACGACAAACAGATGCTCTCGCATCTCATCGACTTCTTCACGATCCGTGGGAAGCACAACCTCGATGATCTGCTCTCGAAGAATGTCATGAAGACCGTCGAAGGGAACCCCATCATGGTCCGGAAGACCGACCGGGGCACCCAGGTCGACGAGGCCGTCGTCGTCGAGGGAGACCTCGAGGCGGAGAACGGTGTCATCCACGCCCTCGACGGCATCCCCTTCGTGACGCTCTCGCAGGCGTTCGAGGCCTACGCGGCGAAATGAGACGGCCGGCGGCGGCACCTCTGCCCCGCCGGAGATTATCAGGGCCCCCGGAGCATCCCGTTCCACCGGAGCGGCCCCCGATTTCAGGAGTTCGCGGTGAACGTACTTATAAATACCATACGGGGTGATCTGGGCGGCATCTGTCAGGGGGCCCATGTATGAAGGATATTATTGAGACTGCCCGGGAAGACGGCCGGTTGAGGAACTCCATCCGTATGCTCCAGGCCGGGGGTGCGACGGATACTCTCCGGGAGAGCGGGCCGTATACGGCCTTTTTCCCGACGGACGAGGCGTTCTCCGTCTTCCCGTCCGAGACGCTCGACGCGATCGCGAACGACCGGGGGAGGTTGAGCGGCGTGATCCTGTACCACGTGGTCAGGGGCAAGTTCACCATGCAGGAACTCTCGCGGCTTGAGGCCATCGTGACCCTGCAGGGGGACTACCTCGATATCGAGGGGCCGCCGGAGGGGGTACGGGTGAACGGCGCCACCATCATCCAGCCCGACATCGAGTGCACGAACGGCATCTACCACGTCATCGACAGCGTGCTCCTGCCGCGGGCGATTGAGGCCCGGATCCCGAGACGGGTCTGAGGCCCCGTCACCCTCACTATTATATATCCCTCCTCTCCATCTCCCCGGCGGAGCGGGTTCAGATGAAGAGTATCATCGTGACGTTGCGGGATTCGGGGTCGTTTGCCACGTTTGTGGATCTTGTGCGGGCAGCCGGCATGGAAGAGATGCTGAACAGCGAAGGCCCCTATACCCTCTTTGTCCCGGACGACGACGCCCTGAGGGCGGTATCGGGGGAGAGGCTCGACGCCCTCCGCGGGGACACGGGCAGGCTTGCCGACGTCCTGAAGTACCATATCGCCGCCGGGGTCCACTCCACGGTCGATCTCATCGGTATCCGGACCCTGCGGTCGCTTGAGGGCGAGGACCTGACCGTGGAGGTCGCGGCGGGGGGGGTGCTGGTCAACAACGTGCCGGTCATGGAGTCGGACGCGTGGTGCACCAACGGGATCTGCCACGCGATCTCCGCGCTGCTCCTCCCTCCCGGCGCCGTTGCGGTTACCGGCGAGATCGGGAGAACGTATAAATAATCCGGCGCCCGACTGGGGCGGGTGGAGGCAGTATGAAGAACATCATCGAAACCCTGGAGGACTCCGGGGACCTCAGCGTCTTCCTCGAGCTGGTCCGGATAGCGGGCATGGAGCAGATGCTCCGCGATCAGGGGCCGTTCACGGTCTTTGTCCCGACGAACGAGGCCTTCTCGCGGGTCCCCAAAGAGCGGATGGACGAATATCGGCAGGACCCGGACAAACTTCTCCTGATCGTGAGTTACCATGTCGTGCCGGGGCAGCTCACCTCGGAGGATCTCCGGGACATCGGTGCCGCCAGGTCGAGCCTCGGGACGGACCTCGTCTTCCGGTCGTCGGATAAGGGTATCACCGTCAACAGCGTCCCGCTTGTCGAGACCGACGCGTTCTGCACGAACGGCATCTGCCACGCGATAGCGTCGGCGCTCGTCCCGCCGACGATCGAGGT
>JAEWMO010000136.1 GCA_023457135.1 Methanobacteriota archaeon | reverse complement strand
GTGAATCATGGGGAGGCCGGCGGCCTCGAGGAACGCCGTCAGCGTGCCGTTCGCCGCGACCATGAACTCCTCGATGAGGCATCGGGCGAGGTTCTGCTCCTGGACGACGAGGCCCATGACCCGGCCGCCGGCAACGACCGGTTCGGCCTCGATCGTCTCGAGGGCGAGCGCTCCTTGCTCCGTCCGCCGCTTCTTCATCCGCGTCGCGGCCTCGTGCTGGAGGAGAACCTGCTCCGCGAGCCCCGGCGTCTCTGCGACCGTCCGGGGGGCGGGCCCGGTCCCCTCGAGCCAGGCGCCGACCTCCTCGTAGACGAGTTTTGCCCGGTTCCTGACGATCGCCCGGTAAATGCCGCCGGGTTTCGTCCTCCCGTCGGGGAGGACGGTGTACTCGATGACGACCGTCGCCCGGTCACCTCCCGGGAGGAGGGAGGTGAGGCCCGCCGAGAGGCGATCGGGCAGCATCGGGAAGGTCACGACGCCGGTGTAGACCGATGTCCCGTTGTGGGCGGCGTGCCGGTCCGCCCACGAACCCTTCGGGACGAGGGCGTCGACGTCGGCGATCGCGACCCGGACCCGGATCGCCCCGTTCTTTCCCCGTTCGCAGACCTCGATCTGGTCGAGGTCCCTTGAATCGTGGTTGTCGATCGACGACCAGAGGAGTGAGCGGAGGTCGCGAGAATCGCCGGGGGAGTCCGGGAACGTCTCAGCAGGGAGAGCCCCGACTTCCCGGACGACGGGCCGGGGGAATTCCGGGAAAAACCCGTACTGCTCCATCGCCATCCACGCGATGCCCTCGAGGTCTACGTATGGCCGGTTCTGCATCGCTTTGAGAGATTCGTTTACGGGTATAAAACCGCTTGGAAATGTCCGGCGGTTACCGGTCGGCCGTTCGCCTGCCCGGTTTGCCGGAATGCAGGGAGCGTCCCCCGGCGTATCACCGGATCTCTATCCTGTCGCCCGTCGCCATGTAATGCACCTTCTCCGCGATCTTGCAGGCGTGGTCCCCGCAGCGTTCGAGGTACCGGGCGATCATGACGTAGTTCGTGCATCGGCTGATGTTCCTTGGGTCTTCCATCATGTAGGTGAGACACTCGCGGAATATGGAGTACCTGAGGGCGTCGACGACCTCCTCCCGGCCCTGGATATCGGCTATCACGGCGGGGTCTTCGCGTTCGAACGCGGCCAGCACATCCGTGATCATCCCGTCGACAACCTCTCCCATATGGGGGAGGCTGACGAGGTTTCCTATGTGCGGCGCCCCGGCGAGATCAGGTACAACGATGGCGATGTCTTTCCCGTAGCGACCGATGCGGTACAGGCTCGTGATCACCTTCATCGAGGCTGCGATCGTCCGCAGGTCTTTTGCCATCGGCTGGTTGAGGGCGATGAGTCTCAGGCACTTCTGCTCGATCCTGTCGTCGTAATCCGCGAGTTTCTGCTTCTCCTCGTCGATCGTCTCGGCGAGCGTCACGTCCTGGGTCTTTAACGCCACCATCGACTGCTGGAGCATACCCTGTGCGAGGTGGCCCATCGTGAGAACATCCCCTTTCAGGGATGCAATTTCCGTATGAAATTTCGTTACCATCGGACTCCCTACCCGAACCGCCCGGTGATGTAGTTCTCCGTCAGTTCTTCGCCGGGATCTTCGAAGATCTTCGTGGTTTTGTCGAACTCTACCAGTTTTCCCAGGTACATGAACCCGGTGTAGTCGCTGGCCCGCGCCGCCTGCTGCATGTTGTGCGTGACGATGACGACCGTGTACTCCTGGGCGAGCCGGATGATGAGGTCCTCGATCTTTGCCGTAGCGATGGGGTCGAGGGCGGAGCACGGTTCGTCCATCAGGATCACCTCCGGTCCGACCGCAAGGGATCGCGCGATGCAGAGCCTCTGCTGCTGCCCGCCCGAGAGGGCGAGCGCGGGTTCGTGGAGGCGGTCCTTCGCCTCGTCCCAGAGCGCGGCGCCCTTCAGGCTCTCCTCGACGATACGGTCGAGCTCCTCCTTATCGCTCACCCCGTGAATACGGGGACCGTAAGCGACGTTCTCGTAGATGCTCTTTTGGAACGGATTGGGTTTCTGGAAGACCATGCCGATCTTCTCGCGGATCGCGTATACGTCCGCACGGGGGTCGTGGATATCGTTCCCGTTGAAGAGGATCCCACCGGTGATCCTTGAAGAGTCGATGAGGTCGTTCATCCGGTTGAAGCACCGGAGCAGGGTCGATTTTCCGCATCCCGATGGTCCGATCAGCGCCGTGACCTTGTTCTTTGGGATGTGGAACGAGATGTCGATGAGGGCATGCTTCTGCCCGTACCAGAGGTTGAGGTTCGTTGTCTCAAGGATCGTGGGTCCATTCATTTACATCACCTTTGCCTGGCTGTACCGGCGCCGGACAAGGATTGCGGCGAGATAGATCGTGAGGACCAGCAGCAGGAGCACGAAAGCGGTCCCGTAACTCTGCGTGGCCGCCCCCGGAACGGTTGTGGTGAGGATGAAGAGGTGGTAAGGGAGCGCCATCACCGGTTCCGTGAGCGACGAGGGCAGGAATCGGGTGCTGAAGATCGCTGCGGTGAACATGATGGGGGCCGTCTCGCCTGCAGCGCGTCCGATGGAGAGGATCGCTCCGGTGAGGATCCCGGGGAGTGCCGGGGGGAGGACTACCCGCCAGGTCGTCTGCCACTTTGTGGCGCCGAGAGCGTAACTTCCCTCCCTGAGGGAGCCGGGGATCGACCGGAGCGCCTCTTCGGTCGTCCGTATGATCGTCGGGAGGATCATCAGGCCGAGGGTGATCTGTCCGGCGATCAGCGAGACCCCGAAGCCCAGGAAGAGGACCAGGAACGCGAACCCGAACAGCCCGAAGACGATGGACGGCGTTCCGTTCAGCAAGTCTACCGCGGCCCGGACGGACCGCGTCAGCGGGGTGTCGGCCGTGTACTCGATCAGGTAGATGGCCGTCGCGATCCCGAGGGGAAGGGCGATGGCGAGAGCTCCTCCCACGAGGTAGAACGTCCCGACGATCGCGGGGAAGATCCCGCCCGCTCTCCCGAGATCTCTCGGCGACCCGGTCAGGAACTCCCAGGTGATCGCTCCGGCCCCGTTGGCGATGATCTCAAAGAGGATCACCCCGAGAACCACGAGCACGATCGCGACCGAGAGCGATATCAGGAGGAACGCGCATCGCTGCGAGGTCCTGGGATGGACAAGCCTTCCAAACGGTGCCGATACGGCATGGGTTATGCGTGAAACCGTCCCTGTAATGGTCCGGTACGGCGTGGAGCGCCGGATCGCGGCCTTCGCCCGCCCGGACGGTGTGGGCCGTGCCGTACCCTGCGCTCCCTGTATCCGGGTGATGATGACCCTTGCCGCGCTGTTGATCACGAGCGTGATGAAGAGCAGGACCACCGCAACGCCGAAGAGCGCATGGTAATGCGTGCTTCCGAACGCGACCTCGCCCATCTCGATGCCCAGCGTCCCGGTCAGCGCCCGCACGGGGGAGAAGACGTCGTAGATCGGGTCCGGGATGACGGCGGCATTCCCCGTGACCATGAGCACCGCCATCGTCTCGCCGATGGCGCGCCCCATGCCGAGTATGATTGCTGCGCTGATGCCGGAGAGCGCACCGGGCACGACGACCCTCCGGATCGTCTGCCAGTGCGTTGCCCCGAGGGCAAGGCTGCCCTCTTTGAACTCTCTCGGGACCGAACTGATGGCATCCTCGGCGACGCTCGTGATCGTCGGTATGGCCATGATCGCGAGGAGGATCGAGCCGCAAAGCCAGCTCGACCCCGACGGCTGGTCGAACGCGACGCGTATCCAGTCGGTCAGGAGGATGAGGCCGAAGAACCCGTAGACGACGGAGGGGATGCCGGCCAGCAGTTCGATGGCGGGTTTGATGACTGATTTCGTCCCCGGGGAGGCGATCTCTGCGATGAAGACGGCGCTCCCGATGCTGAGCGGGACAGCGATGACCATCGCGAGCGCCATAACCAGGATCGTCCCGGTGATGAGCGGAAATACCCCGTAAGACGGGTTCCGGCCGGTCGGGTTCCATTCCGTACCGGCGAGGAAGTTCCAGAGGCCCGTCTCGAGAACGATCTGGTAGCCGTCGCGGAGCAGAAACGCGATGATGAAGAAGACCGCGACGATCGCGGCCAGTGCGGCACAAAAGAGCAGTTTGCCGACGACCCGATCGACAGACCGCCTGCTCGTTCCGACGGTCGGTCGGCTGATCTCTGTCGATCCGCGGTCTCGCGGCCACTCGAAGTTCTGGCATCGAGCCCGTATGTCGCAACCTTTCGTCATCAGCACTCCGCCGTAGTACTCAGAAAAGAAATAGGGGGCGTTGCCCCATTCACCCCCGCACCGGGATGTAATCTTCGTTCGCCACGATCTCCTGGCCTTCCGCGCTCATGATGAACTCGAGGTACCGCTGCGCGAGACCCTCGGGCTGCCCGTTCGTCAGCATGTAGAGCGGTCGGCTGATGGGATACGTCCCGTCCGTGATGTTCTGGAGCGTGGGCTCAACGTCGGTCCCGTCGACGTTGAGCGCGAGGGCCTTCACGCCCTGGGTGTAGCCGAGGCCGACGTAGCCGAACGCGCCCGGAGTCCGGGAGACCTTCTGCTGGATCCCGCCGTTCGAGTTGAACTCCTCCTGGGTCCTGATGAAGTCCTCCCCGTCCATGACAAACTCGGAGAAGAATTCCCGCGTCCCCGATGCACTGTCTCTTCCTATAACGACGATCTGCTGGTTGGACCCGCCTACCTGGTTCCAGTTCGTGTAGGTGCCGTTGTAGATGCCCCGCACCTCATCAAGCGTGAGGCTCTCGACATTGTTCTGTGAGTTGACGATGAGGAGGATCGCGTCGTCGGCAATGTGGTGCCTGACGAGGTCCGGATAGGTGGTGGTCTCTGCGGATTTGAGGTCCCGGGAGGACATGCCGATGTCTACAGTGCCCTCGCCGGCGGCCTTGACCCCGACACTCGAGCCTCCTCCGCTCACCATGATCTCCGCGGAGGCGTCTTGCGCCTCGAATGCTTCTCTCGCCTGCTCGGCGATGGGCAGGACCGTGGTCGACCCCGTCACCGTGATCCGCTCCTGCGTGGCCGTCTGATCGCTGCCGAGACATCCTGCCGCCATCAAAACAACCGCGAAGATGCCGATAACGGCAACCGCGGTTATATCCCTTAAACTTCCGGACTGACCCTTTCCTGTCATTATACTGAAGAAGGGTACGGGAAAACATATCGATTCTCGACGGAGTCTATATTATAGTACATATTATCAATATTGCTATATAGGTCCGGGCGACTGATCATGCGTCGCCCGGATATCCGGAGTTCGGAACGCTCCGAAAAACCGGGAGCCTTCGTTCGTCATTTTGTTGCCGGAGCGGGGGGGTGCCGTTGTCCCCGTCCGGTAGTATCCCCCGTCTCTTTCTCCCACCAGACCGCCGCGGTCGGCCGGATGTTCGTCTCGACGTACTGCCCGGTCTCGTTCCGGCGGAGCGTCTGCGAGAAGTAATCCCGGACCACCGAGAGGTCCTCCATCTCCGGGTTGTGCATCGCCGCCCAGGTCCGGGCGGCATCCTCGACGGAGTCGTAGACCGTGTCCCAGGCGGCCCGGATGATCCGGACGTTCGGGTAGATCCCGGCGTCGTGGAGGATGTTGACGGGATAGATGTAGTCCGGGTAACCCTTTCCGGCAGCCGCCGCCTCCCCAAAGACCGTCCTGTAGAGCGCCATCTCGCCGGGGCTCCGCCACTCGCCTGCGTGCCAGAAGAGGTAGACCGCCCGGCGTGCCGCGGCGTCGAGTTTTTCGAGGGCGGCGGCGAGGTCGTAGAAGCCGAGTGAGAACGCCGCGATAACCACGTCGTGCGGCTCGACGTCCCTGCCGATGACGGCGTCCTCCCAGCGCATCGTGACCGTTGAGTAGTTTGTTCGCCCCGCGGCGGCCATCTGCTCGCGGAGGATGGAGAGCATCCCTTCGGAGGGGTCGAGGGCCGTGACGTGGGTAACGCTACCGGCAATCGGCACGGCGAGCCTCCCCGTCCCCGCACCCATATCGAGGACGGTGTCCTCCGGCCGGAGGTCCAGGACCGCAAGTTCCTGCTCCGTCGCCCGCGTCTCGCCGCGGGTGGCCCGGCGGTAGGCTGCGGCGCGTTTGTCCCAGACGGAGGCGGGATCGCGATCTTTTTCTGCCCGCTCCGGCGAGCTCACGTAGATCGCTTTCCAGAGCTCGTTCCAGTCGATGATCCGGTACATACATCCCTCTCCTCTCCGGGAGTATATACTGTTCACGTTCACGGGCTGCCGCACCCGGCTCACCCGGTTCCTGATCTTGCCTGGTGACAGGGATATAACTTGACTCCGTGCCGGGGTTGGTCGTGTAAAGCTGATATGTAGTGGGGGTTCAGAATGGTGTTGCTCCTCGTTATACAAGCGCATTTTCCGGAGCCGTCTGCGAGAACACGCGGTTCAGTGGTATATCCTACCCGGTGCATCCGACAATCGATGATGTATAATATACTGTATAATCACCGATGATGCCACACCACAGATACTGGATTTGGAGCATCATTAAAGGCTGATTCTCCAGGCGCGTCTTCTGAAGGCATTTCCTGTGCAACCTCTGTCTGGCAGAAACGTTTTTTATTGTTGTTGCGTATGCCACATTCGCATCACAGTCTCGCGGATAAATCCTGCTTATGGAAATAGGAGAAGGACATGGGGTGATCTGCAGGGCCGATCTCGCCTGTTACTGTAATACACGGACTGTAATACACGGCAATGAAGGGGGAACATGGAGCAACAGGTAAAGGTGCTGATCACCGATGCCGCGTACACGCATACTCTGGGAGCGGTGAGAAGTCTGGGAAGAGCAGGCATTCATGTCACGGCAATGTCGCCCAATCACAGAGCTTTGTCCTTCTTTTCACGATACTGCCGTAACAAAATTCTGTGCCCCGATCCCGGCGATGAAGAGCAATATATTGACTTCATCGGGAGTTATATCCAGGAAAACCCGGTTGACGTTCTTGTTCCGGTCGGATACCTCTCTGCTATTGCAATCTCCCGGTACCAGAAGGAACTGCTTCCTTTCACCAGGGTTCCCGTGGCTGAGTATGGATCGATGCAGGTTGCGTGCAATAAGCAAAAGACGATGCAACTCGCGTCAACGCTCGATGTTCCCTCTCCCCATGAATATACGTCAGTCAAGGATATCACCGAGTTTCCCGTCGTGGCAAAAGATCCGTATGGATCCGGTAAAATCCGTTATATTGGCTCCCCACAGGAATTTGAACGCTTTGCTCCCGCCGGGTCTCTGCTGCAGGAATACATTCCGGGAACGGGGTATGGCTTCTTTGCTCTCTTCAACCGGGGTAAGGTGAGAGCATACTTCATGCACAGGCGGAAACGGGAGTTCCCCATCACCGGAGGTGCCAGCACCTGTGCAGAGGGTATCTATAACGAGGAAGTGAAAAGGATCGGCCTGAAACTGCTCGAATCATTGCAATGGCACGGAGTAGCCATGGTCGAACTCAAGAAGGATAACCGGGACGGGATATTCAAGTTGATGGAGATAAACCCGAAGTTCTGGGGGTCTCTCGATCTATCTATTGCCTCCGGCGTTAATTTCCCGGTTCTGCTGGTCAATATGGCATTAAATGGCGATATTGAGCCGATCTTCAAATACAATACCGGGATAACGTTCCGATGGCCGTTTCCTGAAGATATGGTCCATCTCTGTGCTCACCCGGCATCCGGCATGGATATGCTACGTGAGTGCTTCGATAAGCGATCGCGAACCAACCTCTCTCTGGACGACCCCTTCCCGAACATGGTGCAAATCCCGAGAACATGCGGCCGTCTGGCGAGGCTGGTCGGCAGCGGCGGGCTGCGTTATCCTCACGGCAGACCGAGGGTGAAACGGTAATCGGGCGATGGAATTGATGGACTCTCGCCTCACGCATCCTGTCAACCCCGGCGATCACCGCCGGGTATGACCACCTTGAGAGGAACTGAAACCCATGGGTCAGGAGACTGGAGATCCCCCCGTAGCATATCTTCGTTCACTATCATTCTCCTGGAAACGCCGGAAGTTCATGCTCATCAGCCAGGGAGGTACCTTTTAGCCGTGAACGGTACCAGTGCTCCCACAACCTCTGGAACGCCGGGATGCCATGATGTCACATAAGAGAGTCGCGAGGGATATCGGTCTCATAGCGATAACACAGATGTTCATCAGCCTGGGAGGGTTTTTCCTTCTCCCCATCGTCACCAAGATGCTGGGGCCCGACAGTTATGGGATCTGGGCACAGATCAACGTCACGATCTCTCTCCTCTACCCTCTTGCCCTGTTCGGGCTTCATATGGCATTTCTCCGGTTTTTAGCCGCAGAAACAGACGAAGCTGTTATCAGGGAGGGTTTTTACTCGATCATTTTCTTCGTCAGCGCCACCGGGTCTGCGATATCGCTCGCGGTCTATCTCCTCTCGGACTTCCTGGCCCTGACGCTATTTGGCGATGTCGAGGCCTCGTATTTTGTGAAGGCCGGCTCGTTCCTGATCCTGCTCACTGCCGTCGACCTGGTGGCAACGTTCTTCTTCCGGATCAGTCGCGAGACCAGGATCTACGCAGCCTTATCCCTGTTCAACAGTTTCGGGCGGCTGATACTCATCCTGATCCTTCTGGTGCTGGGGTTCGGCATCATCGGCGTGATTGGCGGCGTCTTCATCATCATGCTGCTTGAGATCCTGATCTCCTTCGTTCTCATCGTGCGGCGTATCGGATTTGCCTTCCCGAAATTTACCTATATCAGGGAATACCTGAGATACTCGGCGCCGATAACCCCGAATTCGCTTATCCGGTGGATCACCGAGTCCAGCGACCGGTTCGTCATCGGCTTCTTCCTGGGGGTTACGTCCGTCGGGATTTATTCTGCGGGCTACGTCATCGGGGGGCTGATCTTCCAGTTGATGTATCCGATTCAGTTGATCCTCTTTCCCGAGCTCTCACGGTTGTACGACCGGCTGGAGATAGAGACGGTGAAGTTTTATCTCAGCATCTCATTGAAATATTTCCTGCTGGTGGCCATACCGGCTGTGGTAGGGCTGTCCGCCCTGGCCGGCCCGATTCTCAATCTCTTCACCACCCCTCAGTTTGCACCGGGAGCGGTCGTCATCCCATTTATTGCGCTCTCCGGCCTGCTGGCAGGCATCTACCAGATCGTCATCAATGTCACCCATCTGGTGAAGAAGAACCGGTTCAACCTGATTATTCATGTGCTTGCGGCGGTCTCCAACCTTCTTCTCAATCTGCTGCTTATCCCGCTCGTCGGCTTTATCGGTGCTGCAATTGCCACCCTGATATCCTACACGATTACAGCGATCGTGGCGATCCTCTTCTCATTCAGGTATATCAGGTTCAAAATCTACTGGTCACCCATCTCCAAGAGTGTCGCCGCATCAGGGTTCATGGCAGGGATTATACTGCTGTTACCGGTCCATTCGGTGCATAATCTTCTGTTTGCGGTAGCGAGCGGCATGGTCCTGTATGTCATGATCATGGTCCTGATAAAGGGCCTGGACATGAGAGAACTGGGTTCGCTGAAAGACCTCCTTCTCGGCAGATGAACCCGCTTCCTGCACCGAGAACAGATCAGCCCGGTAAAAGGTCTCAACGGGCACCCGGGAGTATGTTCATATCGGATGAGGGTATTCTGTCGTGTAAAGGACCGCATATGCCCCTCGCTGATTATATCGGGAGATTCTGGACGGGTGCCGAGGTCATGTACGGCGTGATCATCGCCATGACGTTCACCAGCGTGCTGCGGGGGTATCCGGAGATGCTGGAGTTCGTCGTCCAGAGGGTCGTATTTGCGGCCCTCTTCTGCTGCATCGCCTGGGGTATCGCGGACGGAATGT
>JAEWMO010000135.1 GCA_023457135.1 Methanobacteriota archaeon | reverse complement strand
CTCATCCATGAACCAGGACGAAGAACTCAAGGAGATGCTCCGCGACCTCATCTGGCTCAACAGCCTGATCGCGACCGAACTCATCCAGATCACCGAGAACACCTCCCAGATCCTCCGGAAAGCGGCGCCCCCGGAGGCCTGCCTCGCCGAGCACGCGGCCCTGCGGGCGACGGCGCTCGAGATCGCCGACCGCTACCGGCCGGACACGATGCTCCGGCAGCATGTCCAGAAGCACCAGTAAAAAAGTGATGGGCCGCCGTCAGGCTCCGGCGGCAACAAGCCCTGCGTCCCTGACGACGAGGTCCGACTCCTCGATCAGGTCCTCCGTCAGGGCGATCTCGACCGTCCCGTTCGCCGGGTCGACGGCGCTCGCCGTCGCGCCGGTGGTATCGTTCCCGACGACGGTGAAGGCGTAGCCATCCGGGGCGACGACCTCAACAGTGTAGTTCCCCGGGGCAACGCCGCTGAAGAGGTAGAGACCCTCGCAGGCGTGGGAGAAGGTCTCGGCCGTCGCGACCCGCTCGCCCGTTGCATCGAGGAGGTTGACGGCAACCCCGCTCATGCCCCACTCGCCGGCGGTCTGGATGCCGTCGGCGTCGGCATCGAGAAAGATGGTCCCGCCGATCGTGCCGGCGGTCCGCCCGGGACCCGGTTCCGGCGGAACTGCGCCCGCCGCGCTTACAATCGTACAAAAGACCAGTGCTGCTGTTATGATGGCTGTAAGAACGCTGATTGCTCTCATTCGGTTCACCTCATCTCCCGGACGCCGGCAAGAGCGATCCGGGCGGTGTAACCCCCGGGACTGAATGGGTTTTTCCCGATCCCCTGTCCGCCGGGGTTCGACCCACAGTAGTCGTTATATTATATGAATATTGTTAAATTTACCGGAGCTGGCGAGGTCTGAGTCCGGCGGATAATAACGCGCCTTCTCCGAAAATAATGCCCGGAGTCAGGGGATACCCGGCAGGGCTACGCGAGAGGGGGCAGATCCCCTTCCGGCACCGGGGGAGGGGGATCGCGCGTATCCCCCCCGTCGCCGGCGCTCTCGTTCGCCGGGCCCCCCTCATCACCCGCTCCGCCCGCCTCCCCCGCCGGCGGAGTCGGGATGGGGGCAACGATCAGCCCCGCGTCCCTGGTGACGACATCGCCCCCGGCGACTGTGAAGGGTCCTGTCGAGCCGGTCGTGGGGTCGGCAGAACTGTCCCCGTCCGCAGTCGTGAACGTGTAGCCGTCGGGCGGGGTGAATGCCACGGCATACTCCCCGGGGAGGAGGGGGCCGAAGAGGTACAGGGAGGTGTAGCGGTCATGGTAGCCCGTGCGGGCCGACGCCAGCATCTCCCCCTCGGCATCCAGGAGACGGACCTCGACATCCGTCATGCCGTAGGTCTCGTCATTGATACCGTCCTGGTTACCGTCACCCCAGACCGTCCCGAGCACCCAGCCGTAGGCATCCGCCGGGGTCTCTGCCCGGTAATCCCCGACGAGCCCCGCGTTCAGGGTCTGCTGCCCGGCCCCGCCTTCTGCAAACGCCACCGGTCCGTCAAGCAAAGCGGCGTCGCTGCCGAGGCCGGGGACGGTGCAAGAGTAGCCATCCGGCAGGAGGAACTCGGCGCCGCTGTATCGCCCGGTGGGGATAGCCGCAAAGCGGTATACCCCGTCCGGTCCGGTGACCGCAGCATCAAGCATCGTCCGCTCCCCGATCAGCCGCACGCTGATGCCGGGGATGCCCGGCTCACCGGGACCGGGGGCTCCGTCCGCGTCGATGTCGTACCAGACCATCCCGGAGAGCGCGTCCCGGACCCCGTTGTTGTCGTTGTCATCTTCTTCGTCATCATCCCCGTCGTTACCATTGTCGTTTGCCCTGGCGTTGTCGTCGCCGTTGTCGTCGCCGTTGTCGTCATCCCCGTTGTCGTCATCCCCGTTGTCATCATCCCCGTTGTCGTCGTCTCCGTTGTCGTCAAACCCGTTGTTGTCATCTCCGTTGTTGTCGTCTCCATTATCGTCAAACCCATTGTCGTCATCTCTATCGTCGTCGAAGTCATCGTCATCGTCGAAGTCATCGTCATCGTCGAAGTCGCCGTCATCAAACCCGTTATCGTCGTCCCGGTCGTCGTCGAAGTCGTCGTCATCATCCCCGCCATCGCCCGGCATCACAGCCTGGGTGGGCGCCGGCACCGTCGGGGCTGCCGGGATCGTCGCCTCCTCGGTCGGGACCGGCACCTGACCGACGATCGCCGGCGTCTTCTGGGGCACCTCCGGGGCTTTCGGAGGCTTGATGGGCGTTGCGGTGGGGGTGGGCGTCGGCGTCGCGGTCGGTGCCGTGGTCGGGGTCGGGGTCGGCTCCGGGGGTATCGCGAGCCGGATCAGCCAGGCATCCGTATTCACCGGCCCCTCCTGTCCCGTGGCGTTGAAGGTCCCGGCAACGGTATACTCGCCGGGCGCGGCCTCGATGAGCGATGCCGCCCGGTCACCGGGGTTCACACCCCCGGCAGTCCGGCTCCATACCACCGCGCCGGCGGGATCGGTCCCGACGACCCAGGCGTCGGTATCGTCCGTCCCCGTAAACCCGGTCTCGCCGGCGAAGACGTAGCCGCCGCCGTCAGCCGCTATGACGGCCGCCGCCGATTCGTTCACACCGAATTCCCCGTATATCCAGTTCCAGATGAGGTCCCCGGCGGGCGTGAGCTTGATGAGGAGGGCGTCGGTGTCGACCGTCGCGTTATCCGGCCGCTCGGTGAACGTCCCGGCAACGATCAGGCCGCCGTCCGGGGTGTTCGCCACCGCCCGGCCGGCATCGTCGTCGGGGCTCCCGAACGTCCGGTTCCAGACCTCGCTGCCCGACTCGTTCAGCCGGACCACCCAGACGTCATCCATCCCCGCACCCGACGACGCCGTGCTGCCGGCAAGGACGAAGTCACCATCGGGAAGCCTGACGACGGCATTCGCGGTATCGTTCCCGGCCCCGCCGAGCATCCTGCTCCAGACCTCGCCGCCCGTCTCGTTCACCCTGACCGCCCAGGCATCCGACTCGTTCCCTCCCCGGGCCGTGGTGGAGCCGACGAAGAGGTAGCCGCCGTCGCCTGCCGGGGTCACCGCGTTCGCCGAGGCATTGACGTCCGGGCCGCCGTAGGTCCGGTTCCAGACTTCGTCGCCTGTTGTATTGATCTTCACGAGCCAGGCATCGGTCTCCGGCCGTGTCCCGTTCGTGACGGAGGTGAGGCTGCCGGCAACGAGGAGGCCGCCGTCGCTGGTCCGGACGAATGAGCGTGCGGTGTCGTCCTCTTCTCCGCCGTAGGTCCGGTTCCACTCAGCGATGCCCTCCGGGTTCAGCCTGACCACCCAGGCATCGGTCTTTCCTGCCCCGAACGATTCCGTCTCCCCCGCGAGGAAGAACCCGTCCCCTCCGGGGTCCGGGACGATCGCGTATGCCGCCTCCCCGGCCTCCGGCCCCCCGTAGGTCCGGTTCAGGGTAACGATATAGTCTCCCGTCTGTGCCCCCGCGGTTGCAGTGAGCGCGAGTGCCGCAAGAAGAATGATCCAGATACAGGTGCCGCGTCGCATGGTTCGCCTCTGCTCGTCTGACCCCCGCGAGTGTGTCGGCCTCGATACCTCCGCGGGGTTCTGCTCCAGCATTGCGATATTATTATAATAATGTTATTTCAAATCCAGTGTGCCGGTTGCCCGGAAGGAACGGGCGCCTCACGGACCGGCGACCCGCGGGTATTCCACTCCTGGAGCGATGATCGGTACGATTGCTCCCGGCCCGGTTCACCCCGCAACCATCAATACGCTTATGAACAAACCCTTGATAGGAGACCTGCATGAGACTCTTGCTTGCGATTGCACCGGAACGGTTCAGGGACGAGGAACTGGAGGTTCCGAAGAGAGCCTTTGAGGAGGCGGGGATCGGCGTCGATATCGCCTCCACGACCGCCGGCACCTGCACGGGGATGCTCGGGGGCACCGCGGAGGCGACGATAACCTTTGACGATGTCAACCCCGACGACTACGACGGGATCGTGGTGGTGGGCGGCTCGGGGTCGCAGGAGCACCTCTGGGAGTGTGAGAGGCTCGTGGCCCTGGTCCGGACGTTCTTCGAGCAGGGCAAGGTCGTCGCCGCCATCTGCCTCGCACCGGTCGTCCTGGCGCGGGCGGGCATCCTCTCCGGACGGCAGGCAACGGTCTACCCGAGCCCGGTAGCGGAGCAGGAGATGAAGAGAGCCGGGGCAAACATCCTTCCCATCCCGGTCGTCGCCGACATGCAGGTCGTGACCGCGAACGGCCCAACCGCTGCGGCCGGGTTTGCCGATACCATCATAACGAAACTGGAATGCTGAACGAGACGGATGGCGACGGAGTGAGCCGGACGGACTGCACCCTGGTGATCCCCGCATACAACGAAGAGCAGAGGATTCAGGACCTCCTTCTCGACCTCGCGGCATTTCCCGGCGAGCTCATCTTCGTCTGCGACGGGACCGACGCCACCCCTGCCGTCATCGGGGCGTTCGCGGACGCCCACCCGGCGCTCCGCATCCGGTGCCTGACGTACCGGAATCGCCTCGGCAAGGGAGGCGGGGTTATTGCCGGCATGAAGGCGGCGAGAACCCGTTACGTCGGTTACATGGACGCGGACAACTCGACGTCCCTTGCCGAGATGGAACGGCTCTTTGACTGCCTCGAGGCTGTTGACGGCGCCATCGGCTCGCGCTGGCTCCCCGACTCCGTCCTCCCGGTGAGGCAGGGCTTCCGGCGCCGGGTGGAGAGCCGGCTCTTCAATATCCTGGTCAGGCTGCTCTTCGGGCTCGGCTACCGCGACACCCAGTGCGGTGCGAAGGTCTTCCGGCGCGAGGCCCTCGACCGGGTTCTCCCGTCGATCCGGTCGATCGGGTTCGAGTTCGACGTCGAGCTTCTCTGGCGGCTCGCGCAGTGCGGCTGCCGGGTGGAGGAGGTCCCGATCACCTGGGAGAACCGGGACGAGTCGAAGGTGGCGACGACGGACGCAAAGGCGATGCTGACAGGTATGCTCCGGCTCCGGTTCGGGTAAGGGGCGCCGGAACAAACCGCCGGGTTTTAAGGTTTTTGAGCCCGAAGGGTTCTGCAGGAGCGGTGAAATCACGGTTCTTGAGAAGACGGTCTTCATGCAGGAGATCAGCGGGAGCATGCAGGTCGATGCACCCTTCGTGGTGGATGCTGCCGACCTGAAGGAGAAGCGGGACGGCGGCAGGTACATCCAGCTCACCATCTCCGACCGGACGGGCCGGGGCCCCTGCAAGGTCTGGGGGACGCCCGACTACGCGGGGCAGATCGAGGAGTTCTATCGGGCGATCACGGTCGGCGAGGTCTACCGCATCCAGGGCTACGCGAAGGTCTACAACGGCACCTGCGAGGTCAACGTCAACGACGGGATAGCCGGCCTCCTCTCCCCGCTGCCGTCGTGCGAACTCCATCCCCCGGATTTTGTCTACGCACCCGTCGATTGCGAGGGGGTCAAGAGGCGGCTCGGCGGTATGGCGGCTACGATCGAGGATCCCGGGATACAGTCCCTGGTCCTCGAGGTCATCGACAGCACGCCGGGATTCCTCGAAGTCCCGGCGGCCAAATTCCGCCACCACGCCTACATGGGAGGGCTTGCCGAGCACACCCTGGAGACCGCGGAGATGGCTCTCGCCCTTGCAGGTGCAGTCTCACGGGCAGAGATGGATACCGACGTCCTCCTCGCCGGCGCCCTCCTTCACGATGTCGGGAAGGCGGCCTGCTTCCGCCGCAAAGGCTTCTCGTTCGTCGCCCTTCCGGACTACACCCTCGTCGGCCATATGGCGCTCGGCGCCACGGCCCTCCTCCGGCACGCGGCCGAAGTCGACCCGTCGCGATTCGCGCACATCCTCCATATCCTGATGGCGCACCACGGCCCCCACGGGGAGATCCAGCCCCGGACCCCGGAGGCCTGGGCGGTCCACTTCGCCGACAACGCGAGCGCCACCCTCCGGGCAGCCTGCGACGACGTCGAGGATCTTGCACCGGGCGAGGGGAAGCAGGGGGCACGGACCGGGGGGCAGGTCTACCGGTTCTGACCCCTCGGGTTCTATATCGAGAAGAGCAGGGGCTTGTGCCATAAACCGCGGGGCGCTATATCAAAATCAGGCCCAAGTATCGCCCCGATTCTCGAATATCCTATTATCCGTTGAGTATAAGGGCCTTCCGATCCCGACCGGCGAGGCCGGAGGACCCCGCAAAAAAGAGGTTACTTCTCCTTCAGGTAGGCCTCGGGGTCCCGCTCGAAGAGCTTCTTGCACCCCGGGGCGCAGAAGTAGTAGGTCTTGCCCTTATACTCGCTCTTGAACTTCGCGGTCGCCTCGTCGACGTCCATCTTGCATACCGGATCAATTGCCACGGATATCAACCTCCGATATCATTCCTCTCTTCACCGGAGGTATATATGTCTTGAGCAGCAGCGAGAGCGAGACGACCGTCACCGACGAGAGGGCCATCGCGAGCGCCGCAAACTCCGGCCGGAAGGTGATGCCGAAGAAAGGATAGAGCACGCCGGCCGCGAGCGGGATGAGGGCCGAGTTGTAGGCAAACGCCCAGAAGAGGTTCTGCTTGATCCGGCTCATCACCTTCCGGGAGAGTTCGATGGCCGCAACGGCGTCGACGAGGTCGTCGCGGATGAGAACGATATCCCCGCTCTCGATCGCGACGTCGGTCCCGCTCCCGATCGCGATCCCGACGTCCGCCTGCGCGAGCGCCGGGGCGTCGTTGATACCGTCGCCGACGAACGCCACGACCGCCCCCTGCTCCTGGAGGGCGCGGACCTCCCGCGCCTTCTCCTGCGGCAGCACCCCGGCGTGGACGTCCTCGATCCCTATCTCTCGCGCGATGGCGTTTGCCGTCCGCTCGTTGTCGCCGGTGATCATCGTCACCGATAACCCCATCCTTTTGAGGTCCGCGATGGCCGCCTTCGTCGTCGGTTTGAGGGTGTCGGCGATGGCGATGATGCCTGCGAACCTCCCCGCTGCGGCGACGAGCACCGCGGTCTTCCCCTCGTCCTGGAGGGTGGCGATCCGGGCCTCCGTCTCCGGCGGGACCGGGACATGGTATTCGTCGAGGAAGGGCCGGTTCCCGATCAGGACCTCCTCCCCTTCCACCACGGCGCTCACGCCCCTCCCGCCGAAGGTCGTGAACCGCTCCGATGCCGGGACCGCGACGCCCGTGCTCTCCGCCCGCCGGACGACCGCCTCGGCAAGCGGGTGCTGCGAGTTCTTCTCGACCGCCGCGGCGAGAGAGAGGAGCCGGTCCTCCCCCATCCCGGCCGGCACGACGTCGGTGACGTCGGGTTTCCCCCGGGTGAGCGTCCCGGTCTTGTCAAAGACGACCGCAGTCAGCTTCTCCGAGATCTCGAGCGCCTCCCCGTTCCGGATCAGCACCCCGAGTTCGGCGCCACGGCCGATCCCGACGGTCACGGCGGTCGGGGTCGCGAGGCCGAGCGCACAGGGGCAGGCGACGACCAGGATCGAGATCAGCACCGTCAGCGCAAAGAGGAGCGTGGCGTCGAGGACCAGGTACCAGGCGAGGAAGGCGACGGTGGCGATCGCGAGGATGGCCGGGATGAAGTAGGAGACCGCAACGTCGGCGATCCGCTCGACCGGGGGCTTTGAGCCCTGGGCGTCCCGGACGAGCCTGATGATCTGCGAGAGAACCATATCCTTCCCGATCCTCTCCGCCCGGAACCGGAGGACGCCGTTCACGTTCAGGGTGCCGCCGACGACCCCGTCGCCCTCCCGTTTGTCGACCGGGATGGGCTCGCCGGTGATCATCGACTCATCGACGGAACTCTCGCCGCCCACGACCGTCCCGTCGACCGGCACCTTCTCCCCCGGCCGGACCAGGATGATATCCCCGACGGCGACGTCCTCGATCGGGACCTCGACCTCCCGATCGCCACGGATCACCGTCGCGGTCCTGGGCCGGAGGCCGATCAGGTTCTTGATGGCATCCGACGTCCTCCCCTTCGCCCGCGCCTCGAGGTAGCGGCCGAGCGTCAGGAACGCCGCGAGCATCACCGCGGTCTCAAAGAAGTTGAAGGCCGGGGTGAGGACGAACCCGAAGGTGCCGAGGAGGCTTGCGCCGTAGGCGACCCCGATCCCCATCGCGTACATGACGTCCATCGTCAGCGCCCGGTTCCGGAGCGCCGTAGCGGCCGCCCTGAAGATCGGGGCGCTGACATAGTAAAAGACCGGGAGAGTGATGACGAGCATGATGAGGTTGACCGAGACCGGGAGGGCCTCCATCCCCGGCATCCCGAAGAGCATGTAGAAGAAGAGCGGGATGCTGACAGCAAACCCGACGGCAAACCGCCGGAACTTGCCCCGGAGGTCCTCCTCCCGCATCCGGGCCTCGACGTCCTCGGAGACCTCCTCCTCGAGCCCCAGGAACTGGTAGCCGGCATCCTCGACGGCGGCCCGGATGTCGGAGATCGTGACGAGCGCCGGGTTGTAGACGACCCGGACGTTCTCGGTCGCGAGGTTGACCTGCGCCTCGTAGACCCCCTCGAGGTCGGTGAGCGACATCTCGATCACCTGGGCGCAGGAGGCGCAGACCATCCCGCCGACCCTGACGGTGACCTCGTTCCTGACGACCCCGTAGCCCGCATCGGTGACCGTCCGTTCGAGGTCGGCGAGGGTGGTCTTCGTCGGGTCGTACTCGACCGTGGCCGTCTCGGCCGCGAGGTTGACCCGGGCATCATAGACGTCGTCCCGGTCCTGGAGAGCCTTCTCGATGTTGAGGGCGCAGGACGCACAGTGCATCCCGGAGATCTTCAGTTCTGCCTTCCGCTTCTCCTCCGGCATGCAATTTACCTCGCCGCGCGGGGATAAATACCTGCACCCTCGCCGGCCTCCGCGCAGCCGCTCCCGTGAGCGGCTGAATCACCGTTTCAGTCCCAACTCATTTTTATACATAACATTATTATATTAAAAACCGGTTATTATCGTCCTATCCTGAGGTGATTGAGATGCAGAGAAGGGATCTTCCGATAGAAGAGTCATGGGAGGAGAGGCAATACGATCTTGAGCGCATGTCGTCGGGACGGGATGTTGAAGGCCTGACCGGGGCGCTGCAGAGTGGCGATCCGGGCATCCGCCGGAATGCCGCTCTCGCCCTCGGCGCGCTCGGCGAATGGAGGGCGGTGAACCCCCTCATCCGGGCGCTCACCGACCCGGCGCAGGACGTCAGGGAGGCGGCGGCGAACGCGCTCGTCATGGTCGGGACCCCGGCGGTCGACCCGCTGACGGACGTCCTCGAGCGCACCGGTGCCGGGATATACGGGGCAGAGCGCGAAGCCCCCCACGAGGGGATCACGCAGGTCGACCTCCTCGGCGGCCCGGAGGGAATACCACCGGAAAAGAGAGTGCTCCGGCACAGGGGGGGTATCCGGCAGCATGACGCGCTCGGCGGGCCGGCGGATATCCGGGCGGCAGGAGCCGGTGTAGCCCGCGACGAGGAGGAGGGGCTCTCCCAGCACGACGCCTTCGGCGGGCCGGCGGACCTCCGGAGGGCGGGAGGCAGCGTATCCCGCGACACCGAGGAGGAGATCACCCAGCACGATCTCCTCGGCGGTCCGGGGGATGTGGGGACGAGAAAGGCCCTGCGACACCGGGAGATTGCGCAGCACGACGTCTTCGGGGGTCCTGCGGATGCGGCGGAGCACGAGGCCCTCTTCCCCGGCGCGAGGCGGGCCGGCGTCGT
>JAEWMO010000134.1 GCA_023457135.1 Methanobacteriota archaeon | reverse complement strand
GTTCTCGATAACCATCGTCTGGGTGAAGTGCAGACTGTTGTCGGCATACTTCTTCACGTACCGGAGCGGGTCGATGAGGGTGCCCCTCAGGTCAGCCTTTTGCGCGGTGATGACCGAAATTGCGCCGCCCTCAAGCGTAGCTGCCGGGTAAACGATGAGGACGTCTTCCCGGGGGATCGTGTACGCCGTCCCCGAGATGGTCATCGGGGTCTGGCCCGCCATGGCGTTCGCCTTTATCGTGAGGTCGAGAACCGGAGTCCAGGACGCCGTGTTGAGGTTCGCCATGTTCCCGAGGCGGGCGTTCAGGTATCCAACCGGTTCGTCAGAGTAATACCAACAGTCGTCAAGCGTCACGCCCGCGTTCTGTGCGGTTGCATTCAGGGATACGGATATGACGTTGATTAAAGTTGAATTCCATTCGGCCCAGGTAAACGCTTCGTCTGCACCGTTCAGGGACCGGACCATGATCGGGAGCTCCTTCTGCGATCCGGCGTCGATGATGCCGGAAGGCGCTTTGAAACCGCCGATCCCCGGATAATTACCGCCGCCGTTTGTTACGATCTGGCCGGGGACCTCGATATCAAAGGAATGCCAGTCCTCACCCACATACCAACTGGCGTACGCAGTGATTTCGCTCGTGCCGGTCAGGTTGGTTGGCCGGAATGTGATGTCGACGATCTCGGTGTACTCCGTGACGGTAAGGCCGTCAGGGATCTCCACGGTCCCCCATGCAAAGTTGTAATAATGAGGAGTCTGCTCCAGGTTCTGGCCTATCCCCTCAGGAATGGACTTCAGGCCGAATTCCCGTAGTTCGTATGCGCTGGATTCACCCGATATGCCGTTTATTGCCTGAGCAGAGGTGATTACGGCACCAGGTAGATCCGGTGCAATTGCGATATCGTCGACCAAGAGGTACGACCCGTCAAACATCAACTCGAACGAGATCTCCGTTGCGCCGGTGACATTGTCCACGGCGACAGCAAAGGTGTCCGACTGCCCGGAAGCCAGCGTGCCGGCGGGTGCCCAGATCGCCGAGGGGTTCCTGATCGCTATCGATCCCGAATAAGGCCAATCAATACTCACCGGCTCGAACCCCTGACTGTAGGTCGGGATCCCCTCAAACGCCAGTTCCGACTCACCCTCGTTCGCAGTGGCACTGAACGTAATATCCACGAGCGGAGTCCACGGCCAGGTATCGCCAACGGTTATACCACCCGTGTTCGTGACGCTCACGTTCACCCACCCGTGTTCGTTATCGATGTTCGCCTCGACCGATGAACCCGGAATGGTTTCGTTGGCCGAGACGCTCTCAACCGATAACAGGGTGCTGTCAAACGTCAGGTTAAACGTAACCCCTTCGGCGTCCGTCAGATCGCCGACTGTGACCGGGAAGACTCCGGTCGAACCCGGCGGCAGGATCCCGCCGGGCGCCTCGATCGTTGCAGCACCTGCAGCCGTGACCAGCATGCAGAGTGCAAGGAATAATGTCAATAAATGCCTCTTCATAGAAATCAACCTCCTCTGCGAAGTTGCTTGCGCACTTCTGTGTTCATACTTTGACATACATCAGTTCAGATGTCCACTATCCGCCAGTTCCTGGAAACATGCCCATACGCACCTCGGCCGTAACCGTGTGCACTCAGGGGCGCTTACGGTCATCCCGGATACGATATAGGAGATATCCAGCGTACTGCTCCTTCTGCGTCAGCCTCGTTCAAGCAGGCTATGCACAAATAGTTTCAGTATCACTACTTAAACTTATGCAATTCCACACAGGCCGAATTACCGAAGATTCGAAAAAAACGTATAAGCTCAGATAAAATCTGACCAATCAGTGTGAACAAATTACACTATCATCAGGGTATGGAAAACAGCTGCCCCGTGATTGATGAAAACTACCCGGAAATAGTGGGGTGTGGGGGATCCCGTGCACCGTACTCAATCAGAACCGGCGATACAGCACAAGCGCGACGCATAGCGCCCCCGCAGTAAAAACCGTCGCTGTACAGAAGCCCGGAGTTGCCTTCGGTGTGACCGGTGTGTGTGTATTCTCTGCGACCACATCTGAAGTTGCGACAGGGGTGGCCTCGACAGTATCTTCCGGAGATATCGGCGGCAAGGTTGTCGCCTCAGGTGTAACGGTGGTGACTGCTGGAGTCATCGTACTCTGAGCAACCGGGGTTGCTGTCGGAGCCCCGGATGAGGAGGGATCCTCCGAGCCCGAAGACGGTATGGCGGTCGTCGGTGCCGGCGTCTGCAGAGGATTGATACTTCCGTTTTCAACGATATCGAAGTTGAACGCCATGAACTGCGCATCGCTCCACTGGGGCTCCTGAAGGACCACGGTCCCCCCGCCGGGCCCGACACGGGTGAACCGGATGACGACAAGGGAGGCAGGCTCCGGGGCGGAGATCCCCTGCGTATTGGTGACAGCCACCTTCGCAAACCCCACATCGTTGTTAATCCGGGGCACCACGTTCGACCCCGGGATCTCGCTGGTCGCGGAGATGCTCTCGATATGGAGGACATCTGTATCATAGGACAACTCAAACCCCACACCGGTCGCCGCTGTAACCCCGGAGATGATGACGGGAAGATCGGCGGAGTCTTCAAGGGAGCCGCCCGGTGCCACAATCCGGGTCTCTGCACTCGCATTTCCGACCAGGATGCATGCCGCCAGACAGAATAATAGTAGAGTAGAGTATCTCATCTATCGACCTCGGTGATATTCGTTTTCAGGTTGATTCAGTATTACATTTGTGCTTTATGAGTCCGGCAAACAGCACGGCAGGTTTCAGAATCGCCGGAGTTGTCGCACAGGAGATAAAGGAGGGGTTTTGCCCCTCACAGCCAGTCTCACAGCGCCGGGATCTTCTCGACGAAGTAGTAGGCGATCTTTGCCGCATCCCCGATATCGACCGCACCGTTCTCGTTGAAGTCGGCGTCGGGGTCGGCCGCGGCCTTCCCGACGACCATATGCGCGACAAAGGCGACATCCCCGATGTCAACGACGCCGTTGCCGTTGAAGTCACCTTTGACGCGGGTGACATTGATGCACTCCGGCCGGGAGATCGTGTCAGAGCCATCTATGGTGCTGACCGTGAGGTTCACGGTGTAGGTGCCCGGCGTTCTGTAGATGTGGACGGGGTTCTGCTCGGTCGAGGTGTTGCCGTCGCCGAAGGCCCAGCTCCACGAAGTCAGGTCGCCGGTCGAGGTGTCGGTGAACTGGACGGGGAGCGGGATAGTGCCGGCGGTGACGTTGGCGGTGAAGTTGGCGGTTGGCAGATACACCGGAGCGTCAATGCCAAACTTCGCGACGAAGGCATCGCTACTCCCTCCGTGGTTGCTCTGATACGCGTTCAGAACAGGGAAGTTGGCAGATCCCGTATGCCCCGCGACCCATACCCCGCCGGCGCCGTCACCCGCAAGGGCATTTCCAGAATCATCACCCTCTCCGCCCAGATAGGTCGATAAGAGGAGAACGCCCTCCGACGAGAAGTGGGAGACGAAGGCATCGTAATAACCTCCTCCGTAGGTGCTCTGGTATGCATCACCCAGGACCGGGAAGGTGGTGGAGGCTGTACATCCCGTGACCCAGACCCCCCCGTCGCCGTCATCTACAAGGGTATGTCGATGATCATCTTCTCTTCCTCTGTACCCGTCACAATCATCCGCCTCTCCGCCCAGGTAGGTCGATGAGAGGAGAGCGCCGTCCGATGAGAAGTGCGAGACGAAGCGATCGCCATAATAGGACCCTCCCCCGTAGGTGCTCTGGTGTGCGTTCAGGGTCGGGAAATCGGTTGAGACCGTCGTCCCCGTGACCCAGACCCCTCCGTCACCGTCACCCGCAAGGGCATACCCGGAATCAGGTTCGTCTCCGCCCAGGTAGGTCGATGAGAGGAGAGCGCCCTCCGACGAGAAGCGGGAGACGAAAGCGTCGTGATACCCACCGTAGGTCCACTGGTATGCGTTCAGAGTCGGGAAGCCACTGAGGGGGTATTCCGGCACATACACTGACCATGTCTCTCCAGTGACCCAGACTCCGCCGGCGCCGTCACTTACAAGGGCGGATCCGTCATCGTGATCCGATCCGCCCAGGCAGGTCGATGAGAGGAGGGTGCCGGTTGACGAGAAGTGGGAGACGAAGACATCCCACCCCCCTCTGTTGCCTCTCAGGTATGCATCACCCGCGATCGGGAAGTCAGCATACTGGTTGCCCCCCATGACCCAGACTCCCCCGGCGCCGTCACCCGCAAGGGCCGATCCATAATCATATTCAATTCCACCCAGGTAGGTCGATGAGAGGAGATCGCCGTCCGGCGAGAAGTGGGCGACGAAGGCATCGCCAGAACCTCCTCCATAGGCACTCTGGTATGCATCCTCCGTGACCGGGAGGTCGGTTGAGGTCGTAAGCCCCGTGACCCAGACACCTCCGTCGCCGTCACCCACAAGGGCATTGTCGATTTCAGTTCCTCCTCCGCCCAGGTAGGTCGATGAGAGGAGGGTGCCGGATGACGAGAAGTGGGAGACGAAGACATCCCCACCGCCTCCTCCGTAGGTGCTCTGGGGTGCATTCAGGACCGGGAAGTCAGTTGAGATCGTCTGTCCCATGACCCATACTCCCCCGGCGTCGTCACCCGCGAGGATATGTCCATACTCGGTGATCGTTCCACCGAGGCAGGTCGATGAGAGGAGGGTGCCGTCCGATGCGAAGTGGGAAACGAAGGCAATGTGATTCCATTTCCCGCCGGAGTCGTCCAGAACCGGGAAATCGGGAGAGCCCGTATACCCCGTGACCCATACCCCTCCTTCGCCGTCACCCGCAAGGGCATACCCCATATCCCAATACTCTCCGCCCAGATAACTCGAGTAGACCAGTTCGGGGTCGATGATCAGCTCATGCCCGGTGTCGTACTCCGCCACCGCGATACGAACCGATCCGTCATCGACGACGTACTCCGCGGCCCGGTCGATCCTCTTTTCGTCGATCACCTGCCAGCAGACGAGCGGGCTCTCGAGCATCTCCCCTGCCGGCGACGCAAACCGCAGCACGCCGTCCCCATCCACGTGAGGCATGCTCTCTCCCTCGTAGAGCAGTTCGATCTGCGAGGGGTCCGCGCCGGGAGAGAGGTGGAACTCGCGTTTCAGCCTGCCGTTCTCCTCGGCATACATGAGATCGATTCCGGGATACAGGTCTTCATACACGACGCCGGAGTATACCGGGATGCCGCCCAGCCACTTCGACGAATCGTTCCCGACGTAATAGTTCATGACCCCCGGACGCTGACCGCTTGCCGTCAGGTGTGTGTTCGGGGACGCTCCGGCAAACGACTGCCGGATAACGTCTACCGGTGCATTGTCCGCGCTTCCCGGGGTATGGACCAGCACAAGCCCGTCTCGTGTAAAGAAGACCATCGTTCCCTGGTGGTGCTGCAGGACATACTCCACTCCGGGGTCGAACTGGCCGACGTTCGGGATGAAACCCGGACTGAGGAGTCGATAGTCCACTCCGCCGTCAATCTCAAGAGAACCCGGGGATGTATCACCCGTTTCTGTATCCGCCGCCGCTGCCGCCGGCAGCAACGCTGCCAGTACAATAAGAACTACGAGCGAGAGTATCCGCTTCATCATGACCACACATCCTTGATGCCGATCCTGACGGTGAGCGCCTGCCTGCCCGGGAGTCGAGAGGGAGGATGCGAAGCAGGGGTATCGAGATGCCCGGAATGTCGGGATGGCTGCGACGGTCGATGAATGCCTCTCAATCGGGGAAGTCGGTCCCTCATGATGCCGGATCGGCTATCTGGCTATGCACGGTACTATCTTCAGGCAGGGAAAAACTTTTCTCTCTTATCACTTCGGCGATAACTCGTTCCATCGAAAATACTCGAACCTAATGACCCCGAGATAGAAAGGAGACACAGGAGAGTATTTTCGGGCAACAGGCGGACATTTCTCCCTGCGCGTCCTCCTGCCGGTCCCGGCGGGCCGGTTGAGGATGAGGGGGGCCCTCACTGGCCTGTAAAAGGCCGGTTCACCGCGGGCCTCGCGATGACGGGCCGGACAACCGCTCGCCGGAGGCAGAGGGTGATCGGGGAGTCTTCATTCCGGGGCATCTGCTCTCCCGGCATCGGGATCAGGAGAGCGAACCCGTATTAAATGGTGGAATCCGGTCGGGGCAGGTTCAGGGTTAGAGTTCCCCTATCTTCCCGACAAAGAAGTAGGCGATCTTTGCCGCGTCGCCGATATCGACCGCACCGTTGCCGTTGAAGTCGGCGGCAGGGTCGGCCGCGGCCTTCCCGACGACCATATGCGCAACAAATGCGACATCCCCGATGTCCACCTTGCCGTCTCCTTTGAAATCACCTTTCATGTTTGTGACGGTGATGTAGTCCGGCCGGGAGAATGCGTCCGAGTCGCTCCCGGTGCTGACCGTGAGGTTCACGGTGTAGGTGCCCGGGGTTCTGTAGGTGTGGATCGGGTGCTGCTCCGTCGAGGTGTTGCCGTCCCCAAACGCCCAGGACCACGACATTGGGCTACCGGCTGAAGTGTCATTGAACTGCACGGCGAGCGGGGTGGTGCCGGCGGTGGTGTTGGCAGCGAAGCCTGCCAGCAGGGTTGCGTCAACGACCTCGAAGTTGAGATGGGTATAGATGTCATCGACACGTGGTGAGTCCAGGGCAGTGATGAGAGCGATTGCAGCGTCGTAGGCCAGGAGGGTAGTGAGTGTCACGTTGGCGACGCCCTCTCCGTAGATCACCCCGGTGGCGGGGTCGGCCATGACCCCGAAGTTCTCATCAACCGGGTGCTGGACGACCACGTAATACTGCCCCTCCTGTAGCATGTAGGTTTCAGCATCACCGAGGACGTACTCGAAGGTGCCATCGGCCTCAACGCTGGCGGACCATACTTCCAGCGCCCCATCGTGACCACCGTAGTAGTCCGGGCCGAAGGCCCAGATCTGCACGTTGGGCGGTGCTCCTCCTGCGATCCCGGTGATCCGGCACTCGTCGCCCGGGGTAAGGGTGGCACTGGAGACCTCGGCGGTGATGAAGGCGGGTCTGAGCTGGATGGTGGTTGTGGCGTAGACGGCGTCCGATAGGTGAGCCTTATCCCGCGGGGTAGAGATGGCGTAGATCGTGTAGCCACTGGAGCTAAGGGTCGCATTGAGGTCGGCGGTGTTCCACCAATAACACCAGGTGTCATCAGCCTCGACATCCACCCGGGTGAAGGTTGCCGGAGTGCCGTCCGTCACCGGCACCCCAGGGTCGTCAAGCCTGACGCCGTTGGTGTTGAGGTCCGGGCCGGCCAGGAAGAGGTAGACAGTGTCGCTGTCGGTGTTCGTTCCGGAGACGACAATCTCCTCACCGACGTAGTAGAAACCGGTGCCGGAGGTGGTCAGGGTGACGGAGCCCTGCTCAACCGTTACCACAACGTCGTCGGAGAAGGTGGTGTCAGCCGGGTCGACGACCGTGATCGTGAAGTTCTGGGCTCTGGTGGCGTGGGTTGTATTGAACTGGACCGTACGTGTTCCACCTGGGCTGGTGGTGATCTGAGCCCGGGTGTCGGTGAAGTCTGCAACGTCCGTGATGTCAGCCATCTCCACCCCAGGCGTTACCCCCACCTGCCCGGGTGCGATCAGGGGATACTCCGCCGCATAGGAGAGACCAGCGTCCCTGACGTAGAGCCAGTAAGGTCTGGACGGCTCACCCGAGACCGTTACGGCGAAACCATAACTGCGAGTTACGCTGTCTTTGTTGGACACAATTGAAGGTGGCTGAACGGTTACCGGGGCAGCTGCCCTCACCGCCTCGTATGCATTGACCCTTCCCCCTGAGACCATCTTTCCAGTGTATGCCGGTTTTGTATCCACCGTATCGAGGATGATCTCTTTCATCTCAGTCGCACTCAGGGACGCATTGACCGAGCGAACCAGCCCGGCAACCCCGGAGACGTGGGGGGTAGCCATCGAGGTTCCGGACTTATATGCGTAGCCTGCGGAGAGTGACCCTATACCCTTGACGCAGACATCGTCGATGAGGACACCGTCCCTCTGGCCGGAACCATCACTTATAAGAGCAAATCCAATATATACCGGATTTCCATCGTACATGCTGAGCGGGACGGTAAAAGTATACCATGTCCCCTCACTTGAGCCGGTAAGGTTGCCATGTGAATAATACCTTTCACCATCAGGGGACGAAATAACATGGAGTTTATCATAGCCGTCCTCCAGATCCCATCTGGCGTTAAAGGAGAGTTCCGTCTCCTCCAACTCCTCTAAATCGATGGGCTGCCTCGTCGTCAACCATACATTCGCATTCGGCGAATAATAGCCGGCGGGGCTGTCATCCGCTGCGGACGGGGCGCTCGTGTAATGAATGGTGTTCAGTCCCCACGGCGCGTCGGCGTCCCACGCCTCCAGCGAGTCCATCGTGTCGGAGAAGGCTGTCACCTTGTTCAGGGTGACACAGGTACTGAGAACGTACTCCCCGGGCGCTGCAACGTCCACGGATGCCGAACCGAAGTGCGAGAACGGTGCAAGTTGCTCAGTGTTGGTGCTTGCAGCGACAGCGAGAATATTCTCACTCGCATATGACGATGGATAGTGAGGATTAAGATCATTGTTCAAGGCTTCGTTTCCTGCAGCACAGACGACCAGTGCCGGAGTTTCAGCGATTGCATCCGCTAACGCCTGACTGTAACCGCTCCCGCCCCAGGAGCAGCTGATGACGTCCGCACCCATCGTGGTTGCATACCGGATGGCGAGGACTGCATCTTGAGTATCCCCCTTCCCATCCGGGCCAAGGAACCGGAGGGGCATGATCTTTGCATCCCACATCACTCCGGCGACGCCGAGGGAGTTGTTCCCGGCAGCGGCAACAGTCCCGGCACAATGCGTGCCATGGCCATTGAGGTCGCCGGGGTCGCTGTCGTCATCGTAAAAGTCCCAGCCATAGACGTCGTCGATATACCCGTTGTTGTCGTCATCGATCCCATTGCCAGGAATCTCCTCTGAATTCGTCCAGATGTTTGCAGCAAGGTCCGGGTGGGTATACATGACCCCGGTATCAATGACGGCAACGATCACATCCCGGGATCCTGTGGTGATCGACCAGGCCTCCGGTGCGTCCATATCAGCGTCTGCTGTACCGATTTTACCGTTGCTCGTCTGCCCGGTGTTGTGCAACCCCCAGAGGTTGCCGAAAAGAGGATCGTCAGGGAATAATCCCGCGCTGCCACCGCCTCCGGGTGTGGGTGCAGAGTCAGAAATGGCATCGATATAGTAGTAGTAGTTGGGCTCAGCGTAGAGGACGTCCGGGTTCCGGGAATAGATATTGACAGCGTCCGTTACCGACAGGTCTTTTGGCAGCTGGACCATCTGCATACCTGAAAGGCCGATATCGCTATAGTCCATAGCCGCAATCGAGCCGGTTTGAGAGTGAGTTGTCTCTGAAACCCGCGCCAACTGGGACGGTGAGCTTGCAACATCCGGCTTAAACCGGACGATGATCGATCCCGGGTCATAGAGGGGCCTTTCCGGGACGGTTGCCAGAGACAGGCCTGCACCTTCTTCCGACTTTGTACTCATTCGTACATCAGGCCTATCGACCGCTTCTTCTCCTGATGTGTTCGTATACATCATCGGCCTCTCGAACTCTTCGAATGTTCCGGGCAAGAGGACAATCCGGCCAGCAGAGCTCCCTGAACCGTACCACTCCCACGGTTCACCGTCCGGAACAGCAGCCGATACAGGGATAAAACCCATACATAAGAGGAATCCAGAGAAGAGTAGTACAGCAGCAGATTTTGTCATAGAGGGCCACAGAATCCCGGAACAGATGGATTTCGACAGAAGAATTGGTGTGCCATGATCAGACAACGATAGCGCACTCTTGTGTACTGCAAAGCAGCGTCGAGTCTTAGCTGCCGATAAATCCATCCATGCCATATGAACATTTTGTTGATTGAGGCTGCATTAAATCTTTCTAATGGCTTTTTTGCTCCCTAAAAAACATTCGATACAGTATCCCCCATCACTGCCTGTAATCATTCTAGAAGAGTCCCCGGAGTTTACTCGATCTCTGAACCCGGAGATCGGGATGAGTTCACAGGCATTACACGGATGATCGTGCCAAACAACAGCCTCAGGGATATCGGAGATCTCCTCTAAAGAGTGAGTTCCGCCCTTCCCCCCTCATTACAGCGCCGGGATCTCCTCAACGTAATAGTAGGCGATCTTTGCCGCATCGCCGATATCGACCGCGCCGTTGCCGTTGAAGTCGGCTGCAGGGTCGGCTGCCGCCTTCCCCAAAACCATATACGCGACATGGGCGACATCGGCGATGTCGACGACGCCGTCGCCGTTGAAATCACCCTTGATGCCCGCGGCCGTGAGATCGAGGCGGGTGGAGGTGCCGGGTGCGTAGACCTCCGTCCCGGCAGGCATGCCGTTCACGAGGAAGACAATCGCTCTCCCGCCATCGCCCTCTTCCCCGTTGACGATCAGTCGCTCCTCAAAGAGGGACTCCCCGCCGTAGACCCCGGGGGCGGTGAGGGTAAGCGACCCGCAGTCTCGGTCGTCGATCCGGGCGGTGATGACGGTCCCCACCGGTGCCGGGCTTCCGCTGACGCTGACCGTACCCCAGAACTCCGCCGGGAGGAGGGGGATGGCGGACGCGGGCCCGGCAAGGACGAGGAGGAGGAGCAGAACGAGGATCCGTCTCACCCGCATCACGCTCCTATGGCACAGAGGGTGCCCGGCCCGGTCATGTAGAGCCAGTAGCCCCGGCCGGGGTAGACCGGCCGGTCGTCGGTGTATGCACCGCTCCCGCCGTTGATGATTGCCGCTTCAAAGCTGGTGGGGCCACACCCCCGGCATCTCCTCACCCAACCTTCAGCACCACGAGCGTGATGTCGTCGAACTGCGGCCGGTCTCCGGCAAAGGCGGTGACATCCTTCACGATCGCATCGATCATCTCCCGCGCCCCAAGCCCGAGCAGCCCCGGGATCAGCGCTGTGAGCCGCTCCATCCCGTACTCCTCGTCGCGCTCGTTCGTGGCCTCGGTCACCCCGTCGGTGTAGAAGACCACCGTATCGCCGGGGTTCAGCCGGAGTTCCATGAGTTCGAGCTCGATGTCGTCAAAGATGCCGAGCGCGATCCCCTTCCCCCTGAGGAGGATCGCCTCGCTCGATCCCGCCCTGAAGAGGAGCGGGGGGTTGTGGCCGGCGTTCACGTAGGTGAAGGTCCCCTTCCGGGTATCGAGGATACCATAGAAGAGCGTGACGAACATGCATGTCTTTGAGTCCATGCAGATGTAGCGGTTCGCCTCCAGGATCGACCCGGCGGCGTCGGGGTTCTCCGACGCGCTCGCCCGGACGAGGGTGCGGGAGAGTGCCATGAAGAGTGCTGCAGGGACGCCTTTCCCCGATACGTCGGCGATCTCGACGCCCCAGCAGCCTTCACCGACAGGGATGTAGTCGAAGAAGTCCCCGCCGACCTCCCGGGCGGGCAGGTTGAAGCCCGCGATCTCGAATCCGGGGAGCACCGGCGCCGACTCGGGCAGGATGCTCTGCTGGATCTCCTTTGCAATCTCGAGTTCCTTTGCTATCCGCTCCTTCTCCGCGGTCGTCCGCCGGAGGTCCTCGATATGCCCGCGCAGATCGGCCGCCATCCTGTTGAAAGAGCGGGCGAGGTCCTCGAACTCGTCCCCGGTCTCCACAACCACCCGGTGGTCGAGATCCCCCTGCCCTATCGCCTCGGAGCCCTTCTGCAGTTCCTCGATGGGCCGGGTCACATGCCGGGTGACGGCGAGGGTCAGGAGGGCGACGACGGCGAGCAGGCCGAGGAACACCCCGGCAAAGACGGTCTTCATCGTCTCCTGCTGGCCGCTGATGTGCACGGCGGTATCCTCCGACGCCTGAAGGATGCTCGCCCGCGTCTCTTCTATCGGCGCGAGCACCTCATCGACCGGCATCACCACCCCGACGCTCCAGTTCACGCTCCGGATGGGGGCATACGCGACGAACCGCTCCCCGTCCTCAAACCCGACCCTGGCGATCCCGGTCTCCCCCGCGGTCATCTTCCCGGCAACCGAGACAAGGTCCGGGTTCTCGCTTGAGAGCAGGTTCTCGGTGACGAACGACTCGTCCCACCGCATATCGCCCGAGGTGAGGCCGGGCCGGCTGATGACGTTCCCGTGCTGGTCGATCAGCATGGCGTATCCCCGATCGCCCACCTGGGTGCCGATGATCTGCTGGTTGATCGTCTCGATCGTGACGTCCGCGCCGACCACCCAGACCCAGTCCCTCCCGGCGTCGTAGACCGGCCGCGAGCACGTCACCATCAGGCCGTGCCCGGTGAGGTCGACATACGGCTCGGACCAGACCAGCCCGCCGTTCTCGACCGCCTGCGAAAACCAGCTTCTGGACCGGAAATCGAATGCAGGGTCGAGCCCGGTCGTCCAGGGATAGATCATCGCCATCCCGGAGCCCGTTCCGACGTAGACGGCGGCGAGGTGCCGGTTCGTCGTAGCGATGGGGATGAAGATGTCGTCCATCGTCCCCGCGGCGTTCCGCTCCTCGCCGAGACGGCCGGCATCGATGCCGGACGAGAGGAAGAGGACGGAGGTTGCACGCCGGTCCGCCGGTTCTTCGTCCTGCAGGTAGAAGTGCCGCGGCCGGACCATGGACGGGTTCTCCATGACGGTCGCGGCGTAGCGCTCCATGACCTCAAGGTCCCCGCTCACCTGTTCAAAGACGATGTTGCTGATGTAGGCCTGGTCCTGCGCAAGCCGGAGAAGCGACTCCTCGGCGTTGCGCTCGAGCGCGGCGGTGCTGTCGTTCATCGCACGCGCCCCGAGATCGGTGCTCCGTTCAAGGGCGTAGCGGCCGACATCGTCCATCTGGACGAAGGCAAGAGAACCGGCGAGGAGGAGAGCGGCCGTCGAGAGGGCCAGGAATACGAGGAGGAACTTGGTCCTGACCGGGATCCTGATCCGGTGGCCTTCCGGCTCGCTCTGGCTCATCAATAAGATTGTTCCGGGGGAGGAGATAAGGCATGCTGGATTGAATTCGCCTTCTCTGCCCTGCAGGCCGGCGTCGGGGCGTTACCGGGTTTGAAACGGGCACCTGGCGGCAGCAAGGAGCATATCCGGCACTCACCCAAACATATAATTCACCCCGTGATCTCACCGGCGCGCCGGTCAGGCAGAACAACTCCGGCCCACCGGCCCGAATCTCCTGAGTCGCCGGGGAGCGCCGGGTCGACGGTGCGGACACCAGCCTGCGGCATCACTGAGGTGTTTGATACATGAAGTACGTACCGGAACATCTTGTGCTCGCGGCCGTCCTGGCCCTCCTCTGCATTCTCCCGGCAGGGGTGCTCGCCCAGGCAGAGGACGTGGTGCAGGTCAACGGCTCCAGTTTCGTGCCGGAGCAGCTCCCGTTCAGCGAGGACCTGCTGGACGACTTAAACCTCCCTGAAGGCTTTGAGGTGAATGTCTTTGCAGAGAACCTGACGAACCCGAGGATCATGGCTGTCGACGACAGCGGCGTGGTCTATGTCACGCAACCGGAAGAGGGCCAGGTGACTGCTCTCCGGGACACGGACGGCGACGGCGCGACCGATGAGGAAGAGGTCGTCGTCTCCGGGATAGAATATCTTCACGGCATCACCTACCACAACGACAGCCTCTATCTAGCTACACCGAAAGAGGTCTACGTTGCCGTGATCGGCCCTGACGGCAACGTCAGCGATGCCGAACTTCTGGTCAGCGGCCTCCCCGACGGCGGGCAGCACCCGAACCGCACGCTGCGCTTCGGGCCCGACGGCCAGCTCTACCTCTCAGTCGGGAGCAGCTGCAATGCCTGCCCGGAGCCGAACCCCGAACACGCGACCATCCTCCAGGTCAACGGCAGCGAACGCCGCATCTACGCCGAGGGGCTGCGGAACACCATCGGCTTTGACTGGCACCCGGAGACCGGCGAGTTCTGGGCGTTCGACCAGGGGTCCGACTGGCGGGGTCCGGACCAGCCTCCTGAAGAACTGAACCGGATCGAGGAAGGCGGAAACTACGGGTGGCCGTGGTGTTACGGGAAACAGCAGATCGACAGGGTCATCTCACAGGATCCCCCGAACATGACCCGGGAGGAGTTCTGCGCCATGAGCGTCCCATCGGTGCTCGAATACCAGGCGCACAGCTCGCCGATGCAGTTCATCTTCTACAACGATACGCAGTTCCCGGAGGAGTACCAAAACGACGCCTTCTTAACCCTCCGCGGTTCGTGGAACCGCTACCCGCCGGTGGGCTACAAGGTGGTGCGGGTCCTCTTCGATGACGCGGGCGAGCCCGAAGGATTCGAGGACTTCATGACCGGGTTCCTCCATGAGAACGACACCGCCTTCTCCGCCAGGCTCTGCGGCCTCGCGATCGCAGAGGACGGGTCGCTGCTCGTGGGCGACGACACCAACGGCGTGATCTATCGTGTCTCGTACGCGGAAGCGGAGAACGCAACGGGCAACGCCACAACGACCCGGTGAACAGCCCGGTTCAGGCCCGCCCGGCATCTTCGTCCTTCGCCTCCCGGAGGAGGAAGGAGAACGCCGCCCCCTCCTCCGGGCGGCCCGGTATGCGGTCCTCGACCCAGATCCGGCCGCCGTAACGGTCGATGAGGATTCCTACCAGGTAGAGGCCGAGGCCCTCCCCCACGCCCCGCTGCCTCTTCTCGTAGCGGTGAAAGATTTCGTCCTTCCGGGTGTCGGGGACGCCACGGCCGGTGTCCGCAACCGTCACCCGGACAAACCCGTCTCCTCTGTCCTCCGCCCGGATGAAGACCTCGACACCGGGGCCCCCATGCTTGACCGCGTTCCCGATCAGGTTCGTGAAGACCTCGCAGAGGAGATCGTCGGCCAGAACCTGCCGGGAGACCCCTTCGTACCGGAGAGGAAGATCCGGGAAGTGGGTGATCTCCTCTCGGATGACCGCATCGAGGTCGATCGGCCGAATATCAGGTGGGCCTGCGTGGATCCGCCGGATCTTCGAGACGATGCCGAGGATCTCGATACTCTTGCCGATGCTCTTCTTCAGGCTCGCCGCGTAACAGGCCTCCTCCCCATCCAGAGAGTCCTGAAGGAGTTCGGCGTAGAGGTTCGAGACGTTCTCGGTGTTCCCGATATCGTGCGTCAGGATGTCGAGATAGAGGTTTGCCTCCCGGTG
>JAEWMO010000133.1 GCA_023457135.1 Methanobacteriota archaeon | reverse complement strand
GCTGATGGCCGCTGGGCGGCATGCTCGGTCCGGGTCACGGACGACGGGACGGTGGCCCTTCTCATCACCGACATCACCGCGAAGAAGGAGGACGAAGAGAAACACCGGCAGCTCCGGCAGGAGCACGGACGCTACCGGGATCTCTTCGACCTCGCCCCCGACAGTTACTTTATCTGCGACGCCTCGGGGCTGATCATCGACGTGAACCGGGCGGGAGCGCTTCTTCTTGGCAGGGAGAGGGAGAGCCTGATCGGGACGCACGGCGAGGATTATATCATCCCGGAGTGCAGGGAGGCCTACCGGGCTATGGTCTCGCAACTCAAGAAGACCGTGACCCCCGGGCCCCTGCGCGGGATCGAAGTCTGGATGCAGCCGGCAGCCGGGGAGCCCATCCCCGTCTCCATCTCGGCCACGGCCGTCCGTGACGATCGGGGAGAACTTGCGGAGGTCTGGTGGCTCGCCCGCGACATCACCCTGAGGGTGCAGGTGGACGCGGAGCGGGAGCGGCTGCTCGCCGAGAACCGGTCGCTCGCTACCGACTTCGCCGAAGAGCGCGACCTCCTCGGCACGGTCATGGAGTATACCGATATCCACCTGGCCTTCCTCGATGCGGAGTTCCGGTTCATCCGCGTGAACACAGCCTACGCGGAAGGATCCGGGTACGCGAAGGAGGAACTTCTCGGACGCAGGCACTTCGACCTCTTCCCGGACCCGGAGAACCAGGCGATCTTTGAGCGGGTCCGTGATACCGGGGAAGCGTTCCGGGCATATGCAAAGCCGTTCACCTACCCGGACCAGCCCGAACGCGGGACGACCTACTGGGACTGGAGCCTCGTCCCGGTCAGGGGTGCAGGGGGCGGCGTCCAGGGGCTGGTCTTCTCGCTTGCCGATGTCACGGAGCGGATACGGGCGGAGGAGGAGGTCCGTATCCGGAACCGGAGGCTTGCCGTATTGAACGCGGTCATCACGGCGTCGGCATCCGCGTTCACCCTGGACGAACTCCTCAACAACGCTCTCGATGCGGTTCTCGACAACTTCGGGTTCGACGTCGGTCTGATCTACATGCTGGAGGGGAGAGAGCGGGCCCGGGCGGCCGTCCGGTGCCACCGGGGGGCTCCCGATTTCACCCTGATGCAGAACCGGACGCTCAACGTCCACCACTGGCCCTACAACAGGGTCTTTGTCGCCGGCCAGCCGTGGTTCATCGAAGGGACGGATGACACCTCAGGCAGCGACCAGGACGCGCTCGCGGACTTCGGGGTCGTCTCGCTTGCCTGCATCCCGCTCGTCGCCGAGTCCTCGGTCGTCGGGGCGCTCATACTCGGGAGCACCGCGCGGCACGAGATCCCGCAGGAGGTCCGGCAGATCCTCAAGGCAGTCGGCCGGGAGGTCGGAGCCGGGGTCCTCCGAGGACTGCTCTACCAGAGGCTCGATGCCGCGAACCGGGAGGCGAACCTCTATCTCGATATCCTCACCCACGATATCCGGAACGCCGACAACATCTCAAACCTCTACACCGAACTGCTCAGCGAGAGGCTTTCTGGGGAGGAACTGGATTACCTGAAGAAACTCCGGGCAGGCATCGCAAAGAGCATCGAGATCACTGCAAACGTCGCGACCATCCGCAAGATCCGCGAGAACCGGACCGGGCTTCTTCCGCTCGACCTTGACCGGGTGATCCGGGATGAGATCGCCCACCATCCCGATGCCCGCATCACGTATGACGGACTGCGTATGGTGATCCACGCCGACGACCTCCTGCCGGAGATCTTCACGAACCTCATCGGCAACGCCGTCAGGCACGGCGGGCCCGACACCGAGATCGCCATAACCGTCGAGGAGGCGGAGGAGGAAGGGATGGTCCGGGTCACCGTCGCCGATACCGGCCCGGGAGTCCCCGAAAGCGCAAAAGAGGCGATACATGCCCGGTTCGAGCAGCGGAACGTCCGGGAGAGCGGCCAGGGTCTCGGCCTGTACATCGTCGGGATGCTTGTTGCACGGTATGGCGGCAGTATCCGGGTTGAGGACCGCATACCGGATCACCCCGAATGCGGGGCGGCGTTCCGGTTCACCCTCCGGGAGGCCGAAGGCTGCGAGCCTCCGGGACCGGAAGCGTAGGCGGCGTTCACGATATCAACCTGCACTCCCTCTGCTGTAAAAGGGGAAGTTACCGGGCCGGCACGGTTGCCATGCCCTTCTGCACCCGCCGGGCCATCTCCTGCTTGACTCTCCGGATATTCTCCGCCTGGTCGCGCTCCGCGAGCTCCCGGCCCGCCTTGCCGACGACCTCCTCGCTCGGAACGCCTTTTGCGTTCACGACGCGCTGGTAGCCGAACGTCGCCCAGTTGTCCGGAAGTTCCTGCATCCGCACGAATTCCATGTTGTGCGGCGCAAGATCGAGCTGGTTGTCGATGACGCTGTTGACGTAATCCTTGTTCTGCTCAAAGACCACCAGGGGCTCGATGACGTCGACCGTCACGAGGTCGTGGATGTCCCGGCCCTCGTACTCCTTGATGAGCCGTGCACACTCGTTGAAGTGCGTGATCTCCATCTTCTCAAACATCTGCCAGATCCCTTTGATCCTTGAATCGCTCTCTGTCTCTGCGCACGAGTGGTAGAGATAGGCCTCGTTGAGCTCCATCATCGCCATCTTCTCAAGCATCGTCTCGTTCGGGTCGCCGAGCAGTCCGTACTGGGTCACGTGCTGCTCCTCGATCTCGGCGATCTCGGCATATAATTGCCGCGCGATCTCGTCCGGGTACATGAACCCGTGTGCCCGGTAGTAGAGCATCGTCTGCTGCTCCGCTGCCGTGATCGTGATGTAGTTCATCTTAGTCTTGATATCGGCCGTGTCCTTGTCGTAGTGCTTCCGCATCGAGTCAAAGGGGTGACGGTGCTCGATGCTCGTCGGCCTGCCCGGCTTGACCTCGGTCTTGCCCTGGACGATCGCATCCGGATCGCCGCCCTCGATGTAGTCGTAGAGGCAGCTGTAGCGGTAGAGGTGATCGAAGTCTTCAAGCAGGGCGAAGTCAAGCGTCTGCTTCACGTAGGGATCCGGCTCGTTCTGCGCCAGGTTCGCGGTGAGGTCGACCGCGACCTGCTCGTAGCCGAGGGTGGTCTCGACGATAGATTGGTCCGCCGGGTTGAGCCAGTTGATCGTCTCCTGCTGCTGGGAGTCGACCCGCCGTATCAGGGCCATCGCCTTCTTCACCCCGGGGTCCGGGTGCATCCGCTCGATGGCGTGCGACATCAGGACGGCGTTGTTCTCGATGCCGTTCATGAGGATGATCCGGGTCCGGGTGTAGGCGTCGACTGCCTTCTTGTCGTAGGGGGCCTTGATCATATCCTTCCAGTTCATGGGCTGCTCCTCGACGGGCATGCCCTCCATGTCAAACGGTCTGAATTGAGCCATCGTTCTCCCTCCATGACCCCCGCAGAGCCGTCGGGACGGGTATCTCCGGCAGGGCGGCGGTACGGGTGGTGAGCCTTCCGGCCGTCCCCGTGCCCGGGAGACCCGGGGGTTCCCCCCCATACCGGTCACGCCACAAAAACCTACCGGGCAGCCCGGGGATGGGACAAAGCACCTGGCCCCGTATCATCCGGCGATGCCGGCAGCTGGAACAGGCAGATTTCCCGGCCCGATGTCCCATCGGGCCACACTGAGACCGCAATGTATACACCCTGAACGATGCGGCTGTCCGGGTAACGCCGGGCACGCACCCGCCTTGCACAAAAGGTTAAATGTCCCGGCTCAAGAGTGAGCGCAGAACTGCAGGAGGCAAGGGCCATGACAGGACGAGAAGATGATCTCCGGGACCCCGGGAGACCGGGACCGGATGAGAGAGCGAACGACCGGGAACTCCGGGATGCGCCGACCGGCAGACTGCCCCCGATATCCCGCGGGAGCAGCCGCGACTTCCCCGGCCTCACCGCAGACTTCAGGGTCGATATCCTCGATCACGAGGACGAGGTGATCGTGGTCGCGGAGCTGCCCGGCGCGGAGAAGGACGCGATCGCGATCACCCTCCTCAACCCGCAGACCCTCCGGATAACCGCACGGCGTTCTGTGCCGGTCGAGGAGGAGCCGGGAAGGTACTCCATTCACGAACGCGGGAGCGGTATCCTGAGCCGGCTGATACGTATGCCGGCGAGCACCATAGGTGAAGGGGCGAAGACCAGCTTCAAGAACGGTATCCTTGAGGTGCGCTTGAAGAAGATGAGGGCCCGGGCGGGTCCCGGAGGGCGGGAGATCCCGATCGAGTGATCCCAGGAGCGGCACGGAGCGGAGGGGTCAGTACCGAGGGGCGCAGGTGGCCATCCGGGTCGTCACCACCTGAGGATGGTAACAGATGACGCTGTCGCGGGCGGTGATCTTCCCGTTGACCACCTGGTCGACGACGGCAAGGTGGTCCTGGACACCCCGGGGAAGGAGGTAGTACTCGCGGACGAACTCCCGTCCCCGTGCCCCCATCTCTGCGGCCCTCTCCGGGTTCCGGAGGAGGTGGAGAACCCGGTCGGCGGTCTCCTGGACCGTCGAGACCAGGTAGCCGTTCCAGCCGTCGCGGATCTGGAGCGGTATGCCGCCGACGTTCCCCGCGACGACGGGCTTCCCTTTCCAGAGCCCTTCCGTCACCGTCAGCCCGAACCCTTCTTTTATCGACTTCTGGACGATCACGTCCGAAGCGCGCTGGAGCGCGTTGATCTCCCGGTGGCTGTCCGGCGGGAGATCGAGGATATGGATGTCGGGATCGTCCTCGGCCGTCTCGCGGACCTCGCGCAGGACGAGGAAACACTCCGGATCGTCGCATGCCCGCCCGCCGACGAGGACGAGCTGGCAGGGGGTCTTCTGGCGGACCCTCTTGAACGACTGGATGACGCCGACCGGGTCCTTGAAGACATCGTACCGGGAGACCTGGGTGACGATCGGTTTCTCCGGGTCGATGCCGTACTTCGCGAGGGTGGCGTCGATCTCACTCTCCGGGAGGTCGCGGTTCTTCTCGGAGAGGGGGTCGATGAACGGCGGGATGATGAAACTCGGCACGTTCCAGAGGGGAAGGTACTGGAAACTCGAGAAGATGCTTGCATGATACTTCTCCACCAGCCTTCGCAGGATGTTGCCGATACTGCCCACGGTCGTGGTGGAGACCGTCTCCAGCTGGACATGGCACCGCCAGAGCAGCCGTTTCTGTTCGCGCTCCTTCGCCGTCAGGAACTCGACGAGGCCGAGGGGCTGGGGGTCGTGGACGGTCACTACGTCGCAGTCGTCCTCGATCAGCCCCTCGTTCTGCCGCTGAGCCTCCCAGTAGGTCTCGACCATCGACGGCGAGAATCCGTCCCGGCCCTGCAGGAAGTTATGGAGGGTCTTTGTGACGTCGAAGAACGCAGGTCCGGCCTCCATGACGCTCCAGGTTGTATCAAGGCCGAGCGCATTCAGGAACGGGACGTACGATATCAGGATCTCTGCGACGCCTCCCCCGTAGCGTGTCGAGTTGATCTCCTGCAGCCTGACGCCCTCAAGACGCCCGGCCAGCTCCTCGACTGCCTGAAACTGCGTTGTACCCACAATCTGCCGGTATTCCTTGAGGGACGGCAGACCGGGAAGGTCCGTCACGATCATAGCGGCTCCACTGGCGGGCTATACGTCCCCGGCCGATAAAATGCCTTTCGGTGAAGAGCATGCGGACCCCCGGACCGTGTGTCGGCGGGGTATGCTCTAAAAGAGGTTACCCGCTTCGGACCTGAGGGGTAATACGAGTGTTGCCGTTTCCCGTATGGGATGAGGCGTCCCGGGGAAGGACTCTCTCCAGTGCCGTCTTTAACTCGGCGAGTGAGATGGGCTTCTCCAGGACACCGACGATGTCGTTTGCATACCGGGAATACTCTTCCGGCCAGACGTGCTTTGCGGTAAAGAGCAGCACCGGGATATCCCTGAACTCTTCGTTCCGCTTCAACTCCTCCAGGAACTGCCACCCGTCGATAGGGGACATCATCACGTCGAGAATGATGAGTGCAGGCTTCTCTTTCTTGATCGCCCGGAGAGCGTCCCAGCCGTTGTGGACCAAGAGCGGTTCACGGTCGATCTTTTTGAGCAGCAGTTCCATTACTTCCAGCGTCGGCAGGTCGTCATCGACGACCATGATCTTGTCTCCCACTGATTATACCTCCTTTGGTATCCTGATGGTGAACGTGCTTCCCTCGCCCACCACACTCGTCACCGTTATCTCCCCGCCGTGCAGCCTGATATACCTGTTCGCGCTCGGGAGCGCCAGCCCGGTATGACAGCCGTTTCGGGTCGGCTGCCCGATACTCCCGATCGAGAACGGCCCGAAGATTGATGCTATGATATCCGCAGGGATACCGATGCCATTATCACACACCATAATATAATGGTTCTGATTTGATTCCGCATAGCGGATCCATACTTTCTTTGGCGGTTCATTATACTTAACCGCATTCGATACCAGGCTGTCCACTGCCAGGTGCAGCCGATCGCGATCTCCGCAGACAGAGGCGGTTTCCGGGATCCCGTTGCAGATCTCCGCTTCATGCTCATACCCGCCATCGGAGATGACGGAACCGACGAGGTCGCGGAGGGGCACGTCCCGGAGGGTCAGGTCGACACGGTCCCTGGTCAGCAGGCTCAACTCGACCATCCTCTCCACAACCGCCTGCTCCTGCTTTGCGCATGCAAGGCAGGTCAGAAGGAGTTTCTCCGTCTCCCCCGACAGGCCGTAGTAGCCGGGGTCCTCGGCGACCATCTGGAGGTAGCCGATAAGTGGCTGCAGCGGCGTGCGCAGTTCGTGCGACAGGGCGGTGACGAGTCCCTCCCACTGCTCGACCTCACAGGCCATCTGCCTGGAGGCAAGTCTCTGCCGCCGTATCTCGGTCGTGTCGCGCGCCGAGCCGGTGACGCCGATGAGGCCGCCGTCTGCCCCGTGGTAGGGGGCGATCATGACGGAGAACGTATGGAGGACGCCCCTGACCTCCAGGTCGAGGTCGTAATGGATACTCTTCTGCTCTTCGACCACCTTTCGGACCCACGCCATGTGCCGGGCAGCGAGGTCGCCGGGCAGGAGGAACTCCGCACCCTGCCCGATCAGGTCGCCGGGGGAGATCCCGTATTCGGGTGCGCGCAGCCAGGAGAAGTGGAGGATGCGGCCCGTGATATCCTGCACGAAGAAGATGTCGTTTGACTGCTGGATGAGCTGGAGCAAACGTTCGTTCGACAGAACGAGCTCTGCATCTCCTCCCTGGAGGCTGCCGGCATCCACGACCGTGCATTCAAAGAGATTCTCGGGAACCAGCGCCCGGCAGGAGAGCAGGACGGGTCGGGCATCCCCATCCCGGCCACGGAACTCCGTTTCCATACTCCCGATGTAACCCTCTCGCCTCATCTCCTCAACGAACCGGCCCTTGCCGGCCTTATCGGCCCAGAGCCGCTCCGCCGGGATGCCGATAAGGTCCGGTGGGGCATAGCCGAGGATATCGGCGCACCGCCGGCTCGCACAGAGCAGCCGGAGATTTGCCGGATCGCAGAGAAACTTTGCGTCGCGGGTATCTGCGAGGATCTGCCTGCACCGTGAGGCGGCAAGGCCGCGTGAGCTCGGCGTGAAGAGGACCGTCGCCCCGAAGACCCAGAGGAAGAGCATCGCGTGCAGTCCCGTCAGCACCGGATCGATACCGAAGCCGAGGACCGAGAGGTAGGCCCGGATGAGCACAAATCCGGCGACCAGGAGTGCAGTCACACGGAGTCCCTGCCGGGGGAACCAGATGGCCACGAGGAGGATAGGGATGCAGTATACGAGCGGGGGGATGAGATGAGTGTTCGCCGGTGCAGATGCCGTCAGCATGAGTGATACCGCCGAGAATGATACGATGACGATCATTCTGACGAGATCGGTCCCGGAAAAGTGGTCTTCCCGGAAACAGGTTGCAAGGCACCGGCAGAGGGACATAAATGATACAGAGAAGTATCAGGTAGCTCTATATATGCCATTCGAAATACTGCTGAATCAGATAGAGAATATTTCCCGAAAATGAATAATTCCTGCCGGCTTTTCGGTGATCTGTGACAAATATTTCCCGAGCCTGGAAGAGGTGAGCCGGAGGAGCAGGAGACCCCCGTATCGCCTCCCGGGGGAGCATATATTACGATCTCCGTGTAACCCTGAAATATGCGTCCGTTTGTCTTCGTCAACATCGCCATGAGCGCAGATGGAAAGATCTCAACCAGGGAGCGGCGGCAGGTGAAGATCTCGGGAAAAGAAGACTTCTCCCGGGTGGACCGGATCAAGGCGGAGAGCGACGCCATCATGGTCGGCATCGGAACGGTGCTCGCCGACAACCCCTCGCTCACCGTCAAGTCACCGGACCTCCGGGCCGGGCGGAGAGCCGCCGGCAGGGACGAACACCCCATCCGGGTGGTCGTTGACAGCAGGGGAAGGATCCCCCTCGATGCGGATATCCTCCACAAGGGGACCGGGAAGCGTATCGTCGCCGTCTCAAAGCAGGCGCCCCCGGAGAAGGTTGCGGCGCTCGGCGAGCACGCCACTGTCGTCGTCGCCGGCGAAGAGACCGTCGATCTTGCCGCGCTCCTCGCCGACCTGCACCGCCAGGGCGTCCGGCGCCTGATGGTCGAGGGAGGCGGGACCCTGATCGGCGAACTCTTTGCCCGCGGGCTTGTCGACGAACTCCAGACATTCGTCGGCAACATCGTGATCGGCGGAAAGGACGCTCCCACACCGGCAGACGGCCCCGGATTCCTCCGGGAAGAGGACTTTACGTGTCTCCGCCTCATCGAGACCATCCCGCTCGACGACGGCCTCCTCCTGCGGTGGAGTGTGGAGAAGAGATAGTCGGGAAGGGCCCGGCCGGACGGTGGCTCTTCCCTGAGAAAAGGTGGTGAAGGTTACGGGACTTTCACAATCCTGTCCACAACCTTATACGAACCTCCCGTGACGAGGGCAACGGTTATCTCAACCCGGTTCTCTCCTTTTGCGTTGTTGACGGTGAGCTCTTCCCGGGTGATCGGCTGCATCGGTCTGGTGATAACCTCACCGTTTGCTTTGGTCACGCGCACATCGATGCTTGTTACGTAACTCTTGCCGGCGCCGCCAACGAAGGTGACGGTGAGATCACTTGTAACCTTTGAGGGGTAGTTCTCGGTAATCTGGAACTCAACTTCTTTTCCCGGCGGCATCGTCTGCGTCGGGCCGGGCGTCAACGAGGCCGGCGCCGTGGACGCAGGTGTGGCCGTGACTGCCGGAGTCTGTGTCCCCGACGGGCCGGGGGTCTCGCTGTTGCCCGTGCAGGCAGCGCAGAGCGCACATGCGAACAGGAGCACGATCAGAGAAGACAACAACCTGTAATTCATAGACCAACCATGCACACCAAGGTATTTTACCTTTTCGTCAGGTTCACGGCAGATCCCCCGGCGCATAGCATAAATACCCGGTCGGGTTGCAGAAGAAGGGGTGCGCAACGCGATCGGGAGGCCAATCGATCACGGTGCGATGCGGGCGCAGAAGATCCAACTGTCAGAAAGATTTATTAGCCTAGGAAGGAACCTTCTATCCACAAAGCAGGTGGAACGATGAATCTACGAAGACCGAACGCTAACGAAGCGACAGGAACGACCAACCGTTCCCGTGATGTCGCGCCCATGTCAGGCATCTGCACCCGGTGTGTGGACGGGTGCAAGGGGGCCTGCGAGATCTGGCTCTCCTCCTTCCGTGGCAGAGAGGTCCTCTACCCGGGCCCGTTCGGTGAGATCACCGCCGGTGCGGACAAGAACTATCCGGTTGACTACTCGCACCTCAACATCCAGGGCTATGCGAGGGGCGCAAAGGGACTGCCGGAAGGCGTTGAGGCCAACCCCGACACCGCGCTGTTCTCGGCCGTCGATACCTCGACCGAGTACGGGTGGGATATCAAGGTCCCGATGCGGGTCCCGATCTTCACCGGAGCGCTCGGCTCGACCGAGATTGCCCGTGCAAACTGGGAGCACTTCGCCATCGGAGCCGCCATCGCAGGCATCACGCTCGTCTGCGGCGAGAACGTCTGCGGGGTCGACCCCGGGCTGGCCCTCGACCACAACGGCAGGGTCAGCAAGTCGCCCGAGATGGACCGCCGGATCCAGAGCTACCGGAACTTCAAGGACCGGTACGGCGAACTCCTGGTGCAGCTGAACGTGGAGGACACGCGGCTTGGAACCGCGGAGTATGTCTCCTCGAAGCACAACCTCGAGACGATCGAGCTGAAGTGGGGCCAGGGCGCCAAGTGCATCGGCGGCGAGATCAAAGTCGGCAGCCTCGAGCGGGCAAACCAGTTGAACGATCGCGGCTACATTGTCCACCCGAACCCCCGGTCCGCCGAGGTCCAGGCATCCTTCAAGGACGGCGCGCTGAAGGAGTTCGAGCGGCACTCCCGCCTCGGTTTCGTCAGCCGGGAAGGGTTCCTTGAGGAGGTCGACCGGCTCCGCGACATCGGGTTCAAGCGCATCACCCTCAAGACCGGCGCCTACTCGGCCGTCGAGCTCGCGATGGCGCTCCGTTACGGTGCCGAGGCGAAGATCGACCTCCTCACCATCGACGGCGCGCCCGGCGGCACGGGGATGAGCCCCTGGCCGATGATGAACGAGTGGGGTATCCCGACCTTCTACATCGAGTCCCTCGCCTACCAGTTCGCCGAGCGGCTGAAGGCACGCGGCATCCGCGTCCCGGACCTCGCCATCGCCGGCGGGTTTGCCGACGAGGCCAACGTCTTCAAGGGACTCGCCATGGGCAGCCCCTACGTCAAGGCAGTCTGCATGGGCCGTGCCCTCATGATCCCCGGCATGGTCGGGAAGAACATCGAGAAGTGGCTTGCAGCCGGCGAACTCCCACGGACCGTCTCGAAGTACGGCAACAGTGTGGAGGAGATCTTCGTCTGCTACGAGCAGCTCAAGGAGCGGTATCCCGGCCGGATCAACGAGATCCCGCTCGGAGCAATCGGAATCTACACCTACGCCCAGAAGTTCAGGACCGGGCTCCAGCAGATCATGGCCGGGACCCGGAACTTCAGCCTCAAGACGGTCGCCCGGAACGACCTGATGGCGCTGACTGAAGAGGCGGAGGCGATCTCCGGTATCCCTTACGTCATGCGGGCCTACCGCGACGCTGCCGAGTCGATCCTCGACTCCTGAACGCGAAAAGAATGTGGGTGGGAGGAGCCTGCCCCACCACCTCTCACAGCCGCACGTGAGGGGTCTCCCGGGGCAGGCCGCAGGGTGGGAAAAATCCGGAATCTCTCATTTTATTTTTTATCCAGTATTCGCGATAATATTTAATGCGAAGACTGCCATCAGGTGTGCCTGATATACCATGCATACGGATACCAGTCCGACGCTCCTCATCACCGGGGGAGCAGGATTCATCGGGTCGCATCTCGCTACGGAACTGCTGCAGCACGGCTACCGGGTCCGCATCCTCGATAACCTGTCGCCACAGGTCCATGGCCCGGAACGGCAGCGGCCCGGCCATATCGACCGTCGTGCGGAGGTCTTCGTCGGCGATATCCGGGACCCGCACCGGGTAGAGGAGGCGCTCGACGGCGTCGATGCCGTCATCCACCTTGCAGCGGTCGTCGGGGAGCGGGCGAGCATGTACCGGATCGAGAAGTATATGAGTGTCAACACCACCGGGACCGCCGTCCTTCTCGAGGCGCTGCTGGACCACCCGGTCGAGCGGCTCGTCGTCGCCTCAAGTTCCGCCGTCTACGGTGAGGGGCTTTACAGTTCGTATAACGGTGCAATCTTTCAGAACGTCCGTCGAACGCCTGCGCAGACAGCAAAGGGGGACTGGGAGCCCCGGAGCCCGGACGGCGAGGTGATCTACCCCCTCCCCACGCCGGAGACGAAGGAGGTGGCGCCGCAGTCGATCTACGCCGTCTCCAAGTACGACCAGGAGGAGATGTGCAGGATGGTCGGCGAGGCATACGGCATCCCGACGACCATTCTGCGGCTCTTCTCCGTCTACGGGCCGCACCAGGGATACGCCAACCCGTACTCCGGGATGCTGACCGAGTACGTGTCCCGCCTGCTCCAGGGCCTCCCGGTCCGGCTGTTCGAGGACGGCTACCAGCAGCGCGACTTCGTGAGCGTCTACGACGCGGTGCGGGCCTTCCGCCTGGCGCTCGAGACGCCCGGAGCGGCCGGCATGACCTTCAATATCGGCAGCGGACGCCCCTGCACGTTCCGGACCGCCGCCGATCTCTTCGCGACGATAACCCGGCGGCAGCACCTTGCGCCCGAGGTCACGGGGGCCTGCCGGACCGGGGATATCCGCCACTGCATCGCGGATATCAGCCGTGCCCGCGAGGTTCTCGGCTACGCCCCGCAGGTCCCGCTCGAGGCCGGGCTGCTCGAGCTCGCCGCCTGGGTCGAGACGGAGATTGCACGGGGGCAGCCGGTCGCTTCGCCCATCAACGTCCCGGCATCGTCACGCCTCCGTGTCTGAAGGCCGTCAGGGCCCAACCTTTATTTTCCCCGCCGGACGTACAATCTTCAGATATGCCTCTCAATCTCCGATCCTGGGAAGCGCGGCTCGGTATAGTCCTGGTGGCCTCATCGGCGGCCATATACACCGTAAAGTATCTCGTGCTCGGCGATCCGGAGAATACCTACAATTATATCTTCAACGCGCTCGGCTTTCTGCCGATCAACGTCCTGCTCGTCACCCTCATCTTGAACCAGCTCCTGAGCATCCGGGCCAAGCGCGAGAGGCTTGAGAAACTGAACATGGTCATCGGCACCTTCTTCTCGGAGGCCGGCACCTGGCTGCTCACCTTCATTTCGGACCGCGACCCGGACCTGCCCCGACTCCGGCAGGAACTCGTCGTGACGGAGGCCTGGACGCCGGAGAAGTTCTCCGGGGTGCAGGACAGCCTCCGGGGCCACTGCTGCTCCGTCGCTCCCGACACCGCAGACCTCGAGGAACTCTGCCGGTACCTCAAAGGGCGGCGGGATTTCCTCCTGCGGCTGCTCGAGAACCCCGTCCTCATGGAGCACGAGTCGTTCACCAACCTTCTGCGGGCGGTATTCCACCTGACCGAGGAGCTCGAACGCCGGGGTGACTTCGCCGGGCTCCCGGAGAGCGATCTGCGGCACCTCGCCAGGGACGTCGAACGGGTATACGGCCTGCTCATCAGGGAGTGGCTCGCCTACATGGAGTACCTCCAGAGGAACTACCC
>JAEWMO010000132.1 GCA_023457135.1 Methanobacteriota archaeon | reverse complement strand
TCCCGGTCCGTGATCCCGGTATAGGTCTCCCGGTGGTTCACCCAGAGCGAGAACGAAGAGTGGTTCTTCGGGTCGTAGGGGACCTCGCCGTCCTTCTCGACGAGGCTGCAGGCCCGCAGGACGTCGTGGGCGAACGGCAGGCCGAGCCGCTTTGCGGCCTCGGGATGGACGGCAGTGCAGATCAGGCCGCCGCCGTCCTTGCGCATCTGGCGGATGTGGGCGGGCGTGACGGCGTCTGAGCGGATCGCGAAATCGGTCTCGCGCTCCCGGTTGTCAAAATCGTATAACAGGACGAATTCGCCCCTCGCAAGGGCCTGTATGGCTGCATCAATCATGGGTTATCTCCACCTCGACGGTATCGTTATCATTCAGGTTCAGGACGTTCCGGAGCTCGCATCCGGCGATGACTTCGATGATGTCCTCAGGGTAGTGGGTGCGGGAAGGCTCGACGATGGCGCATCTGATCCCCTGGATCCGGCAGGGAAGCACCCGGGCGCCGCCGAACGTCCGCTCATTTGCGGTAAACCCGGGAACCTCGACCCACCCGGCGTGGTCGAGGTGTTTGCGGACCTGGATGCTTGCCGCATCGAGTTTGATGTTCAGGGTTCCGGGGAAGGGCTCAAACCCCAGGCATCCGCCGAACTGCTCCTTGTAGTGGGGGATGCTCATGTAGTAGCGGCCCTCGCCGAGTCCGCTGATCACGGTCCCGGTCAGGAGATACTGCCTCCGCTCCGGGTTGAAGAGCCTGACGTAATCCGCATACTCCCGCCTCAGCGCCTGCTCCCCCTCACGGGTGACGGCGACGTACTGTCCGTCGGGTTTCATCGACCGGGCGACGAACTGCTGCCGCTCAAGTGCGATCAGCCGCCGTGAGGCGGTCTGGGGGCTGATAGCCAGCTCATTCCCCAACGACTGCGATGAGAGCCGGATAGGGGCCCTGCACCCGCCAAGCAGGGCGATCGTCTTCAAGGACTGCAGGTCTTCCGCTTCAACCATTATATCAGAATTGAGATGCATACTATATACGGGTTGCGCAACGATCCGTGTGAGGCCCGACTTCGTGAAATGTCGAATTAGGATACGCTAATTATTTAAGTAGGGATGCTGACATTACCTGCATGAAATCCGGAGTGCGGCATCAGCTTGCCGAGAAAATGGCAGGAGAGATCACACTTTCGGACTCACCGGGACAGGCCCTCAAGAAGTGGCGGCAGAGTTTCAACATCCCTCCGGGGGTGCTTGCCGAGCGCCTTGAGGTCTCCCCTTCAGTTATCAGCGACTACGAAAGCGGACGGCGAAAGAGTCCGGGAACCGCAATCGTCGGTAAAATCGTCGATACGATCCTCTCGATCGACGAGGACAACGGCGGCCGGTTCATCAACAAATTTGCGAAAATCCTGTACAGCGAATTTGACGAAGACGTCATCTACGACATCCACGAGTATGCGTCTCCCGTGAGTCTCTCAGACTTCGCAGGGGTCATCGGCGCCGTCACGCTCTGCGGCACGACGGACCAGACCATCTACGGGTATACGGTGATCAACAGCCTCAATGCGATCCTCCAGCTCTCCTCGAGCGAGTTCAACCGCATCTACGGCTGGAGCACGGAACGTGCCCTCATCTTCACCGAGGTCTCAACCGGCAAATCCCCCATGGTGGCGATCCGGGTCACTCCCTTCAAGCCCCGCTGCGTGGTGCTGCAGGGGATCACCCCGGGAGAGGTCCACCCGCTGATCCCCGGCCTCGCCGAGCGCGACCGGATCACGGTGCTCTGCACGCAGATGGACGTCGAGACGATCATCAGTTCACTACGAGGAAAACTATGGTAGGCATCTATTCATACGGCGTCTACATCCCGCGATACCGGATTAAAGTCCCGGAGATCGCACGGGTATGGGGTGCCAACGCAGACGACATCACCAGAGGCCTCGGGGTCTTTGAGAAGTCCGTCCCGGATCTGGATGAAGACACCGCAACGATCGCCGTCGAGGCAGCCCGTGCGGCCCTCCGGCGGAGAGCCATCGATCCCGAGGCAATCGGCGCCATCTACGTGGGGAGCGAGTCCCACCCGTATGCGGTCAAGCCCACGGCCTGTACGGTCGGCGAGGCGATCGGGGCGACCCCCAACATGACCGCCGCCGACTACGAGTTCGCGTGCAAGGCAGGAACGGCAGGCATCCAGACCTGCATGGGCATGGTCAAGAGCGGGATGATCCCGTTCGGCGTCGCCATCGGTGCCGACGTGGCCCAGGGCGCTCCGGGGGACGCGCTCGAGTACACAGCGGCGGCCGGTGGAGCGGCGTTCGTCATCGGGGATAAGGACCCCATCGCCGAGATCCACCGGACCTGCTCCTTCACCACCGACACGCCCGACTTCTGGCGGCGCGAAGGGCAGAACTACCCCCGCCACGGCGGCAGGTTCACCGGCGACCCCGGCTACTTCAAGCATGTGCAGGGCGCCGCCCGGCTGATGCTTGAGCAGGCCGGCACGAGCCCGAAGGACTACGACTACGCCGTCTTCCACCAGCCCAACGCGAAGTTCCCGCAGCGGGTGGCAAAGATGCTCGGCTTCACCGACGCACAGATCCGGCCCGGCCTCGCCGTGCCGAGGCTCGGCAACACCTACTCGGGCGCATCGATGATCGGGCTTGCGGCGACGCTGGATGTGGCGAAACCGGGCGAGCGGATCTTCGTCACCTCCTTCGGCTCGGGGGCCGGGAGCGATGCATTCGATATCACGGTCACCGACGCCATCGAGTCCGGAGAATTCAACAGGGCGGCGGCGCCGAGCGTTGAAAAATTGCTCGCAAACCCGACCTACCTCGACTATGCACTGTATGCCAAACACAAGGGAAAGATCGTGATGCAGAGATGAGAGACGTAGCAGTAATCGGTATAGGGTGCACGGAGTTCGGGGAGCACTGGAGCACCTCGTTCCGGGACCTCTTTGTGAAGGCCGGTGCACTGGCGCTCGAGGATGCCGGGATCTCCGGCGAGAAGATCGACGCCCTGTATGTCGGCAACATGAGCGCCGGGCGGTTCGTCGAGCAGGAGCACATCGGGGCCCTGATCGCGGATTACGCAGGCCTCGCGAGCAACAACACCCCCTCGACGAGGGTAGAGGCGGCCTGCGCCTCCGGGGGGCTTGCCTTCCGACAGGCGGTGACATCGGTGGCGAGCGGCATGGAAGATATCGTGGTCGCCGCGGGCGTCGAGAAGATGACCGATGTCGGGACCGGGGCGAGCGTGGATATGCTCGCGAGCGCCGCGGACCGCGAGTGGGAGGGGTTCGCCGGAGCGACCTTCCCCGGCCTTTATGCGATGATCGCAAACGACTACATGCACCGCTACCCGCTCACCCGCGAGCAGCTCGCACAGGTCGCGGTCAAGAACCACGAGAACGGTGCGAAGAACCCGATCGCCCAGTTCCGGAACCGGATCACGGTCGATACGGTCCTCTCCTCCTCGCTCGTGGCCGACCCCCTGCGGCTCTTCGACTGCTCGCCGATCACCGACGGTGCGGCGGCGGTCGTCGTGGTGCCGCTCGAGCGCGCCCACGAGTTCACCGACTCGCCGGTGCGCATACTTGCAAGCGCCCAGGCGAGCGACACCATCTCGCTCCATGATCGGCGGGACATCTCCACCCTGGACGCCACGGTCGCGGCAGGGAAGCGGGCGTTTGCCCAGGCGGGCCTTGCCCACAAGGACATTGACCTCGTTGAGGTCCATGACTGCTTCACAATCGCCGAGATCTGCGCGATCGAGGATCTCGGCTTCTGCAAGAAGGGAGAGGCCGGGAGACTCACCGCAGACGGAGCGACGGCGCTCGGCGGGCAGATCCCGGTGAACACCAGCGGCGGCCTGAAGGCCTGCGGCCACCCGGTCGGCGCGACGGGGATCAAGCAGATCTGCGAGGTCGTCACCCAGCTCCGCGGCGATGCCGGGGCCCGGCAGGTGGATGCGGAGATCGGTATGACCCACAACGTGGGCGGTACGGGCGCGACGGTCGTCGTGCACATCCTGGGGGCCTGAAGATGTCGGTATCACGGTTCTGGAGAAAGATCCCGCAGCGGTACAACCTGGTCGGGACGCAGTGCACGAACTGCGGGCGGTACTTCTTCCCGCCCCGGTCGCTCTGCCCCGACTGCCGGCGGAGCGGCAAGATCGTCGACCACAAGTTCAACGGCGAGGGGACGGTCGTCACCTACACGGTGATCAGGTCGGCGAGCGACCAGTTCGACCACACCACCCCCTACGTCCTCGCCATCGTCGAGCTCGACGAGGGGCCGAGGCTCACCGCCCAGATCGCCTGCCTCCCCGAAGAGGCGACGATCGGGATGCGGGTAAAAAGCGTCTTCCGCCGGGTGGCGGCGGACGGCGAGAGCGGCACCATCCACTACGGCACGAAATTCGTGCCGGTGGAGTGACCGACTCTTTTTTGGTTATTCCTCAAGCAAAAACCCCGGGCAGATGGCGGCCCTTCCCGCGCCTTTGCGCGAGACGCCATCACTATACCTCCACTTCTATCCAGGCTACGACACGAGGCCTTATTTCTCCACGGTGATATCGTAGACCGCGTGCCACTTCCCCGGCGAGTAGGTCCGGACCTGCCGCTCCGTGACCTCGCCGTTCGTGACCGCACGGATGAGGGGGAGGCACTCGCTCTCCTGCTCCTCGAGCGCGTAGAGGTGGATCGTCCCGCCGTCCCGGCAGAGTGCGGCGGCCGCCGGGAGGAGCGCCGACGCGGCGAGGGGGAGATTCATGACGACCCGGTCGAAGGGGCATAGGCCGAGCCGGGGAAGGTGTCCGGCATCGGCGAGGACCGGGATGACGTTTGTTGCCCGGTTGAGCGCGATGTTGTGGACCATGAGGTGGACGGCGGCGGGGTTGAGGTCTGCTGCGACGACGATTCCCGCCCTCCGGGCGAGGCTGATCGCGAACGGCCCGACGCCGGCGAACATATCGAGCACCCGCTCCCCCTCTCCCACGAGGCTGAGGACCCGCTGCCGCTCGGTCGAGAGCCGGGCGGAGAAGTAGGCGAGAGCGAGGTCGACGTCGAAGTGGAGGCCATACTCCGTCACCCGGGTCCGGGTGGAGGGAACTCCTGCAAGGACGGCGAACCGGCGGGTCCGGTACTCCCCCTCGACGGCGGTCTCCGGGAAGAGCACGGTCTCGAGGGAGGGGCGGGAGGCGAGAAGCCGCCGGGCAGCCTCCGGGTCGTTCTCCTGCATGATGGCGATCCCCCCCACGAGTTCGTGGCGGGGGAGTTCAAGGCGCTCCGGCACGGCATCGAACGCACAGCGGACGGCGCCCGGAACCTCCTCCGTCACCGGGAGGAGGACGGCCTCTCCTTCGGAGCGCGGCTTATAGCGCCGGTCGAGGAGCCCCTCCTCAAGCAGCCGGCGCCGTCTCTGTTCGGCCTCTCGTTTCGGCACCACAAGGCACCACTGATCCCCATCCACGTCGACCACCAGCCATCTTTAGGTATGTGCTCTTATACTATTCATGGATGAGTACATCAGGAAGCTGAAAGACGGCTCCCTCAAACTCTATGCGCTCGAGAAGGAACTCCCGCCCGAGGAGGCGGTCCGGGTGCGGCGGGCGTTCATCGAGGGCGAGACCGGCACTCCCCTCCCCGCGGTGGGATCGTTCTCCATCGATATCGACCGGGTGGTGAAGCGCAACATCGAGAACATGATCGGTGCCGTCCAGGTGCCGCTCGGTGTCGCCGGGCCGCTCAGGGTGAAGGGGGAGTATGCCGCCGGGTCCTGTTACCTCCCCCTCGCGACGACCGAGGGGGCGCTCGTCGCCTCGGTGAACCGCGGGTGCTCGCTCATCACCCGGGCGGGAGGCGCGGACGTGCGGATCATGCGGGACGGGATGACCCGGGCTCCGGTCTTTGCCGCCCGCGACGTCGTCCACGCCCGCGAAGTGGTCGCCTGGATCGAGGAGCACGCCGCCGAGATCCGCGAGGTCGCGGAGAGCACCACGCGACACGGGAAGTTCCTCGAAGCAGTCACCTATGTCGCGGGCACAAGCGTCTTTGTCCGGCTCGAGTTCGACACCAAGGATGCGATGGGCATGAACATGGTGACGATCGCAGGCCAGAAGGTGGGCGAGCTCATCGAGCGCGAAACCGGTGCCCGCCTCGTCGCCACCTCCGGGAACATGTGCACCGACAAGAAACCGGCGGCGATCAATCTGGTCAGGGGCCGGGGGAAGACCGTGGTCGCGGGCGTGCGGCTCACCGACGCGATGGTCGCCGACCTCTTGAAGACCGATACCGAGACCCTCATCGAGGCCAACTACAGGAAGAACCTGGTGGGCTCGGCACGGGCGGCCTCGTTCGGGTTCAACGCCCACGCGGCGAACGTCGTCGCCGCCATGTTCATCGCCTGCGGGCAGGACCCCGCCCACGTCGTCGAGGGGAGCACCGCGATCACCACCGTCGACCGGGTGGAGGGCGGCGTCTACGTCTCGGTCACCCTCCCCTCGCTTCCGGTGGGAACGGTCGGCGGCGGCACCGGGGTCGATACCCAGCACGAGTGCCTCGCGATGCTCGGCGTCGCCGGGGGCGGGGACCCGCCGGGAGCCCATGCAAAGGCGCTTGC
>JAEWMO010000131.1 GCA_023457135.1 Methanobacteriota archaeon | reverse complement strand
GTCGTTTGCGCGGCACGGCCGGATGGACCTCACCATCCGGGCGACCGGGGACCTCCCGGTGGACGCACACCACACCATCGAGGATATCGGGATCGTCCTCGGCACGGCCCTTGCCGAAGCGGTCGGGGACGGGAGGGGGATCACCCGGTTCGCCGACGCCGCCGTCCCGATGGACGAGGCACTCGCGCGGGTGGCGCTCGACGTGGGCGGTCGGGGCTACCTCGTCTTTGCGGCCGACTTCTCGCCGGCGGGCCCGGGAGGCATCCCCGGCGATCTCATCGAGCACTTCTTCTACAGCCTCTGCACGAAGGCCGGAATCACCGCTCATGTCACGGCAACGGGCCGGAACGACCACCACGTCTGCGAGGCGGCGTTCAAGGCGTTCGCGCGGGCCCTGCGCGCGGCCGTGGCGGTCGATCCCGCGCAAGAAGGCGACGTGCCGAGCACCAAGGGAACCCTCTGAACCAGAGGGGCATAACGACAATTTTTGGGGTGCCGCAGGAGCATGCGGCGGCCGTTGCCACCAGAGCGGCGTGGCGGGCCGCAGGGGATGTGTCACGGCGGGATCGCCTATTTCACCGTGCCGCGCTGCAACCCGGCCTGAATCGCAGGGAGGAGCGTTCTGTGGGGCATCCGGGTGGCGGTCGGGTGTCTGACGGTTGGGGATGTGAAAATTTGGTCTCGCATACTCCAGTTCTTAGCGATCTCGACAATTGCATACCCTGACACGGATTTCTATCGGGTATCGCCATGCACTGCCCCCGCCCCCTGGGGCGGGGAACGACTGCCGGAACGGCAGGAGTTGAAGCACCGAAGGTGCGGAGGAGGAGGCCGAAGGCCGGGTGGGGTGGGGGTTACATGTATTTTTTAGGAGTTGAGACAGGGGAGGGGGCAAGCCCCCTCCCCGTCAGCCCCTCCCCCCGAGGCGATATCCCCACGGTCCAGTGCACCGGGATTCTCTCCCCACCTGGTCGCTCCGTCCGCCACAACTCACATCAGACTGAGTTCCACAACTCGCAATCCGCCCCACACGAGCATCACCCCCGCTGGCCGGCCGCAACTTCCGTTCGCCAGAACAACAGACACGACACCGTCCGGCAAAAACTCGCAGAACAGAGACCTGAGAAGGGGGCCTGATAAGCCCCCGGGTAAAGAGAAGAGAGATCGGTCGATTTACGCGGACTTAACCGCGAGGTCGACGTCTTCTGCCTTGATCGTCTTGCGTCCCGCGTGCTGGGCAAGCCTGTTGGCTTCCTTGGTCAGCTCGGCAATGTATGCCTCGGCCTTCACAACGAGTGCAGCAGCAGCGTCGCTGCCGACCCTCTCAGCACCATTCTTCTTTGCGATACGTACAACCGCAGCAATAGGTAGATCTGCCATATCTAATTCCACCTCTAAAAAGAGGTGTATGAGTTAGTATAAAAACATTTCGGGATTATCTCCAAAATTTGCGTTTCTCTTCTCCATCGGGGATGCATATGGAGAGGGCATCCGGATACCAGACAGAGAATCAGAGCGATTAAAAGAGCGACGGAAAAAGGCCTGTTTTAGTAACAGGCCCCCGATTCAAGGATTTCTCGATTCCGCCAGTGATTTTGCGAGCATTACTGCATTCGTATAATCTGCTGAGGCGCGCGACGTATCTACGAAAATTCTATCGATATTTACCACCGGAGCACCGTGTCCGACGCCGTTCCCGAGGAACGTGAGCGTACGGAAGATCAGGTTCCCGGAGACCCCGTCAGGAGCGACGACCATCCCGTATTGCCCCGGCACCTCCTCGATCAGGATCTCGGCATGCACCGCCCCGGTCAGGCGGGCGACCAGCTCGGCGTCCGCCATCGTCCGGTCGACAACCGGGTGCCGCCCGATGTCCCCGAGCCTCCCCCCGGAGAGGACCGCCACCTTTTCAGGCAGCCCGAAACTCCGGGCAATTTCGCGGCCGCGCTCGACGAACCGCACCTTCTCCTCGACCGTCCAGCCCTCGTCGACCCCGACCGGGGCAAGGAGGAAGAGGCACCCGCCGGCGGTCTCAAGAAGGGCTATCCGCTCCAGGTGATCGACGCCTGCGGCCTGTTTGAGGGCTTTCAGCGTGGTGGAGGCGGGGAGCGTGCCCCTGACGGCGGCATCGATCCTGCCCGCGGCAAGAGCCTTAATCAGAGCCGCCTCCGGCTCCTCCGCCTCAACGACCGTCACACCATCCCCGAACGAACCGACAGAGCCCGGACCGGAAAAAAGGATGAGATTGACCCTGCCCGCGACCGCCCGGACAGTCGCGAGGATCTTATCGTCAGGGGCCGCCGCCCCGAACCCGACCGTTACCGGCATGCCCCCCCTTCGGAGAAGATCCGCATGATGCCGTTCCGGTCGAGATCGAAGACCTGGGTCTCCCGGCCGAGGTACCTGACCGAGAGCCGCCTGCTCCCGTCGACCTCGCCGATGGTGGCCGCCGCCATCCCGACCGCGGCAAACCGGCGGCAGACCTCATCCACGTGCTCTGCCTTTGCAGTCAGGATGAACCCCATGCCGGGGTACATGCGCACCCACTGTTCGAAGGAGAGTTTGACTGCGGCGAGGTCCGGGCGGGGAATCGCCTCAAGGTCGATCATCGCGCCCTTCTCGCTCACCTCAAGAAGCATGCCGAGCGTCCCGATGACGCCCGGGTTGCTGATATCCTTCCCGGCCGTCACCAGGTGCTCCTTTCCCAGATCCTCCATCACCTTGATCTGGGCCCGCACCACCTCTGCAGGCTTCATCGTGACGGAGTCCCAGTTATAACAGCACGACGGGTGCACCCGGCCATCGAGGTCGATCGCCGCGATCACCCGGTCGCCCACCTCTGCCGTATCCGAGAAGATGAGCTGGTCCATCCGGGCCGTCCCGAGGATCGCCACATCCACGACACTGTAGGGTGTCTCCGGGTGCAGGTGCCCGCCCACGATCGGGACGCCGAACTGCGAGGATGCGGCGACCATTCCCCGGGTCACCTCGTCGCGAATACGGTCGTCCGTGGCAGAAAGGATATCGACCATGGCAACAGGCCTTCCTCCCATGGCGGCAATATCGTGAACGTTCACGAGCACGGCACAGTATCCTGCCCAGAACGGGTCCGCCTCCATGAGCCTGCTCCAGATACCGTCTGCTGCAAGGAGCAGCGCATCCTCCGCATTATGCCGGATGACCGCGGCATCCTCCCCGAACGAGGCGACGACATCCGGGCTTTCGATGCGGAGAGACCGGATCATATTGCCGATCATCTTCTTCCGGGTGACGCCCTCGTATTCCCTGACGGCCTGTGCTACCGTATCGGTGGAGCAATCCTTCACCACAAGAACACCAACAATCTACTTTTCTTTATGGTATTCAGCCTCATCAGAGATAATGTATTTGATTCCCCGGTATTATGCACTCTGCTCAGGGAACCGATACCGCCGGGATGCACCCGGCCGGCCCCGATTCCCGGGAAATGCCCGCCGGAGAGCCCTGTCGGGACGGGCGGCGCTCCCGCAGGGGGACGGCACGGGCCGGTGCGCCACCGGCGGGGTTGGGTTTTTGATGCGCCACGCCGAATAGATCCATATGGACTGGGCGGAGAAGTACAGGCCGCAGCGCCTCCAGGACGTCGTGGGGAACTCCGGGGCAGTCAGGCAGATGTACGAGTGGGCGCGGGACTGGACGCGGCAGAAGAAGCCGCTCGTCCTCTACGGGAAGCCCGGCATCGGGAAGACCTCGAGCGCCCATGCCCTCGCAAACGACATGAACTGGGAGGTGGTGGAGCTGAACGCCTCCGACCAGCGGACCAAAGCCGCTCTCGAACGGGTGGCGGGGTCGGGGTCCACCACGGCCAGCCTCTCCGGGGCGAGCCGCAAACTCATCCTGCTTGATGAGGCCGACAACCTGCACGGGCAGGCGGACCGGGGCGGGGCGAAGGCGATCGTGGATATCATCGCTGGATCAAGGCAGCCGATCATCCTGATCGCAAACGACTATTACTCCCTCACGAGAGAGCTCAAGACGGCCACGGAGCCGGTGCAGTTCCGGGCGCTCCAGGCCCGTTCGATCGTCCCGCGCCTCCGCCAGATCTGCACCGCGGAGGGCGTGGCGTGCGATCCCGCCGCGCTCGAAGGGATCGCCGAACGCGCCGGCGGTGACATGCGGGCCGCGGTGAACATGCTCTACGCCGCGGCCATCGGGAACGACCGGCTCGAGGTGGGCGATGTCCAGACCTCCGCAAAGGACGAGCGGTCCACCATCTTCGAGCTCGTGGGCGCGACATTCAAGGGGCGGAGAGATGCCGACCTGCTCCGGATGGCGGTCGAGGTCGAGGACACCCCCGACGCCGTCGAGCAGTGGCTCGAGGGGAACCTCGACCAGCTGCCCGACCTCGCTTCACAGGCGCAGGGCTACACCTGCCTCGCACGGGCGGACGAGTACATCGGCCGGACCTACCGGCGGCAGTATTACACTCTCTGGCGATACGCGAGCGCCGTGATGCTCCTCGGCGTCGCCGACGCCGCCGGGGGCAGCGGCATCCACGGCCGGATCATGCCGCCGTCACGCTGGCAGAAGATGGGGGCGTCAAAGAAGCAGAAGGCGGTCCGGGCCGGCCTGACCCGGAAGCTCAGCGAGATGACCCATATACCGGAGGATGCTCTCCGGGAGGACTTCTTCACCGCGATCGGCATCCTGGTCGAGCAGGACCCGGCAGGTTACGTCCGCGAGTTCGGGCTTGATGCCGACGAACTGAACCTCTTCATCCACGACAAGGCACGGGCCACGAAGATCGTCAAAGACGTGGCAAAAGAGGAGAAGGCGAAAGAGAAGAAGGCATCCGGCAAAGAGAAGGCCCCCGGAAAGAGCAGGAAGTCAGGGGACGACGATCCCCCTGCCGATGAAAAAGAGACCCGCGACAGCCCGCCCCCCGGCCAGGCGACGCTCTTTTAGGGGCGGCGGCGGTGGTAGCGGTGGAGGAGGACCGGACCGCAGTCCAGGACCTCGCCACCGTCCTCGTAGATCTCGCAGCCCAGGTGGTAGACGAGAAGGTCGCTGTTGACCCGGCGGGCAAGCGCGATCAGCGACGGGACCATCTCCACGCCCGGACGAATGGCGTAGATCAGGTCCGCACCCGCATACAGCCCCGGATCGGGCTCGAAGATATCGTCGACCACGATAGTCAGATCGTCGTGCCGGATGCCGGACCTGATATCGGTGCAGAGAACGAGGGCCCCGGCGGCCGCGACGATTCGTGCGGCGTCCGGATTGTTGCCGATGCCCACTTCCACGGCGCGGGTGTACCGTCCGGCAATATACTCCCCGATACTCCGCTCAATACGTTTATACTGACTCATTACCCAGATCTTAGGTAATGGGCATCAATATTCTTTGGGACCGGCAGGCCCCGGAAGGCCTCGAACTCCCGGTTGCCCGGATGATCGCGATGATCCTGGGACGAGAGACCGGGCTCGTCGAGTACCCGCTCCTTATCGACGGCTATGACAGGAACCGCAACCAGCACGATGCTCAAAAGATCCTGGACCGTCTGCAGGACACCCTCACCCGCAGGTACGCAATCTCCGGGCCGCTGCTGCTCGTCACCTCCCGCGACCTCTACGTCGGCGCATGCGACTTCGTCTTCGGCCTCGCGAGGCCGGCAAGCGGCGTCGCCGTCGTCTCGACCGCCCGTCTCGGAAACGACTACTACGACAGGACGCCTGACGACGCCGACCTGATCGACCGGGCCGCAAAAGAGGGAGCCCACGAACTCGGCCACCTCCTCGGCCTCGACCACTGCGATAACCCCGAGTGCGTGATGTTCCGGCCGCGGACGCTGGACGAGCTGGACCGGAAGAGGAACATGCTCTGTCCGGAGTGCCGGAAGGCGCTCGTGTCGCGGGGCGAGAAGTGACGGCAATCTCCGCCGCCTTCCCGGCGGGAGAACGGACAAAAGTATTAAACGAGAGTTCTGGAAAACGTAGGAGTGATTTGCAATGGGATACTCTTCTTCCCTGATTCAGCGAAAGTTCAAAGACATCGTCGGGAGGCGCTACGATGCGGTCCTCAAGGACTACAGCGAGTTTCTGCTGACCGACGAGGAGATGCTCATCCCGGAGGTCCGGTCCATCCTGATACCGTTCGACCTCTTCGTCTATGACCTCACCGACGATGCTATCGAGGTGCTCTCGGCCTATGATGCCACCATATCGCTCGCCTACATCACCGACGCCACGGTGATCGGGCTCCTTGAGCAGGCGCTCGATCATGAGGCCGCGGAGGAGTTCCGGGCAAAGAAGGAGGAGACCGGCAGAACGATCCTCGACCGGGCCGCGGCAAAACTCAAAGAGCGCGGCTTCTCGACAAAGACGCGGATCTTCGTCGGGCATACCGGCGACGACGTCGTCAGCATGGCAAATAACCACGACATGATCGCGATCTGCCGCCGCTATGCCGGCGGGGAGTCGACCGGCGACTCGATCAGCCCGGTTGTCCTGCGCATCTGCCAGCAGGTGGAGACGCCAGCGCTCATCTACTGACGGGTGCCTTGATGGAAGTTGTTGCACTGATCGCCGTAGCGGTCTTTCTCTTCACCTACGCGCTCATCATCGACGAGCGGATCCACCGGGCTGTTGCCGCCATGTTCGGCGCGGCGATCGTCGTCTTCATCGGGATCGTCCCCTGGGAGGGCCTTCTCGAGCATGTCGACTTCGGGACGATCTTCCTGCTGCTCGGGATGATGATCATCGTCAATACCGCCCGGGGCAGTGGCCTCTTCGAGTATATCGCGATACGGACGGCGAAACTTGCAAAAGGAAGTCCGATCCGGGTTCTCATTCTCTTCGCGCTCGTGACCGCCCTCGTGAGCGCGTTCCTTGACAACGTCACCACGGTCCTCCTCCTCACGCCGATGCTTCTCTACGTCGCACGGGTGATGAAACTCAACCCCGTTCCCTTCCTGGTCACGGAGATCTTCGCCTCGAACATCGGGGGGGCGGCGACGCTCATCGGCGACCCGCCGAACATCATGATCGCGTCGTCTGCCGGACTGACGTTCAATGAGTTCCTGATTCACCTCGGCCCCATTATGGTCGTCAATATGGCGATCCTGCTCCTGATGATGTATCTTATCTATGGCCGGTCGATGCGGGTGAACGCCGATGAGCGCACCGCGATGGTCCGGACGCTCGAAGGCCTCGACGAGCGGGCGGCGATCGTCGACCGGTCGCTCTTCAACAAGTCTGTGATTGTCATCCTCTTTGTGGTCCTCCTCTTCTTTATCCACGACCGGATTGGAGAGATCCTGCATGTCGTCCTGCCGTTCGTCGACCCGGCGATGGGGCTCGAACCGGCCGAGGTGGCCCTCATCGGGGCGGCGATCCTCCTCTTCTGGAGCAGACAGTCTCCTGAAGAGATATTCGAGAAGATCGAGTGGCCGGCCCTCTTCTTCTTCGGGGGGCTCTTCGTCATCGTCGGCGCCCTCGTCGAGACCGGCATCATCTCAGGCATCGCCTCGGTGATGATAGAGAACATCGACTCGACCGGGGAGGCGATGTTCATCGTGACCTGGTTTGCCGCGATCGCCTCGGCGATCGTGGACAACATCCCCCTGACCGCGGCGATGATCCCGCTCATCCACGATCTCGGGGCGACGATGGACGTCTACCCGCTCTGGTGGGCGCTCGCCCTCGGTGCATGTCTCGGCGGGAACGGGACCGCCATCGGGGCGTCGGCAAACGTGGTCGTCATCGGTATCGCCGAGCGCGAAGGATTTGGCATCTCCTTCATTGAGTTCCTGAAGGTGGGGATGCTGGTGCTCTTCGTGACGGTGGCAGTAGGATTCGTTATGCTCTGGCTGAAGTTTGTGGTGTGAGTAACATGAAGATTCTCGTGCTCATCGATGGTTCGAAGTGGAGCCAGAAAGCGGCTCTGCATGCAATTGAACTGGCAAAGCGGAAGAATGCCGAGATGGTTCTCTTCTCGGTGCTGGATATCGCGGAGGCAAAAGCGCTGGCGTTCAACTTCTGCACCCAGAGCGGCATCTGTGCCCAGCTGAAGGATTATGAGGGCAAGATCTGGGGGGATATGCGCAAGAGCATCCAGGACGACCAGAACAGCATCCTCACCCGCTGTGCGGGCGAGAAGGTCCGGACCTCCGCAAAGATCGTCGAAGGCAGCGCCAGGGATGAGGTGCTCAAAGAGGCGAACTCCGGCGAATACGGGCTGGTTGTCATGGGCGCTTTCGGCAGGAGCGGGAAGACCCGGCTCAGCGCCCTCCTCGAGGAAATCGGCGGTGCGGTCAGGCCGCCGCTGCTCGTCGTCAGGTAATCACTCACTTTTTTTGGCAACCGCCCCGGTGCCGTGAACCCCCCGATCCTTTATGGAGGGCTGGAAAAACAGAGGGGGGATGGCTTCCCGGGGAGGTGTTACTTCTCCACCCGTTCGAGGTCTTCCGAGAGGTCGCCGGAGAGGTCGACCGTCCAGAAGTCCCCTGCCGCGGGGAGGGCCATACTGAAGTTCGCCGTGACGTCGACCTGCACGCCGGAGCCTTCGGGCACCGTTATATCGAGCAGGTGCCCGCCGGCGGTGCGGTCACCCGTGATGAAGTGGAGGTGGTAGCCCGGGACGTTGATCCCCCCGACCATCGCAGGGGTCCGGAACCCGACGACCGTCCCGGTGACGTTCTCGAACGTAAAGACCGTCTGGTTTGCCGTCACGTCGACGAGACGCGGGTAGGGTTTCTCCTGGATGGGCACGCTCCGGGTCACCACCCGCGGGAAGGTGCCGTCCATCCGGACCGCGTAAAAGAGATTCTCCGAGGGAATCTCCGCATCGAGGCAGTGGCCGAGCCCGGTCAGGTTCACCGGCTCCCCGACCGTGACCATGAGGTCCGGGTCAAAGAAGGTCGCGGCGGCAAAGGGCGTCGTCGTGCTCCCGGCGACCGGGGAGGCCCGGCCGTCGGTCCGGACCAGGTACCATTCCCCGTCCACGCCGACCAGTTCCCCGTCGAGCCGGTCGCCGCACCCGATCCCGAGATCCCCGTGCGTTGCAAGCTCGTCGAACGTCATGCTGCCGTCGTAGGTGCCCTGCAGGAGCGCGTCGATCGTCGAGACCTGGAAGAGCGTATCTCTCTCA
>JAEWMO010000130.1 GCA_023457135.1 Methanobacteriota archaeon | reverse complement strand
ACGAGCGGAAGGTCTGCCATGATGATGAGCGCCGGGCAGTGGAACTGCGCCAGCGCCCAGTTGATCGCCTCGTTCAGGGACTCTTTCCGGACGGCGACGAGCGCTTCGTCATGTTTGAAGGGGTGCGTGCAGAGCAGGGTGGCGCTGCACCCGGACTTCAGCACGGAAGCGATCACGTCTTCAAGCATCGCCCGGGCGAACGCCTCCCGCTCCTCCTGGTTGAGGATGCAGGAGAGGCGGGTCTTGGGGTTTACCGGCTTAAAGGGGATGAGCGCGTGAAAGTACATCGTGAAACGGTTGTCGGGGCAGTATCAAAAAGGCATCGCTCCGTACGGCCCGTCGATAGCCCGCTCCCGAAAGTTCATGTGGGGGAGTGCCGACATGTACCCATGCACCGCCGCGTGATCACGTTTTCAAGGAACGTCTTTCTCCCCTTAACGACGGTCTGCATCAACCGTTGCGGCTACTGCTGTTTCCGGACCCCCGTCGGGGAAGGGTGCATCGTGCCCACGGGCGAGGTGCTCCGGACGCTTGAGGGGGGCGCCGCCCTCGGCTGCACGGAAGCGCTCTTCACCTTCGGGGAACGGCCGGGCGCGGTGCCCGGCTTTGCCGCAGAACTCGCGAAGCTCGGCTACGCGGATATCCTCGACTACGTCTACGACCTCTCCCTTGCCGCCATCGAGCGCGGGCTTCTTCCGCACACGAACGCCGGCATCCTCACCTACGAGGAGCTCGACCGGCTCCGCGAGGTGAACGCCAGCATGGGGTTGATGCTCGAGACGACCGCGGACGTCCCGGCACACAGAAACTCCCCCGGCAAGGACCCGGCGGTCCGGATCGAGATGATCGAGAACGCCGGGAAGCTCTCGATACCGTTCACGACCGGGGTCCTGATCGGGATCGGGGAGACGATGGAGGACCGCGAAGAGTCGTTTGGGGTCATCCGGGACCTCCACCGGCGGTATGGTCACATCCAGGAGGTGATCGTCCAGAACTTCTGCCCGAAGCCGGGGACGGCGATGGAGGGCATGCCGGTGCCGGGAACGGACGAGATCTGCGCGGCGATAACCCTCGCCCGCGAGATCCTCCCCGCCGATGTGGCAGTGCAGATCCCCCCAAACCTTATTGACGCATCGCGCCTTGTGCGGTGCGGGGTGAACGATCTCGGCGGGGTCTCGCCGCTCACGATCGACTACGTCAACCCCGAACACCCCTGGCCGCAGCTCGATGAGCTCCGGAGGGTTGCCGGGGATGCCGAACTCCGTGAACGGCTCTGCATATACCCGCAGTACATCGAGAAGAAATGGTACTCCCCGCGCCTCCAATCCCTGATCCTCCGCCTCGCGGAGAGGCTCGCGGCATCCGGCCGGGACTGCGGTGCATAACCTCATGACGAATACCAGACAACACATATCCGGAGATTTGGCCCATGAAACAGGTTGACCTCCTCTACACAGGGAAGGCAAAGTCCGTCTACCGTACCGACGACCCGGAAGTCTACATCATGAAGTTCCGGGACGACATCACGGCTTTCGACGGCGGAAAGAAAGATACCCTGGGCGGCAAGGGGAGATACAACTCGGAAGTCTCCTCCTTCTTCTTCAGGTACCTGGAAGAGAACGGAATCCCGACCCATTACCTCTCGAGCATCGAGCCCGGCACCTTCGCGGTGCGGAACCTCACGATGATCCCGCTTGAGGTGATCGTGAGAAACGTCGCGGCCGGGTCCATCGTGCGCAACTACCCGTTCAGGGAGGGCGAACCGCTCGACCCGCCGGTGATCGTCATCGACTACAAGAGCGACGCCCACCACGACCCGATGTTGAACGACGACCTGGTCTACGCTCTTAAACTCGCGACACCCGAAGAACTCGACGAGATCAAGGCCCTGGCGCTCGCGGTGAACGAGGTGCTCACGGAGTATCTCGACGCCCGCGGGATCACCCTGGTCGACTTCAAACTCGAGTTCGGCAAGCATAACGGGAAGATCGTCGTCGGCGACGAGATCAGCATGGACTCGATGCGGCTCTGGGACAAGGAGACCGGGGCGTCCCTCGACAAGGACGTCTACCGCTTCAACAAAGGCGACGTCATGGAGACCTACGCCGGCGTCGCGAAGCGGATCCTCTCTCCGCCACCCGGGGAGCAGTCGGCATGAGGTATGAGGTAACCATCACCATCGCCCTCAAAGAGGGCATGCTTGACCCCGAGGCGCGTGCCATCCGGCACGCCCTCGCCAACCTCGGGTTCCCGACCGAAGACCTGAGCACGGCGCGGCTCTTCCGGATATCGCTCGACGCGGAGGATGCGGATGCGGCCCGCGAGGTTGCCGGGCAGATCTGCGAGCGGCTCCTCGCAAACCCCGTCATCCACCGTTACACGATCGAGGTCGGGTGAGGCATGAGGTTTGCTGTGGTGCAGTTCGGCGGGAGCAATTGCGACCGGGACACCCACCACGTCCTTTCCGATGTCTGCGGGGTCGATACGGACCTCGTCTGGTATAAGAGCGGGCTCTCGCGGCCCTACGACGCCGTGGTTCTCCCCGGCGGGTTCTCCTACGGCGACTACCTCCGGGCGGGAGCCATCGCCGCCCGGACGCCGATCATGGCCGACATCCTGCGGCACGCGAAGGGCGGGAGGCCGGTGCTCGGGATCTGCAACGGTGCGCAGATCGCCTCAGAGGCCGGACTGGTCGAGGGCACCTTCACGCTGAACGCCTACCCGAAGTTCATATCGCGGCATGTCCACCTCCGGGTCGAGAACGCCGACTCTCCGTTCACCGCCCTCTACCGGGAGGGCGAGGTCATCCGGGTGCCGATCGCCCACAAAGAGGGGCGGTACGTGGCCCCGGCCGACGTGATCGCGCGCCTCAACCGGGAGGGGAGGGTCGCGTTCCGGTTCTGCGACGAGCACGGCGATGTGACGCCGGAGAGCAACCCGAACGGGTCGGCGGAGAATATCGCGGGCATTCTCTCGGATAGGAGAAACGTGCTCGCGATGATGCCGCACCCCGAACGGGCGAGTGAATCCGTGCCGGGATCAGAGGACGGAATCAAGATATTTAAGTCGATGATAGCCTATATCGAAGAACAAGGGCACCGTCAAACCGAGGATCAGGAGTTTCTGCAATGAGTGAGAATGGAATCGAAGAGGCACGGGACAGGGCAAAACAGCTCGCAAAGGAGAAAGGCTACATTTTGAACGTCGACGAGAGGCAGATCGAGGCCGTTCTTCGCGGGCTCGCCCGGAACCAGGAGCGGTTCGGGGCGGCTTACTGCCCCTGCAGGCTCCGGAGCGGGGACCCCGAGAAAGACCGGGTCATCGTCTGCCCCTGCATCTACCACGAGAAAGAGATCGAAGAGGAAGGCACCTGCCACTGCCGGCTCTTCTTCAAGAAGAAGTCCGAATAACCCCAATTTTTATCCCGCGGGAATGCGCTGCACCCCGGGCGGGCAGTTCATCTTCTAAACGACCTCCCGTGCCGCAGGGCGCTGTAGACCGCGTAGAACCCGACGATCACCGCAACCACGTAGCCCAGCGTGGCGAGGACCGAGATGTAGCCGGGGATCGGTAGATCGGCGATCCGGAGTATCAGCGACGAGCCGACGACGATAGCACCGACGACCACCGCGACGATGACCTTGTCGCTCGTCCGGTCGACGACGTTGACGATCTCGGTGAGGTCGCGGTTCTCGAGCTCGATCGTGACGGTCCCCTCCGAGAGGGTCTTTAAGGTCTCGTTCACGTTCGCCGGGATGGCAAGCAGGCCCTCCGCCGCCCCCAGGACAGACCGCAGCGCGCCCGTCAGGTTGTCCGGGGAGAAGCGCTGCGCCGTGGCGATCTCCATGAGGTATGGCCGGATCCTCTGGTCGAAGTTGAACGCCGGGTCGAGCCGGGTGCCGATGTCCATCACCATGACGATCACCTTCATCATGATCATCATGGTCGGGGGCACCCGGATGTGGTACCTGCGGAGGGTCTCGGTCAGGCCCCGTATCGTCGTCGCCAGGTTCACCTGCTCGATCTTCGTCTCCCGGTAATCGAGCAGGACGACATAGAGATCGTCTTTTACGGCATCGAGCACCGCAGGGCTGATCCGGACGTCGAGGCTCCTGAACGCCGAGATCACCCCATCGACGTCGGTCCGGGTCATCGCGAGGAGGAGGTCGATGAAGACCCGCCTTCTCTCCGGGCGGAGGACGCCGACGATGCCGAAGTCAAGAAAGATGATTTCGCCCCGGCCGGTCACGAGCAGGTTGCCCGGGTGTGGGTCGCCGTGGAAGAAACCGTCGACGAAGATCTGCTTGACGTAGGCCTCAAACCCGGTCGCGGCGACCTCCTCCGGGAAGAGGCCGAGGGCCCGGATGGCCGCAACATTGTCGATACGCACGCCCTCGACGTAGTCCATCGCGAGCATCGAGGGGCCGGAGAGGCTCCAGTAGATGCGGGGGACCTTCACGCACGGCATATCCGCGAGGTTCCGCTTGAGCCGCTCCGCGTTCATCCCGTCCTGCGTGAAGTCGAGTTCGCGCCGGATCTGGGTCGTGAACTCGTCCACCATCCCCTCCAGGTTGTAGACCCGCAGGTCCGGGAAGATCGATTCCGCCCGTGTCGCAAGCGACCGCAGGATGATGAGATCGGTCTCGATCAGGTCGACGATCCCCGGCCGCTGCACCTTGAGGGCGAGGACCCGGCCGTCCCTCGTCACGGCCCGGTGCACCTGCGAGAGCGAGGCCGCCGCGACCGGCTCCGCCTCGATGATATCGAAACAGTCTTCAAGATTCGGGCAGTAGCGCCGGATCACCGGCCGGATCTCCGCATACGGGACGGGGGCGACCCGGTCCTGGAGCCTCTGCAACTCCTCGATGAGCTCAGGCGGAAGGAGTTCCCGGCGGGTGCTCATGATCTGGCCGAACTTGATGTAGGTGGGCCCCAGTTCCTCGATGGCGAGCCGGATCCGCTCGTACACCGACCGTTCGTCCTTCTCGGCTCGCCGGAACTGCCGCAGCCGCTCCCCGCCGGGAACGACCTCGTCGACCAGAATCCCGAAACCGTACTTGACCAGCACATCCGCGATCTGGCGGTAGCGCTGGAACCGGGTGACCATCGGGGGTGAATCGGCACTCCCGATACTTAAGGAATTGGAGGGGTCGGGTTATCCCCGGGAGAGGGTCTTCCAGGGATAGGGGACGGCGAGGAAGAGGGGGATAGCAAGGGCGATCGCGAGCGGGATCGTCATGAGGCCGAGCGTGAGCGTGGTCATGTCGGCGATCCACCCGGTGGCCGCGACTCCCATCCCGCCGACGCCGACCGCGAGGCCGAGCATCAGGCCGGAGACGAGCCCGACGTTCCCCGGCGCAATCTCGTGCGCCATCGCGACGGTGACGGCGAAGGTCGACCAGAGGATGAACCCGAAGATCATCAGCGCGACGAGCGAGACGACGCACCCCGCGGTGAGGAAGACGATGAACGGCGGGACGGCGGCAACAAGCCCGACGATCGTGTACTCTTTGCGGCCGTAGCGGTCGGAGAGTTCGCCCCCGACCACCTGCCCCACGACCCCGGCGATGAGCATGCCGGAGACGAGCAGGTTCGCGGTCACGAGGTCGATCCCCCGCAGGGTGAGGATGGTGGGGAGGTAGGCGACCGAGCCGAAGATCGCCCACGCCCGGAGGCCCGAGGCCGCGACCAGGAGGACGATCGCCCGGTAGGCGGGCCGCTCCGTCCGGGCGGCGGCCATCGGGGCCTTGAAGCGCTCGGGGGGCGGGAGGATCCGCCGGAGGACCACGGCCATCACGATGCCGGGGATGGCGAGGAAGACGAGGCCCTGAAGGCCCATGAGCCCGACGGCAACCCCGGCGCAGATGGGGCCGATCGCATAGCCGAGGTTGCCGCCGATGACGAAGTAGGAGGTGAGCCGGCCGCGGTTCGCGTCCTTGACCAGGCGGCTGACGGTGCCGAGCGCGCTCGGGTGGAAGAAGGCGTGGCCGAGCGCCGCGATGGCGACGGACGCGATGACGAGGGCGTAACTGTCGAAGAGGCCGACGATGGAGATGAAGATCGCGCTCAGGAGCACGCTCGTGCTGATATGGAAGGCGAACCCCCGGGTATCGAAGACCCAGCCGACGAGGGGCTGGACGAGCGAGGACGTCAGGTTGTAGACCGTGACGATCAGCCCGGCGAGGAAGAACGAGTAGCCCTGGTCGGCGATGAGGAGCGGGAGGATCGCGGGAAGAACCGGCGAGTAGAGGTCGGTCACCAGGTGGGCCGCGGAGAGCCCCCAGACCGGTTTTGTATTATCAGTCACGGATGTCAGATCCGCCGTAGATGTATGACCTCAACCATGATATCCACTCGCTCTCTGCGGTGGTGGGCAAACGTCCGCTTCATCGGGAACGCGCACCGGATCACCTCCTCAAGCTCCGCACGGCCTTCGGTGTAGGCGGCGACGAACGGGGTCGAACCCTCGTTGAAGATCCCGTAGACTTCGCCCGCGATCTCGAGCGCGAGGTCGATGAACGGCCGGTCGGCGTGGGCCTTCTGCGCCCCGAAGGGCGGGTTCATCACGACGGTGTCGCAGGAGAGGCTCGCCCGGTCGAAGTCCGGGCTCCGGACGTCGGCGACGATGAACTCGACGGCGACGCCGAACTTCTCCGCGTTCTTCCGGGCGACCGCAATCGCGGCCGGATCGATGTCGACCCCCGTCACGGCGGAGGCGCCGAGGAGGGCGGCGCCGCAGGCGAGGATTCCCGTCCCGCAGCCGAGGTCGCAGACCCGGCGGTCCTCGATCGCCCCCTGCATCGCGGCGTGGTGGAGGAGGCGGGCCGCGACCGGTGCCGGGGTCTGGTACTGTTCCAGGCGGGCCGTCGGCCGCTCGAACCCCTCGAGCCGTTCGAGCTGCATCTCGAGTTGCCGGAGGTTCATGGTGCGAGGTACTCGTCGATGGTGTAGTCGTCCCAGGCCCGGACCCCGCAGAGGATCTCGAACTCCGGCGGCGTCAGCACCGGGACCGGGAACCGGATCTGGTCGTCGTAGGCGAGCCGGGGGCAGGCGGTGTTCACGTAGGCCGCAAAGCCGAGGTCGAGCATCTCGGCGGGGGAGACCTCCCGCATCGCGACCAGGACTGCCTTATCGGAGAGCGAGGCGAGCCTTCGCGCCAGGTCCATCCGCCGCTGCCCGCTCTTCGTGCTGACGATGACGCCGAAGTTTGCGGCGTCCTGTGCTTTGGCCATCACCGCGGCGCGGCGGCGGACCAGCCGGTCGGCGTCCACCTCCTGCGCCTCCCCGGTGTAGGGGTCGAGCGCCACCACCCGTGCCCGCGTCGCGAGCCGGATGCCGATGGGATGAAAGACCCCGGTCCCCACAAAGAGGACCTCGTCGGCCCCCGTCGCCCGTGCAGCGGCGAAGTTGCAGCCGAGGACCTGCCCCGCGAGCGGCGTCCGGCTGTCCCCCGGTGCGACGGCCGCTTCGATACCGTGGTCGCGGAGATACGCCGTCATCGCCTCGATGAGGTGGACGTGCTGGACGGTCGTGACGAGGCCGATTCGGCGAGCGTGAAGGAGAGGAAGGGCTGCCTCAAGCACGCCCGGATCGAAGTCGAAGCGGACGGGCTCGTAGATGACGTCCGGCCGGTCCTCGACCGGTGCGTGGCCGAAGTGGACCAGGACGTCCGCGAACGCGAGGGCGTCGAGCGCGAGGTCGCAGGCCCCGTAGCAGGGGTCGCCGCTGACGATCACCTCAAACCCCTCGCGGCGGAGGGCGGCGGCGGTCGCCGGCGCCTGGCGTGCGAGCCCTGCGGGAAACTGGAGGGCGACCGACCGCGCCCCCCGCTCCCGGAGTTTTGCGATGATATCAGAGTAAGGTATCAACGACACGCACCTGCGTCTCGGAGACCTCGATATGGACCAGGACTTTGAGGGGCCGGCCGATCTCCGCGTCGCCCCGGCCGATGACCACGCAGATATCGGCGATCTCGGCCCCGGCGTGTTCCAGGGCACCGATGAGGGCGCAGAGCGTTCCCCCGGTGCTGCAGACGTCGTCGATGATGACGACCCGGTCGCCCGCCTCGATGCCGTTCAGGTAGAGCTCTCCCTTCGAGTAGCCCGTCGTCTGGTGGACCGCGACCTCGCCGGGGAGGCCGTAGGGGCGCTTCCTGACGACCACGAGCGGGATATCGGTCATCATCGAGAGGGCGACGCCGATGTGGATGCCCATCGCCTCGCAGACGACGATCTTGTCGACCCTCTCAAGGTCGAGGCAGCGCACCATGGCGCACCCGATCTCGCGGAGGATGGCGGGCTCAAGCAGCGGCACCCCGTCGGTGATCGGGTGGATGAAGTAGTTGTACTCTCCCCGCTTCATGATGGGGGAGGCTTCCAGGGACTGAATCAGGCGTTCAAGCATGTATATCACACATATCGTTCAGGAATGCCTCGATGACGTCGCGGGTGACATGGGGCATGCAGACGATCCGCATATGCCCCGCCCGCGTCCGCGAGACCCGCCAGCCGGCGGGCGGATGGTCGCAGGAGAAGGTCGCCACGTTGACGTCGGGGGTCACGGCCCGCGGGCAGCCGAGCGTCTCCATCCCCTCGATCAGCCTCCGGGTGTTCTCCATGCACCCGGCGACCACCGCCCGCATCCCGTCCATCCCGAGATACTCGAGGACGGCGACGGCGGCCGCGACCGAGGCGCCGGGCCGGGTGCCCGCGAGGGTGCACTCCTGCTTCACCGTCAGGTAGGGCGTTTCGACGTTGAGGTGCGAGAAGCACGAGGGGTCCCGGACGAGGAGGCAGCCCGCCGGGATGGTGCTCATCCCCATCTTGTGGGGGTCAACAGAGATCGAGGAGACACCGGGGAGCCGGAAGTCGAACGGGACGGGGGTCTCGAGGAACGGGACGACCATCCCCCCAAAGGCGGCGTCGATGTGGAGGAAGACGTCGTGGTCGAGGGCGATCTCGGAGAGGGCGGCGACGGGGTCGACGACGCCGTACTCCGTCGTCCCGACGATCCCGACGAGAGCGACCGTCTTCTCATCGATAAGACCGTCGGCCGCCTCCGCGTCCATCCGGTACTCCTTATCGAGCGGTGCGACCCGCATCTCGAGCCCCAGGATGTCGCAGGCCTTCTGGAACGAGAAGTGGCCCGATGCCGGGACCACCACGTTCGGCGATGCCACCGGCTTCAGTTTCTTTGCGATCCGGAAGGCCTGGATGTTCGACTCCGTCCCGCCGGAGGTGGCGTAGCCCCCCGCACCGGGGTGGTGCATCAGGGTGCCGAGCCTCCTGACGAGGAGCTCTTCAAGGGAGGCGGTCCCGGGGAAGAGCCCCGGGTCGCCGAGGTTGGTCTCGAGGAAGAGCGTGTGCGCCCGCGCCGCAACCGGGTGGGGCGGGGTGCACATCGAACTCAGGATGTTCCGGTAGCCGAGGTCCTCCTGTCGCTTCGACAAAAGGAAGGAGAAAAGGTCTTCCTCAGGGCACCCACATTCACGCATTTCTTCTCGCCGCATCAAGAAGGATCTGCCGCTCTTTCCGCGCTACGGCCTCGCGGATACGGGGGATCGCGTCGATGTTTGCCGAGACGCTGCTGATCCCCTGCCCGACAAGCCAGGTCACCATCTTCGGATCGGAACCGGCCTGGCCGCAGATGGAGCACTCGACCCCATGCTTCCGGCAGGCTTTGATCGCGTATGCGATCAGCTTGAGCACGGCAGGGTGCTCGGGCTCGTACATGTCCGCGACGTTCTCGTTGTTCCGGTCGATGGCGAGCGTGTACTGGATGAGGTCGTTTGTCCCGAAGGACGCGAACCGGATCCCGGCCTTGATGAAGTCCTCGACCAGGACGGCGCTGCCCGGGATCTCGATCATGATGCCGAGGGTCGCCGTCTCCACGTCGACGCCCCACTCCTTCATCATCCTCCGTGCCTGGACGAACTCCCTCGGGTGGTTGACCATCGGGAACATCACGCCGAGATTGTCGTAGCCCGCGGCCCAGAGCCGCTTGAACGCCTCGACCTGGAGGCGGAACTGGTCGGGGCTCTGGAGGTCCCGGCGGATCCCGCGCCAGCCGAGCATCGGGTTGTGCTCGATCGGCTCGTCGTGGCCGCCTTCCATGTTCCGGAACTCGTCGGTCGGGGCGTCGAGCGTCCGGACCCAGACGGGCTTGCCCGGGAAGGCGTCGAGGACCGTCTTGATGCCGCCGTAGAGCTCGGCGATGAACTCCTCTTCCCGCCCGTTCTCGATGTACCAGTTCGGAGTCTTGTTCAGGCCGAGGATGAGGTGCTCGATCCGGAGGAGGCCGACGCCGTCCGCACCGGTTGCGGCGGCCCGCTGTGCGGCCTCGGGCAGGGAGACGTTCACCTTGACGAGCGTCCCGGTGATGACCGGGGCGGGCGCTGCCGCCGCCACGGCTGCCGGTGCGGCCGCCGCAGGCGCCTCGACCGCTCCCTCGTAGATGATACCCTTCTCACCGTCGACGGTGACGATCTGCCCCTCCTGGAGGATCTTCGTCGCCTTCTTGGTCCCGACGACCGCCGGAGTGCCGAGTTCACGGCTCACGATGGCCGCGTGGCAGGTCATCCCGCCCTCGTCGGTGACGATGGCGCTGACCCGGCGCATCGCCGGCACCATGTCGGGGTTGGTCATCTTCGTGACCATGATGTCGCCGTCCTTGACGGCGCTCGTGTCCTTGACGTCCCGCACGATCACGACCCGGCCGCTCGCGATGCCGGGGGAGGCGCCCTGGCCTTCCACCAGCACCACGCCGAGAGTGCCTTTCGGCTCCCCTGCGCCCTGTGCACCGGCACGGGGGATCTCCGGCCGCTTGATCGTCGTGATCGGCCGGGACTGGAGGATGAAGACGTCGCTTCCGACGATCGCCCACTCGACGTCCTGCGGGACGCCGTAGTGGTCCTCGGCGATCTTGCCGAGTGTCGCAAGCCGGGATACTTCCGCGTCGGAGAGGACCGGGGCGGTCCGCTGTTCGGCGGTGAGGGTGACGATCTTCGTCCCGTGCCGGCCTTCCGGCACGATCATGATCTCCTTTTCGGCGATCAGGCGGTCGACCACGCGCCCGGAGCGCAGGTCAAAGACGTAGTTGTCGGGGGAGACGCTGCCGGAGACGACGGCCTCCCCGAGCCCCCAGGAGCCCTCGACGATCGTCAGGGGCTCGCCGGTGACGGGGTGGGAGGTGAACATGACACCGGACTTCTCCGACCTGATGAGTTCCTGGACGACGACGGCGATATTTACGCTCCGGTCGTCGAACCCCTGCTTCGCCCGGTAATAGATGGCACGTGCGCCATAGAGCGAGGCCCAGCAGCGCTGGACGGCATCAAGGAGGTCTGTTTCACCGAGGATATTGAGAAAAGTCTCCTGCTGGCCGGCAAAGCTGGCGTCAGGCAGGTCTTCTGCGGTGGCGCTCGACCGGACGGCGACGACCGTTCCGTCGGCACCCATCCGGGTGTATGCATCGACGACCTCTTCGCGGATCCGGTCGGGCATCTCGACACTCATGACGAGGTCCTGCACTTCCTTCGATACGGATTCCAGCGCTCCGTTGTCGTCGACATCGAGGCGTTCCAGCCTGCGGAAGAGCGTCTCCTCGATCCCGGTCTCAACGAGGAACCTGCGGAATGCCTGGGCGGTCACCACAAACGCTTTCGGCACGGGGAGGCCGATCGAGGTCATCTCACCAAGAGAGGCCCCCTTTCCACCTACGGAGGGGATATCTTCCTTTTTTATTTCTTCGAGCCACAGAACGTTGGGCATTTCCTTCATGCTCGCACCACACATATACTTCTCACCATTACATAAAAGATTTCGGAGGAAAAAGCATCAATACACATGATGTCGTATCAAATATGGGTTGAACTGTGAAATATAGAGTGCTGGTCAGCGACCCGCTGGCAGATGAAGGGATTGACATCCTGAAGGGATTTGCCGATGTGGATGTCAACACCGGGCTGAGCGAGGATCAGCTCGTTGATATTATCGGGAACTACGATGCCCTGCTGGTACGGTCGGGCACCGAGGTTACGGCGCGTGTCATCGACACAGGAGCAAAACTCAAGTTCATCGGCCGTGCCGGGGCCGGGGTCGACAATATCGATACCGACGCGGCGACCCGCAGGGGCATCGTCGTTGCGAACGCTCCAGAAGGAAATACGCTCGCGGCCACGGAGCACACGATGGCGATGATGCTCTCGCTCGCGCGCAACATCCCTCAGGCGACCGCATCCTTAAAGAAGGGCGAGTGGAAGCGCTCGAAGTTCATGGGTGTCGAGCTGAACGACAAGATTATCGGCATCATGGGATTCGGGCGGATCGGGCGCGAGGTGGCGAAGCGTGCACAGGCGCTGGAGATGAAGTGCATCGCCTACGACCCGTTCATCACCAAAGATCGCGCCGCAAGCCTCGGCGTCGAGATGGTGCCGCTTGACGAGCTCTTCCGGAGAGCAGACGTCATCACGGTCCACACGCCTCTGATCAAGGAGACCCGCCACGTCATCAACGCAGAGACGATCGCCACGATGAAGGACGGCGTCCGGCTGATCAACTGCGCCCGCGGCGGGATCATCGACGAGCAGGCGCTTGCAGACGCGATCGCGAGCGGCAAGGTCGCCGGTGCGGCGCTCGACGTCTTCGAGAACGAGCCCCCGACGGACTCCCCGCTCCTCGGTCTCGACAAGGTGATCGTCACCCCGCACCTCGGCGCAAGCACGGTCGAGGCGCAGAAGAACGTCGCGATCTCGGTCGCGAACCAGTGCATCAGCGTTCTATCGGGCGGCGCGGCGAAGTACGTGGTGAACGCACCGATGATCCCCGCCGAGCAGCAGGCTATCGTCGAGCCCTACGCGGCCCTTGCGCAGAAGATGGGGAGCCTCCTCATCCAGCTCATCGAAGGAAGGCTCGAGTCGATCAAGATCACCTACGGCGGCGAGGCGGCAGCCCTGCCGAACACGAAGTTCATCACCCGCGTCATCCTGAAGGGCATGCTCGACCCGATCCTCCAGGCCCCGGTCAACTTCGTGAATGCTGAGTTCGTCGCAAAGGAGCGCGGCATCAAGCTGAGCGAGACGACGACGGAGGAGGCGCACGGCTTCCGGAACATCATCAGCATCACCGCAAAGACCGATAAGATGACCGAGTCGGTGAGCGGCAGCGTCTCGGCCCCGGACCACGCGCGGATCGTGAGCATCGGCGGCTACATGACCGACCTGACCCCGACCGGCCATGTCGTCATCTCCCGCCACACCGACAAGCCGGGCGTCATCGGCAAGGCCGCGACGATCCTCGGCCGGGTGAACGTGAACATCGCCGGGATGCAGGTGGGACGCCACAAGCCCGGCGAAGAGGCGCTGATGGTCCTGACGGTCGATTCCGCGGTGCCTGCCGACGCGATGGAAGAGATCAAGAAGATCGACGGCATCCACACGGCAAAGCACGCCAAGATCTGATCGGCCGATCGCCCCCATGTTGTGCCGCGTGCCGGCCCCCGATAGGGAGGAGCCGGCACAAACCGGCCGTACGGGGACAGGAAATATATTTATACCCGCGACACCAACCTTATTGATCGTCGGGCAGACACGGGCTCGTGGTCTAGCTGGTTATGACGTCGCCTTGACATGGCGGAGGTCCTGAGTTCGAATCTCAGCGAGCCCATCACCGTTTTTGAAACGATTG
>JAEWMO010000129.1 GCA_023457135.1 Methanobacteriota archaeon | reverse complement strand
CCGTGATAGAAGAGGTTCGTATCCATGCCGAAGAAGACGGCCTTCTTCAACTGGCTGTAGGATTGGAGCATCGCTTCAAAGGCGGCCTGGTTTGCGTAACGGGCGATCCCGCTTGCAAACATGCACTCCTGAAGGTCGCCGTAGGCCGGGAGCTCCCCGGCCATCGGTCCGTACCCGGAGAGCCAGTCCTGGAACGTCTCACGTGATGCGGGGAGTTCGATTCGGAATCCGATCCCTTCGGGGCGTGCGACCAGGATATCCCCCGGATAGAGCGGGTAGGTGATGTGGACCTCATCGAGGCTGTTGATGAGGATCTGCAGCTCGTCCTCTCTTATGATCGCATCGGTCACTGCCCCGCCCCCGCGTTCTCCATGATATCCCGGATACTCTGGACCTGGTGCGGGATCAGCATATACGGCTTTGCGACGTCGTCGGTGCTTTTCATGGCGAGGTAGTAGATATGCCGGATATCAAGACCCGCAAGCGAGACCGCGATGAGCGCTCCGGCGACCGTGACCTTCCTCCCCGACGTGATGTCGATCGCAACAGAGAACCCCTGCCGGATAAAATCCCCGACAAGGGTCCGGATCGTCTGGCCGGCCCGCAGGAAGTCCGCTTCGGGCAGGATCTCTATCCCTATCTCCGGGGAGAAGCCGTAGCCTTCGGAGAGTATCCGGACTGCCGTGGCTGCGGTCGATGCCTCTCCTGCATAGGGTTCTTCGGTGACGATAGAGACCCGTTCGGGGCGCAACCCTTTCTCCCGCAGTACCGCATGATAAGCGTTGACGAGCGCCCATGTCGATCGCCCGAGAAGGGTTATGTAAGCATCGCCGGGAACAGGTGTCACGGGAGAAATCACTCTTCAAGACTTACCCTGCTGCTATATAGGCTTTCTCGGGCACTTCCTTCCCAGACCGGGTGTCGCCGACGGCAATTGCGGTTCTCTGGGCTACTTATTCCTGCTTATTCGCCTGATAATCGCTCTTCCTGAAACTGCTCCCTGGCTCCTGCCCGATTCTTGCTGGATTTTCCCGGCGGAGTGTTTAGAATAAGCCTTTAGTGCCAAAGAAATCGTAAAATCTCGAAAAATATTTGGCAAATCTTTTATGATGAGTCCCCCATAGTGGTATGAGGGAGCGCGAGACTACCCCGGAGACCTATGATCCATGGAGACGAGTAGAGTGAGGTTGCGGACACCGGCTGACACCTGGGGGCTGGCGGACCCCGAGCAACCGAGAAAAACACGCCAGGATGCTATCGACGACGGCGATCTCATAGAGATCACCCGGATGGGCAGGGATATGGGTATCATGTTCCCCCTCGCGGTCTCGGCACGGGCCGCAGAGAGCATGGTGCCGTTCCCGAACATCCCGCAGGATACCGTTACGGAGAATTTATGGGACACCCTCCATGCGTTCAGGGACAAAGCCCGCACGACCGCCGAGGACGAGTTCGAGTTCCAGGTCAGCCTCTACCAGAATGGCCTCGTGCCCACCCTGACGTTCAAGGCCGCGGTCTCTCCCGGAGATGACGGCGAGCCGGTCATCACCATCATGCTGCCTGATGAGAACTGGGAGACGATCGGGTGCGGCCAGCACAACGCGGGCGACAAAATGCTCACCGTCGACGACGTTGCTTCGACCCTGAACTTCACTCCCGGCCGGATTCGGGAGTTTATCCGGGACGAGCGGATCCCCGCGGTCAAGTGCGGGGGGTCCTGGCGGATCAAGCGATCGGAACTCGAGCGGATCATGAACGAAGGCTTCTGAAGGGCTGCTTGCGGCCGGATACAGGTGTATATCGGCATGCAGCGGTGGTGAGGGTTAATAGGGGAGAGGGGCAACACTCCCCGAAACGTTTCTCTCCGCTGGAGGAATTCTGCCGTGCCGATACCGTTCGTCTGGATATACTGGGTGATCAGCCTCACCATCGCGACGTATGTCGGCGCCGTGGCCGTGAAGCGGTATCCCGCGTACGGGTTTGCCGCCCTCACCGGCCTCTATATCATCTATCTTGGCGCATCCCAGATCATTGCCGCCCGGCTGATCGAGTTTAACATCGGTATCGCCACGTTCATCGCCCCTGCTTCTGTCTTCATCTACCCCTTCATAGCGCAGGCGATCGATATGATCAACGAGGTCTACGGGAGATCGATGACCCGGGTCGCCATCGCGATCGCCCTCGTGTCGCAGATCCTTCTTGCCATCCTGATCGCCATGACGAATACCCTGACCCCGGCGCCGGTCTTTGCGTTTGAAGCGGCGTGGCAGAGCATCTTCACCCAGGGGCTCTGGATCATCCTTGCGTCGTGGGTTGCGTTCCTGGTCAGCCAGAACCTCGACTGCTACGTCTTCGACCGGCTGAAACGTGCCTACCCCGACCGCGTCGTCCTGCGGAGCGCGTTCTCCGATGTCGCCGACCTGACGCTCGACAGCGTCATCTTCGTGAGCATCGCCTTCTTCACCGCCGGGATTCCTCTCCTCCCCCTGATCGTCGGCCAGATCGTCAGCAAGGGCATCATCGGGCTCCTCGATACTCCCTGGTTCGTCTGGTATAAACGCTATTTGGGGCCCACGGGTGCGGGAGCGCCGGGAACGGCACCGCCCCTCCTGAAATAGGTGGTATATAAAAATTGCCTTATTGTTGGGACCAAGAAAACGAACATATTTAATTTTCATACGTAGAGTTCTCAGTATGAGCATCGAGGCCCCACGAGAATTACCGGAAGGTCCCTCCGCTGCATCTGCGGCTCGAATCCACGATATGGTGGCCGGGCAGCCGGGATCTGTGGAGAGGCACGTCCCCGGGTCCTCCGGGGCCCACGGATGGATGCCGTGCGCAGCCATTGCGGTTGCGGTCCTCGTTCTCCTCCTGCTCGGCATCGATACGGCAGGTATCCGGGTGATCTCGGAGGCCGGGGCCATCTGTCCGATCGTGGGTCTCCCCGGGCTCTTCGGGCCGAACGGCTCCTCATTCTTCAGGCGCTGGCTCCGAAGATACGTCAGCATAGAAGACAACCCGAGAAGGAACAATTCGCATCCCCGGGACCCTGATCTCGATGAGTTTTCCGGGGCACCACAGGGCTTGCACACCCGCCACCATGATGGGATGGACGTTATCGGGAGGATGGAAAATATTCCCGGGGCGCTCCGGCGGTTTGACGATCTTGTCTCCCCGGGCGGAGCTGCTGATCCCGAAGAGAACTCCACGGCTATTCTGCAGTTCGACGACTCTCCTCTTCCGGGCATGGCAGGGACACCCTTAGAATTCTCCGCCCGGCACGATTCCGGGACTGATCCCGACGGCCGCCTGCCCGATGAGCCTGATATCCCTCTGGAGCACCCGCCGGACGATGAGCCTGCCCCGCAGCCCGAACCTCTTACCGACGAAGAACTTATGCGGCTGCTCGGACTTGACGACGGCGGTGATGAACCGTCCGCCTGGGGCGCTGATTCCGGGGATCTGCCATCGGCTGGTGTGCCCGATCCCGGTGAGCCGGCGGATGTTGTCGTTGTCCCGGGCAACAACCGCCCGCTGGAGGAGCTCATCGGCGACCTCGAAAGTCCCGATGCCGAACTCCGCAGGTGCGCCGCCGGGGCCGCCGCAGAACACGGGGCCGACGCCGTGTCCCCCCTGATCCGGGCGCTCGCCCGTGCCGACGACGGGAGCCGGTGGTGCATCGCCGAGGCCCTTGCCCTGATCGGCAAGGATGCCATCCCGGCACTGATTGCGGCGCTCGGCAACGATGCGGTGCAGGCCGGGGCTGCCGCCACGCTCGTGCGTATGGGCGAGCCCGCTGTTCCGCCCCTGATCGCAGCGCTCGCCCGCGGTGACGATGAAGTGCGGTTCGGGGTCCTCTACGCCCTCCGGGAGATCGGCGATGCCGCGGTCCCCTTCCTCGTCGAGGCCCTTGACGCGCCCGATGGTGAGACCCGCCGGTCTGCGGCATCGGTTCTCAAGGATCTCGGGTGGAAGCCATCCGACAACGATGCAGCCATCCGGTACTTCATCGCCGGCGAAGCGTGGCTCGACGTTGCGGAGTACGGCGGGCGTGCAGTCGATCCCCTCATCCGCATCCTCAGGTCCCCTGACCGGGAATCCTGGTGGAACGCCGCCCGGACCCTCGGCGAGATCGGCGGACCCGCGGTCGACCCCCTGATCGGGCTGCTGCACGAGGCGGACGACGAAGACCTCCGGCCGCTCGCCGGGATGGCGCTTGCGGAGATCGGTTCCCCTGCCGTCGATTCACTCATCGGGCTGCTCGGCGAGCCGGCTCTTCGCGAAACGGCGGTTGTCGCCCTCCTCAAGATCGGTGAGGCCGCCGCGGAGGCCTGCGTCCTGGCGCTGGACGGCGCGGATGCCGATGTCGGGGAGACGCTTCGGGCGATCCTC
>JAEWMO010000128.1 GCA_023457135.1 Methanobacteriota archaeon | reverse complement strand
TCTGCTCCGGAAGAACAGGAAGGACTTCCCCGGCCGGTTTGCGGAGTTCCTGAAAGCAATCGGTCTTGGGGCGTTTGCAGACCTGAAACCCGCGGGATACCCGCTGCCGTTCGGCAACTACATCCCTGCCCCGGCCCATGAGGCGACGCTTCTCGTCGGCGATGCAGGCGGGTTTGCAAGCCCCATCCTCGGCGAGGGGATCTTCTACGCGCACCGGACCGCCGAGCTCGCCGCCCACGCCGTCGACCGCCACCTCACGACCGGCGGCCCGCCCGGCGAGACCTACATCACTCTCCTCAATCGCCGTGTCATTCCCGAGCTGGAGGCGGAGGCAGCGTTGCGCAATCTCGTCTACCGCTGCCTGGACAACCGGATGCACCTGCCTCTTATGGCCTTCATGAAGGCGACCAACAGCCGGGTCATCGATGCCATTCAGGGCTCGCGGTCGTTCCGGGGCTTTTGGCGGGACGGCGATCTTCACTCCGCCGTCTGGTAGGAGTTACCAGGGATACCTCTATCTCCCCGGGCGTCCCGGTGGCCCTCGCGATGAACGGCCCCCGCCACCCCTCACTCTACGAGGTCAACACCCGTGTCCACCTCAACCGCCTCGCCCGCGAGACGGGCCGTCCCCGTGCCGTGCTCGACGATATCCCCGACTCCTGGCTCCGTGGGCTTGCAGGCTGCGGCCTCTCCTGGATCTACCTCATGGGGGTCTGGGAGACCGGGGAGGCCGGGCGACGGGTCTCCCGCTCGAACGAGGAGTGGCTCCGCGGCTACGGGGACCTGCTCCCCGACCTCCGGGAGGAGGAGATCTGCGGCTCCGGGTTCGCCGTCGCCGGTTACCGGCCTGCTCCGGACCTCGGCGACCCCAATGCGCTTGCCCGGTTCCGTGACCGCCTCCACCGCGAGGGCCTCCGCCTCATGCTCGACTTCGTCCCGAACCACACCGGCCTCGACCACCCCTGGGTGCACGAGCACCCTGACTACTATGTTCACGGCACCGGGGAGGACCTCGCCCGCCGGCCGCAGGACTTCACCGCCCTCGATCTTGCCGGCGGCCGGACTGTCCTCGCTCACGGCCGGGACCCCTACTTTCCCGGCTGGCCCGACACCCTGCAGCTCGACTACGGCAACCCGGCCCTCCAGGAGGTGATGGTCGGCGAGGTCCGGCGGATCGCGGGGTGGTGCGACGGCATGCGGTGCGATATGGCGATGCTCGTTCTCCCCGAAGTCTTCCGGCAGACCTGGGGGAGAGAGATGGAACCCTTCTGGCCGAAGGTGATCGGTGCGATCAGGGAGGAGCACCCCGACTTCGTCTTCATGGCGGAGGCCTACTGGGACCTCGAGTGGACGCTCCAGCAGCAGGGGTTCGACTACACCTACGACAAACGGCTCTACGACCGACTGAGAAACGGAGAGGGGCGGCCGGTACGGGACCATCTCCGGGCCGATCCCGAATTCCAGCGGAAATCAGTCCGGTTTCTCGAGAACCACGACGAACCGCGGGCGGCAACGGCCTTCCCGCCCGACCGGCACCCGGCTGCCGCGGCCGTCGCCTATCTCGCGCCCGGCCTCCGGTTCTTTCACCAGGGGCAGTTTGCCGGACGGCAGAGGTTTGTCCCCGTCCACCTCTGCCGGGGACCGGAGGAGCCGGTCGATCCGGCAGTAGAAGAGTTTTACCGGCGGCTTCTCGCCTGCCTGAACCGCCAGGCGTTCCGGGACGGGGAGTGGCGGCTCCTCGACTGCAACCCCGCATGGGGAGGCAACCCCTCCCACGACGGCTACATCGCCTTCGCCTGGGAGGGGGGAGAGGAACGGTTCCTGGTCGCCGTCAACTACGCCCCGCACCGGGGCCGGTGTTACGTCCCGCTCCCGTGGACCGATCTCGCCGGGAAAGGGATTCTGCTCCGGGACCTCATGGGACCGGCAGCGTATGACCGGGACGGGGGGAGCCTTCTATCGCCCGGCCTCTACCTTGATCTCCCCAATTGGGGATACCACGTATTCGAGGTCACGATAGAAAGAGGGTGACCGCTCCCCGTTCAGGGGGACGGCGGGAGGTCCAGCACGGGGAACTGGACCTCGGTCAGGAGTTCCTCTTCCGGCACCTCTGCGGGGTCGTTGAGGTAGAGCTCCCGCGATGGGCCGGCCGGCGCGAGGCCGTGCTCGCTCATGTAGGCAAAGAGCCGCTCGTACGCCTTCCCCACCCCGCCGTAGGGGCCCGTATGGAGCACCGAGACGAACCGGCCGCCCGGGAGGGTCTGGACCTCGATGGCGGTCCCTTTGAGGTCGACGGACCCCGTGATCGGGATCGCGACCTCGATATCCGCGTCCGTCTCCCGGTACTCCTCGTCGTGGCAGATGAACATGATCGGCCCGGCCACCTTTGCAGCGGGCTGCCGTCCGTCGGCGGGATAGGCATAAGCGCAGAGCTCCCCGATCATCCTCGGGATTGCCTCCTGGTAAACGCCCCGCTCCCGGCGCGAAAGCGCCCGTATGGCAGGGATATCCTTGATAACAGGTTCGGTAAGCGACATACGGAATCCTCCGTTCAGCGGGTCCTGCTTCTGCTTCCGCAGGACCTCCGCAATCTCATGCAGGCGCCCAAGCTCCCGCTCGGTCTTTGCGAGGCGCCGGGAAAAGTGTTCCCGGATCATCCCCGCATCGCCGTGCTCCCGCGCATCGAGGATCGTCTCGACCTCGGAGAGGCCGAACCCGAGCCAGAGCAGGTGCTGTATACGGATTCCCCGCTCGACCTGGGCAAAGGTGTAGTAACGGTATCCTGTGCAGATGTCTCTTGCCGCGGGAACGAGGAGCCCCCGCTCGTCGTAGAGGCGGAGCGCCTTCTGCGAGAGCCGGGTGATCCGCGAGAACGTGCCGATAGGGATCTGGTCGACTGGCATGGACTACATCCACCTGTTGGCATCGCCGGGTAATAGACGGTCGGAGTCTCCCCCGGGGGAGAGTTCCCGCCCGGCGCGATAGCCTCCGGTTGGACGGCGCCCGGCGTCAACCTTCCGGATCTATCCGGGCGATGCCGGCCCGGAGATAAGAGGCAGTGACCGTCACCACTTCTCGATGAGGCCGACGAGCATCTTTCTGACCTGGGTGGTCAGTTCGCAGGAGGGGTTGATCTCGAGCGCCTTGTCGGCACATGCAAGCGCGTGGCGGTACATGCCGAGGTGGTAGAGGACGCTGCATTTCATGCTCCACCCGGCAGCGTACTTCGGGTCGATCGCGAGCACCCGGTCGAAGCATTCGAGCGACTTGCGGTATTCGCCGAGCGCGTAGAGAGCGCCGCCCTTCAGGCTCCAGACCCGGACGTTCCCGGGATCGTCGGCGATGGCCCGGTCGTAGCAGGCGATGGCGTCCTCGTGCCGGTGCTGGAGGAAGCGGGCGTAGCCGAGATCGATCCAGGCCGCCACGAAGTGTGGGTCGAGCGCGAGCACCCGCTCGTAACAGGTGACCGCTTCGTCCAGCCGGCGCTGTGCGGCGAAGATCCCGCTCCGGTTATACCAGGCGACCGTGGAGTCCGGGTTGAGCTCCACGGCACGGTCGTAGCACGCGAGGGCTTCATCGAACCGGTTGCGGCGCCGGTGCAGCATCCCCCGGGAGACCCAGGCCGGAGCAAAGCCGGGATCGATCGCGAGTGCCTTCTCCCAGCAGGCCAGGGCGTCCTGGTCCCGGCCGAGGAGGTCGAGGAAGACACCCTTGTTATTCCACATCTTCACATTGGCCGGGTCCTCTGCAAGCACCCGGTCGAAACACGCAATCGCCTCGCCGAGATGCCCCTGCTGGGCAAGAGAAACCGCTTTTCTGCTCACTGCCGCATCGGTCTCCGGGCCCCCACGATCCCCGGGATCGGCCCTGCCGAAGAGTCGCTCTGTTATACTCACTCCGGTCATTCCCCCCGTAGTCACGCATCTGATAGCGGGCATACGATATAATCGTTCCCCTGTCACGGATGCCGGCGGGACCACCTGAGCGACTTTCAGGGACTGCTGAACGGACGAGGGTCAGCGAAAACGGCGGCGCGCAGCCGGGAGCACCCGTGCCACCCGTCCGGTCCCCCCCTCGCGGCGGAGCTCGGTATGCACCCGGGCGTGGCAGATGCCGCAGAGCGTGATGAGGTTCTCCTGATCGTCGTTCGTGGGGTCGTGATCGAGATGGTGGATGTGAAGATCCTCCCCCCCACCGCAGATGACGCACCGGTGCCCGTCGCGGTCGAGGACGGCGATGCGCACCTTCTTCCACCCCCGCAGGGCATACTTCTCCCGCGTCGTGATGGGGGCCGCGAACCGTTCGCAGTAGACCTGGCCGTCGCTTCTTGCGGCAAAAGGGCACCGGCAGCAGAGCCGGCGAAAACCGTTCAGGTCGGGACGGTCCCCGCAGAGGGGAGGCTGCGAGCGGTCGAACGCGTCCAGGCCCAGCTGGAGGAAGGTGCTCACGGTTAGAT
>JAEWMO010000127.1 GCA_023457135.1 Methanobacteriota archaeon | reverse complement strand
GGCATAAAACCCCCAGGTCGCGAGCAGGGGGAGGAGAAGTTCCCGTACGGCCGCCATCGCAGCGATCGGGTATCCCGGCACCCCGATGACCGGCTTGCCGTCGACTTTTCCGATGATCGATGGTTTTCCCGGTTTCATGGCGATACCGTGGACGAACACCTCCCCGAGGTCGCCGATGACGCCGGCGGTGAAGTCCCGGGTGCCAGCTGACGATCCGGCGGAGACCAGGAGAAGATCGTTCTCCCGGATGCCTCGTGAGATAGCCTCCTTGAGTACTTCGGGATCGTCGCGGGCAATTGGATAGCGTCTCGATGAGGCGCCGGTCTCTGCAATCCATGCCGCCGCGGCGGCGGTGTTGCTCTCGATCACCTCTCCCGGCCCCGGCCGCACGCCTGCCGGGACCAGCTCGCTCCCGGTCGGGAGGAGGCCGACCTCCACGGAGCGGACATCGAGTTCGGTGATCCCGTAGGTGAGGAGCGCCCCGATGTCGCAGGGGCGTATACGGTGTCCGGCAGGAAGGATCATCTCACCCTCGCGGATCTCGCTGCCGGCGGGATGGATATGCTCACCGGGGAGCGCCGCCCTTCTGGTGCGCCAGGTGCCGTCCCCCCCGACGATATCCTCGATCATGACGACCGCATCGTGGCCGGGCGGGACCGGGTTGCCTGTATTCACCCGGTGAAACGTCCGGAGGGGGACATCTCTTCCGTCGCCGGCACCCGGTGTCTCGCTGCTCACGACGGCAAAGCCGTCCCGTGCCGCAACATCCGTTGCCGGGACCGTCAGGGGCGAGCAGATGGATTTTGCCGTCACCTGTCCTGCTGCCCCGGCTACCGGGACGCGTATAAACCGGTCCGGGCATGCAAAGGCGGAGAGCATCATCTCCCGGACCTCTGCAAGCGGTTGCAGCGTGAGGTATCGCCTCACCATGGTGCCACGTCCAGCCCGCCTGCTGTGCCGGAGCCTCTCGAGTCCAAAAAAAGGTTAGTTCCGGGTGTAGAGGTTTGCATACACCGTCTTGCCTTTCGCGGTCGGGTGGCGCTCACCGAGGTCCCCGATGTAGTGGGTGAATGTGGCCGTCTCGCCGTCGACCTCCTGCTCCACCTCGCCGACCTTCTGGAACCCGGGGAGCGGGTTCTCGATCGTCCCGTAGACGTAGATGTCGCCTTTCACCATCTGCCCGCCGACACGGCCCTTGGCGTTGCCCTTGATGATGACGGTGCCGCCTTCGCCGTGGGTGGAGACGTGGATGTCCGCATCGCCGCCGATGACGATCGTCCCGCCGTTGATGAACGTGGCGGTATCGTTTGCGACGGACCCGGCGACCCGGATCAGCCCGCCCTGCATGCCGCGCCACTCTCCACGGGGCGATGAGCCCAGGTGACTTTTGGCGTTTCCGTCGATGATAAGCTCGCCGCCTTCCATCCCGATACCGCAGAACGAGTCCACGTTTCCTTTCACGTGGATCTTTCCGCCCTTCATCCAGCCGCCGATGTACATGTCGGCGTTGCCTTCGATGACGATCTCACCGGCGGTCATCTGCTGGCCGATGCGCTTCACGCGGGTGCAGTCCCCCGATAGAACGATCTTCGTCTCGGCCGCGGTCGCGCCGCCGTCGCCTGCGACCGTGAAGTATTTTCCGAGCGGGCTCTTCTGTTTGCCTTCCCAGACATCGAGGGCGGCGATCTCGGCGGCCTTCTTTCCTGCAAAGTTGTCCGGAGTGATATTTTGCCCCTCAAGCATGAGCTCGGGGGGGTTGGTCAGGGTGAGGGTTACTGTCTTCATGATTATCACCTCATTCAGTCGCGTCGACCTCGATCACCCTCGGGTTGTGGAGGTGTTCGTCGAAGAGCGAGTAGTTGTCCAGCTTCACGCTGTAGTGCCTGAGGAAGTGCTCGTAGATGTCCCTCTGCACCTGCGCGTTCTCCGGAACCTTGACGTCGACCCAGATGGTCCGCTTTGCGGGCTCCGCGACGACTTCGCCGTTCTGCACGGTCACGATGCCGTCCTTGACGAGCCAGGCGCACCGGGAGAAGGCGTTCTCGATTGCCGCCGGGTCGGCGGGCATGTTCTCGGGGTTGAGGGCGTAGACGGCGACGTCTGCATCCATGCCGGGGGCGAGCCCGCCGTAGATGTTGCTGACACCGAGCGCCTTTGCCGGCCCTGCGCGGGTCATCTGCGCGATCTCGTAGAGCGAGAGTTCGCGGTCGATGCTGTCGATGGAGGTCGCGTCGATCGTCTTGTCCAGCCACTTGAACGTCTTCATCGTTGCGTCACGCGCAGCCCTGCTCATCAGCCAGGCGATGACGCGCGGGTAGCGGGTGAACGGCCCGGCGTTCGGGTGGTCGGTGGTAATGAACGTCCGCATCAGGTCTTTCGCGAAGAGGGCCAGTTCCAGGCCGACCGCCCACTGGATAGTGCAGACCTTGACCTTCGGGCTGTAGATGTAGGGCACGACGCCTGCTGCCGTTTCGAGCTCGACGTCCACGTTCGCCCACTTCAGGTGGTTGAGGGAGCAGAGGTGGTGCTCGAACGGCCCGTCGGCGGTCATCGTGGTCGTCTCGTCGAGTGTCACCTGGCCCATATCGATGGTGAGGTTGTCGTGGGCGTTCACGTAGTCCATCACGTCTTTTGCCTTCGACTCGAAGTTCCCCCAGGAGTCACCACCGTAGGAGTGGAACTGGAGGTGCGTGAGGTGCATCACCTGCTCACGGCCGAAGTCGTTCTTTGCAGTGTAGCCCTCGGCGAGCCTGAGCGACTCGAGCGTGTCGACGTAGTTGCCGGGGTTCCCGAGATTGTTGCAGTGCAGGTGCACCGAGTGCGGGAGGCCCAGGTGTTCGTTCGTCTCGATGAGGCCCTTCACGATCTCCGCAGGTGTGATGTCGAAGTAGGGAACCGGGTCGTGGATGTTGACACAGTTCAGCCCCCATCCCCAGGCCTCAGACCCGCCGGGGTTGACGACCTTGATGCCGAACCCGCGTGTGGCCCGGAGGAGCCAGGCGGTGTAGGCGGCGTTGTTCTCGATCTCGTTGTTCTTGAGGTACTCGAGGGTGAACCAGTTGTTCCCGAAGACCGGCATCGCGGCGTTGTCGATGATCGGGGTGTCCCGGATCTCCTCGTGGACGTGCGGGGAGTGGAGCGGGGGCATCGCCGCCTCGTTGACGAAGACGTAGCCCATCCGCGCGTAGTCGTAGCCGGTCTTGAACGTCGAGGGGACCGAGAAGCCCATCTCCATGCGGCTGCACGTAGGGGATTTGTGGGGACTCTTGAAGAGTTTGTCCTCCGGCCGGAAGAGCCGGCCGACGTTCACCTTCGGCCCGACGACGTGGGAGTGGACATCCACGCCGCCCGCCATCACGGTCATGCCGGCGGCGTCGATCGTCTTCGGGTTGCTGAGAGCGCCCGTCTCGACGATCTTGCCGTCTTTGATCCCGATGTCCATCCGGTCGCCCTTGATGCCCTGCAGGGGATCAAAGACGAACCCGTTCCTGATGATGAGTTCGCTCATGCTTTACTCCTCCGCGCGGACGCCTTCCGGCGCAGCCCTGATCTCGGCCTTCGCGGCCTCCTCTGCTTCGAGTTCGCAGAGCCTCTTGTGGATCCGCTCGAAGAGTTCCTCGTCGCTGATGACGCCTTCCGGCGGCTCGATGACCTTGCGGTACTGGATCGGGACGTTGTCCATCCGGTAGACGATGCCCGGTACCTCGACCCCGACGATGCCCACCGGGATGTGGAGGTCGGATATCTCGCTTGCCATGCAGATGTTCGGGTCGACGGTGATCCAGGGGTGCTTCCGGAGGTGCTTGACCGCCTCGATCGGGAAGTGGGCGCCGGCGTCGGTACCGACGTTGAAGAAGGCGTCAACCTCGTCGCGCATGGCAAGGTCGATGGAGCTCGTCTCGCCGGGGTTCATGTAGGCGAGATCCTTCTTCGTCAGGTCCAGGCAGTAGGGGTAACCGTACTGCCACGACCAGACCGCGCCCGGACCGGTGATGTTATAGTGGCCCCGCATCGCCATGATCGTCCACTTGGTGAAGTCGTTCAAGTCACGGGTCAGGCTGATGGCGATATCCACGTTGTGGTTCCGGCCGTCGGAGTGGCAGAGTCCCATGCCGTAGAAGATGGTGCCGAACCGGGCCTTCTTCAGGATGTCGGCAACCTCGAGGATCTGCTCGCGCTTGATCCCGGCGACTTCCTCGGGAATCTCGTGACCGCGGACGACGGCACGGAATGCGTCGAAGAGCTCGTAGTCGTGCCCCTGCTTCACCTGCAGGTAGATGTCCGCCACCTGGGCGGTATCGGTGTGCCGGGGATCGATGACGATGATCTTGCGGCTCTTCTGCCCCTTGCCGGTGAAGAACCCGCGGGGGAAGATCGAGTAGCGGGACATGTGCCGCGGGTGGGCGTGAGCGGGGTTTGCACCCCAGTAGACGACGACGTCCGCGCGGTTCTTGGTCTCACCGAGGGTGCAGCTCGGGTAGCCGTTGTCGAAGATGGCCAGGAACGAGGACCCGTGGCAGATGGACGCGCAGTTGTCGAGCACGGCCCCCGCCTTCTCGGCGACCTTGGCCGCAGCGGCCATGCCCTCGCAGTTGGTCGACCCGAACCCGTAGATCAGGGGTTTCTTCGCGTTGTACAGCACCTTTGCCGCGTAATCGACCGCCTCATCGTAGGAGATATCCTTGTAGGTGCCGTCCGGCTGGCGGAGGCGGGGGAGCTTAACTCTCTCGCCACCCGTGGCGTGGTGGAAGATCTGGTTGCCGATAGCGCAGGCGTTCTCCACCTCGAGGATCTGCTTTCCATCGTCCGATACGGTTACGACAAGGTCGTCACAGCAGACGCCGCAGTACGGGCATCCGACGTTCTCAACTTTCTTTGGCATTACTGATCACCTCTCCACAACCCGACGGCCCCCTGAACGAGTTCGAGCGCACTCTTGCGCTTCTCACCGTTCACCGGCTCGACCGTCACGGGGAAGCCGCTGTACTGGGGCTCCCCGGTCGCCTGGGTCCGCGGGGGAACCACCTGGTTTGCCCAGACGCCCTGCGGGATGAACGCAAGACCGGGGTAGAGCGACTGGCGCCCCCTGACGGCCTTGACGACCACGCTCCCGCACTCGCTCGTCACCCGTACGAGCTGGTTCGGGACCAGGCCGAGCGTTTTGACGTCGTCATCGTGCATCTCGATGATCGAGCAGGCCTCGAAGTATTCCGGGGTCGTTTTGCCCTTCTCCATCGCAACGCCTTCTTCGATGGAGCGCTGGGTGATCATGTTCAATGTAATCCTGTTCGCCATGGTTTTGCCTCTATGTGGTTGTAAGATCGGTCTCCCGAAACTCCGGCAAATTGGCTCCGTATAATGCAGTACTCTCTATACGGTTGTTACCGGGCTCTCACGCGTTTTGCAGAAGATCTGCTCGCCTGAGAGAAACGAACCTCTCCGGGCGGAGCACGGGGGGATCGCTTTGTCATAACTTGTAATGTTTTGTATTTAACTATTCCGGATTTGTAAGTTACTTCAGATTATCAACTTTACATTGTTAGATCGGGTATATTCCGTTTGACGATGCCGGGGCAGATTTGCGACTTATATTAAAAATAGGCCTTTTAATATTGCTGTTTCGGTGCTGCCTGCCCGGGCCGTGTTGTATGTCTGGTGGTTAACACCCGGCGTGGCGGGATCCGGCTTCGTGGGGTCGCATGCCGGGCCCTCTGTCGGCTGTCTTTCAGGGGTCCGGCGGGGCAAGCCGGGTTTCGGTAGTAATATATTAGTGTGATCCTTTTACTTCCCAGAGTAATAAAGTGGATTTCTAAAATGGGGGTTGAACCTGGCCCGAATTTGGGGCAATCCCTCTCTTGGGGGTAGAATTATATATCAAGGAATGCAACCTATAAAGCCGGTACATTTAACCGCACTCGGGTGCGGGTTGTTTTAATTATTGCTATTACTATTGTCTATTGTATTATTTAATATGTGCTCCTTCCCCCCGGGGTCGGCCAGGGTGTGCCCGGGGGCACCGGCCGGCGAAACCCTTTTTAAGTTTCGTGTTCAATCATTTGAACCGTTCAATCTCAATTTTAAAATATCCGTTTGGGAATATAATTGGTATGAATATTACTTTTTGCAAAAAAATCCATCTAAATTCGCAAATTTTATTAATAACTCTCCTTCTACTCTTATAGTCCCTTTTGGGACGTGCAGTAGCGGCCTTCAGGGATCCGGAGCATGCAACTGTTCGGATCTCTTTCATGAACGGAATGCATTGAACAAGGGTAAAAGGATGAAATACTATGGCTAAATACACGGAAACAATCGACCTCTATTCTGACGACGGGAAGCTGCTCAAGAGCGGCGTCACCCTCGACAGAATCAGCCCGCTGGTTAACCCGGCCACAGGTAAGATCATCGACCTGACCAAGAGAACGATCAGCGTCAACCTTGGAGGAATCCAGGACGCACTCAAGACCGGCAAGCTTGGCAAGGGCAAGATCAAGGGAAGAGAGCTCAACCTCCCCATCATGGAGAACAAGGACGCCATCGTCGCCAAGATCAAGGATATGATCCAGGTTCAGGAAGGCGACGACACCGAGATCCTGGAGTTCAACGGCGGCAAGCTTCTGCTCGTCCAGGTCCCGACGAAGCGCCTGGTCAACGCGTCCACCTACGACGCCGCGATCACCTCGGTTGCAGCAGCGACCACGTTTGCGATCGTCGACCAGTTCAACGTCGACGCCTTCAACGCATCCACCGTCAAGGCGGCCTGCTGGGGCGGCTACCCCCACACCCAGGACATGGAAGGTGCGCTTGTCACGTCGATCCTGACCATCCCCCAGAACAACGAGGGTATTGGTTACGCGCTCCGGAACATCCCGGTCAACCACACGGTCATGATGACCGGCAGGAACGCGCTGCAGGGTGCAGCACTTGCATCCACCCTCGAGACCGCCGGTATCTTTGAGATGGGATCCGCAGTCGGTCCGTTCGAGCGTGCCCAGCTGCTCGCGTACGCCTACCAGGGCCTGAACGCGAACAACATGGTCTACGACCTCGTCAAGGCAAACGGCGAGACCGGGACTGTCGGTACCGTCGTCCAGAGCCTGGTCGAGCGCGCCATCGAGGACAAGGTCATCGTCCCCGGCAAGAAGGGCGGCTACTTCCAGTTCTACGACACCAAGGACCCCATGCTCTGGAACGCCTACGCAGCTGCAGGAACCATGGCAGCCACCATCGTCAACTGTGGTGCCGGACGGTTCGCCCAGGCAGTCTCCGCGACGCTCCTCTACTTCAACGACCTGCTCGAGCACGAGACCGGTCTCCCGAGCACCGACTACGGCCGTGTCATGGGTACTGCCGTCGGGTTCTCGTTCTTCAGCCACTCGATCTACGGCGGTGGCGGCCCCGGTATCTTCAACGGCAACCACGTCGTGACCCGTCACGCGAACGGTGTGGCAATCCCGTGCGTGGTCGCTGCAGCAGCGCTCGACGCCGGAACCCAGATGTTCTCGCCCGAGAGCACCTCGAAGCTCTTTGCCGACACCTACGGTAAGATCGATGTGTTCAACAAGCCGATCAACCAGATCGCAAACGGAGCCTGAACAAGCAGAGATCCGAATGATGAACGCCCCATTTCCACAGGTCAGGATCGTACCCATACGGATGCTCAAGCCTGACACCGCAGAACGCCTGCTCAATGGGCTCGCCGCGATCCCCGGCATCCGCCGGTTGATGATCCACGGCCCCGGCCTGCCAAAGAAAGTCCCGTACGGGCCGGCACGGGGCAGTCCGAATCCGCATTCGGACCGCAAAGCGATCCATGTCGGCGATGCCGAGATTGCGCTGCGTGTCCAGGTGGGCGAGGTCATCCTGGAGGTCGAGGACGCCTCCGTCATCGAGGAGATCCGGTCGCTCTGCGACGGTTTCTTCACGGAGTTTCCCTATCGGCTCCAGGAGGGCAGGTTCATGAAGACCGCTCCGACGCTCGTTGACTACGCGAAGTACGGCCCTGATGCCGATACGTCGCTCATCGGCCTTGCGGACCCCCGGAACGGGGAAGGCCCGGTGATCGTCCGGACAGAGCGGTGACGAATGGTTCGTCAGGACCTGGAAATATGGCTGGTAATCGTTCAAGACAGGAAAAGGATAAGATATCAATCGCTTTGAGGTGAATTGAAACATGGCATACAAGCCCCAGTACGGTCCCGGGACATCGATTGTCGCCGAGAACCGGCGCAAACAGATGAACCCCAAGCAGAAGCTTGAGAAGGTTCGCTCCGTAACGGATGAGGACATCGTGCTGATCCTCGGCCACCGCGCTCCCGGCTCGGCATACCCGAGCGCCCACCCGCCGCTCGCCGAGCAGCAGGAGATCGACTGCCCGATGCGCAAGCTCGTCAAGCCCACCGAGGGTGCCAAGGCCGGCGACCGCGTCCGCTACATCCAGTTCGCGGACTCGATGTTCAACGCCCCTTCGCAGCCCTACCAGCGGACCTACACCGAGATGTACCGCTTCCGCGGTATCGACCCCGGTACGCTCTCCGGCCGTCAGATCGTCGAGTGCCGCGAGCGTGACCTCGAGAAGTACTCCAAGGATCTCATCGAGACCGAGATGTTCGACCCCGCTCTCGTCGGCATCCGTGGTGCGACCGTGCACGGCCACTCGCTCCGTCTCGCTGAAGACGGCATGATGTTCGACATGCTTCAGAGGAACGTCCTCGGTGAGGACGGCATCGTCAAGTACGTCAAGAACCAGATCGGCGAGCCTCTCGACCGTGCGGTTGCCGTCGGCAAGCCCATGGACGAGAAGTGGCTCAAGGCACACACGACGATCTTCCACTCGCTCGTCGGAACCGCCTACCGTGACGACGCCGAATACGTCGAATATGTCCAGCGCATCCACTCGCTGCGCACGAAATACGGCTTCATGCCGAAAGAGGAGTGATTACAATGGCAAAGATTGAGAGATCCCAGAAACTGTTCCTGAAGGCACTCAAGGAGAAGTTCCAGGGGCAGGACGTCGAGTCTGAGACCGCCGAGTTCTACAAGTTCAACGGCGTCCGGCAGTCTCCCCGTAAGATGGAGTTCATGAAGGCAAGCCGTGCCGTCGAGATGGACCGCGGCATCTCCATGTACGACCCCGAACGCTGCCACCTCGGTGGTATCCCGATGGGCCAGCGCCAGCTGATGACCTACGAGGTCTCCGGCACCGGCGTCTTTGTGGAGGGTGACGACCTGCACTTCGTCAACAACTCTGCGATGCAGCAGATGTGGGACGATATCCGCAGGACCGTTATCGTCGGTATGGACCTCGCCCACCAGACCCTGCAGAAGCGTCTGGGCAAGGAAGTCACCCCTGAGACCATCAACGAGTACCTCCACATCCTGAACCACGCGATGCCCGGCGGCGCCGTCGTCCAGGAACACATGGTCGAGACCCACCCCGGCCTCGTCGACGACTGTTACGTCAAGGTCTTCACCGGCGACCAGGAACTCGCGGACGACATCGAGCCCCAGTTCCTCCTGAACATCGAGAAGCTCTTCCCCGCCAAGCAGGCCGAGGAACTCAAGGCCGAAGTCGGCAAGAGCATGTACCAGGCGATCCACATCCCGACCGCGGTCTCCAGGACCTGCGACGGTGGAACGACTTCCCGGTGGTCTGCAATGCAGATCGGTATGTCCTTCATCGCTGCCTACCGCATGTGCGCCGGTGAAGCGGCTGTCGCCGACCTCTCCTACGCTGCAAAGCACGCAGGCGTCGTCAACATGGGATCCGTCCTGCCCGCCCGGCGTGCCCGTGGCCCGAACGAGCCCGGTGGCATCAAGTTCGGTCTCTTCGCCGATATCGTCCAGGCAAACCGGAAGTACCCCAACGACCCCGCCAAGGCTGCCCTTGAGGTCGTCGGTGCCGGAACCATGCTCTACGACCAGATCTGGCTCGGCTCCTACATGTCCGGCGGTGTCGGATTCACCCAGTACGCAACCGCGGCCTACACGGACAACATCCTCGATGAGTTCACCTACTACGGTATGGACTACGTCAAGGACAAGTACAAGGTCGACTGGAAGAACCCGAGCCCGAACGACAAGGTCAAGCCGACCCAGGAGATCGTCAACGACATGGCGACCGAGGTCACCCTCAACGCCATGGAACAGTACGAGCAGTTCCCGACCATGATGGAGGACCACTTCGGCGGGTCCCAGCGTGCCGGTGTCATCGCCGCCGCATCCGGTCTCACGACCTCCATTGCAACCGGAAACTCCAATGCCGGTCTGAACGCCTGGTACCTCTCCATGCTCCTGCACAAGGACGGATGGTCGCGTCTCGGCTTCTTCGGCTACGACCTCCAGGACCAGTGCGGTTCCGCGAACTCCCTCTCCATGGAGTCCGACCGCGGTCTGATGGGCGAACTGCGTGGCCCGAACTACCCGAACTACGCCATGAACGTCGGACACCAGGGCGAGTACGCCGCAATCGTCGCGGGCGCCCACTACGGCCGCAGCGACGCGTTCTGCTACAGCCCGCTCGTGAAGGTCTGCTTCGCCGACCCGGCCCTGAGATTCGACTTCTCGGAGCCCCGCCGCGAGTTCGCGAAGGGTGCGATCCGCGAGTTCATGCCTGCCGGCGAGCGTTCGCTCATCATCCCGGCACGGTAAACCCCTCTATCACCCCCTTTTTAAGTTGCACGTCCTCACATCCGTGATCGCAAGCATTCCTGCCGATCGGACGGAGAAGGTGGAGCGAGTGGTTCTCACTCGCCCACGTATTATGATA
>JAEWMO010000126.1 GCA_023457135.1 Methanobacteriota archaeon | reverse complement strand
CTCGCCCGCGCATCGTCATCAGAGGAAAGGTCCCGTCCGAGGACCCGGACCTCCCCCGCGCCGGGGGCAAGCAGGCCGAGCAGGATCCGGATGGTCGTTGTCTTCCCTGCGCCGTTCGGGCCGAGATAGCCGAAGACCTCACCGTGACCGACGGTGAACGAGACGTCGCGGAGGATCTCCCGGCCGTCGAAGGACCGCGAGAGGCCCCGGACCTCGACGGCGCTCACGCCGGCCCCCTCCGGCACCGGGGAAAGATTTGCCCGGGCTCCCGAACTGCGGGCTTTGCAGAGTACATAGGGATAAATCTCCTTCCAAAATTGTAAAAGAAACGGATCTGGTGAGCGAACCGGAGCACCGGCGTCCAGCCACGGATGGGAAACGCTATCTCGCCATAGAAAGAGATCCTCCATCATTGCGCCGGACACTGTTTCCCGTTCCGGCACCCGGACCAGGAGCATCTTGATGGAGTTTGACTGCGGCATCGACGACCGGCCCGGACCGGCACACCTCCTCATCTTCGGCCTGCAGTGGCTGGCGGTGAGTCTCCCCCTCATCCTCATCATCGGCGGTGTAGTGGCCGGCCTCCAGGGAGAGGGGGGAGCCGTCTCCTACCTGCAGAGACTCTTCCTCCTCGTTGCCCTGGTCCTCATCGCGCAGGTCTGCCTCGGCCACCGGCTCCCCCTGGTCCTCGGCCCGGCGACGGTGCTCCTGGTCGGCATCCTCGCGGGCATCGATGCGGGCATCGGCGCGATCAACGCGTCGCTCCTCGCCGGGGGGCTCCTCCTTGCCGGAACAGCGGCGACCGGCCTTATCGGGCACCTCAAACGCCTCTTCACGCCCAGGGTGATCGCGGTCGTCCTCATGCTCATCGCGTTCACCCTCGCCCCCACCATCCTCGCCCTGGCCACGGACGGAGGCGGCACGGCCCCCCCGGCGCAGGCCTTCCTCTTCTCGATCGTGTTCGCGCTCGTCCTCTTCGTCGCCGGCGGGCGCCTCGCGGGGATATGGAAGTCGACCCTGGCGTTCTGGGCGATCCTCCTCGGCACCCCGGTCTACGTCGTCCTCTTCGGCGCGGTCCCCGCGCCCCCTGCGGGCACCGCCCTCTTCGCGCTGCCCGGGGGCCTGATCGCGCCGCTTGCCGTGCCCGATGCCGGAGTCCTCGCGGCGTTCCTGATCTGCTACCTCGCGCTCGCCGTAAACGACCTCGGCTCCATCCAGTCGGTGGGCGGCCTTCTCCGGGCCGACGAGATGGAGGGGCGGGTGAACCGCGGGGTGACCGTCACCGGCCTTGCAAACGTTCTCGCAGGCGTCACCGGCGTGATCGGCCCGGTGAACTTCTCCCTCTCCTCCGGGGTCATCGCCGCCACCGGGTGCGCGTCACGCTTCGCCCTGGTCCCGGCAGCGGTCGGACTCGGCCTCGTGGCCGCATCGCCGCTTGCCATCGGCTGCCTGGAGAGCATCCCGGCGCCGGTCATCGGCGTCGTCCTCACCTACGTCATGGCCTCCCAGATAGCGGCAGGGCTCGTGCTCGCGCAGGAGAGCAGAGCGGTCGGGAAATTCGAGGACGGCCTGATCATCGGCGTCCCCCTCCTGCTCGGGACCCTGGTGGCGTTCCTGTCCCCGGAGGTCGCCACGGGATTCCCGGCCACAATCCGCCCCCTGCTCGCGAACGGGTTTGTGGTGGGTATCGTCACGGTCCTGATACTGGAGCATATCGTCTACCGCCGGCCACGGGAGTGAGGGGCGAGAGCAGGAAGAGACAACAGGAAACCAATAGCCTGAAAAGAACGATGGGCCCGGTGCGATTCGAACGCACGACCTCCCGGTTATCAGCCGGGTGCACCACCGGCTATGCTACGGGCCCGGTGGAATTACCTTAGTGCCTATAAATGTTGCATTATCACCAACATAAAGGTTGCGCCAAAACCCTGCTCCCGAACTGCCAGATAGCAGAATTATTGCAGAGCACGCACACGATCGCAAAGCGACCGCAAACCCGGCATCCCCCTCTGCCGAGAGGTGTACACCCTGAAGGAAGACTATGTTTCTCGGCGGAAGAACGAGATCAGTGAAAAGCGCGATAGAAATGAATGGGCCCGGTGCGATTCGAACGCACGACCTCCCGGTTATCAGCCGGGTGCACCACCGGCTATGCTACGGGCCCTGGGCAGGATTACCCTCCAACATCTGGCATACAAGCACTTAATTTTTTGGATTGACATCCAAAGCGCTATGTTAAAACCCGATGATAAAAGTACAGTTGAGTTGAACAATGGCTGTACGATACCTACTCGGGAATGAGGGCATCGCTCACGCGTGTCTCGAGGCAAACATCGATTTTGCCAGCGGCTATCCGGGAACGCCGTCCTCTGAAGTGATCGATATCCTCCGGGTGCAGGATGAGCGGCCCTTCACCGTGGAGTGGTCCACGAACGAGAAGGTCGCCTTCGAGAACGCCCTCGCCGCCGCCTGGTGCGGGGTGCGCGCACTCTGCACCATGAAACACGTCGGGCTGAACGTGGCGGCCGACCCCCTGATGACGAGCGCATACACCGGGGTGACCGGCGGGTTCGTCGTCCTCTCCGCGGACGACCCCTTCGCGCACAGTTCCCAGAACGAGCAGGATACCCGGCGCTATGCTCACTTCGCGAAGATCCCCTGCCTCGACCCCTCGTCGGTCCAGGAGGCGCACGACATGCTCCGGGACGCCTTCGCCCTCTCCGAGGAGTTCGGTCTCCCGGTGATCTTCCGGCCCACAACCAGGATCTGCCACTCAAAGGGCGATGTCGACCTCGGTGAGATTGGGACCGAGCACCGGACCGCCGTCTTCCACCGCGACCCGAAGCAGTACGTGGTCATCCCCGCGCACACCCGGGTGCTGCACAGGAAGCTGAACGAGAAGCAGCAGGCGCTGAAGGAACGGCTGGTCGAGCTCGGCTACAACCGCCACACCATCCGGGGCACGACCGCCGTCGTCACGAGCGGTGTCGCGGCGGCCTACGTCCAGGAGGTGCTCCCCGATGACGTCTCGCTCGCGATCGTCGGCGCCTATCCCATCGACGAGGAATGGCTCAAATCCTTCGTCGACCGGCACGAGAAGGTCCTGGTCGTCGAGGAACTCGCCCCGGTCGTCGAGGAGGCTGTCCGCCAGGTGGCGACCGGAACGGAGGTCCTCGGCAAGATGACCGGGACGGTCCCGTATGAGGGAGAGTTCAACCCGGCAACCGTCTCTGCCATCCTCGAAAAAGCAGGCATCGCCCCCACCGTGACCTTCCCCACACCCGCCCCGGTCCCGGGAGTGCCGCCCCGCCCGCCGATCCTCTGCGCAGGGTGCATGCACCGGCCGACGTTCTATGCGATGCGGAAGGTCTTCCGCGACGGCATCTTCCCAAGCGACATCGGGTGCTACACCCTCGGCCTCCAGCTCGGCGCGGTGGACACCACCATCTGCATGGGCGCCTCGATCACCGTCGGAAGCGGCATCGCCCGGTCGGGAGAGGAGCACCCGGTGGTCTGCACCATCGGCGACTCGACGTTCCTCCACACGGGAATGCCGGGACTCTTAAACGCCGTCTACAATGGCGCCGATATGGTCGTCGTCATCCTCGACAACCGGATCACCGCCATGACCGGCCACCAGCCAAACCCCAACACCGGACTGACGGCCGCAGGCGTCGAGAGCACCCCGATATCGCTCGACGCGATCTGCCGGTCGTGCGGGGTCTCCTGGGTCGAAACGGTCGATCCCTATGACCTCCCCGTGCTCCTCGACACGTTCCGCAAGGCAAAGGAGCGCAAAGGAGTCCGGGTCATCATTGCAAAACAGCCCTGCGTCATCACCGCACGGAAGAGTGGGATCAAGCGCAAGGCCTACGCGGTCGACCTGGAGCAGTGTACCGGCTGCGGGGTCTGCCGGTCGTTCGGCTGCCCGGCGATAGCGTTTGCCGGGAAGAACGCGACGATCACCGAACTCTGCGCCGGGTGCGGCGTCTGCGCAGACATCTGTCCGTCAGGTGCCATCGGTATGGAGGGACGGAAATGAAACCCTCGTTCGATATCCTGATCGTCGGTATCGGCGGCCAGGGGACTGTCCTCGCCTCGAACGTCCTCGGCGAGGCATGCATCATCGAGAACCGGACCGTCCGGAGCGCCGAGACCCACGGCATGGCGCAGCGCGGCGGGTCGGTGGAGAGCCACATCCGGATCGACGGGAAGTTCGGGTCTCTGATCGCGCCGGGAACGGCCGACCTTCTCGTTGCCTTCGACCTGCTCGAGGCTCTCCGCTACCGCCACTACCTGCCGGCCGGGGGAAGGCTCGTCGTGAACCGGAACCTGGTCGTCCCCACATCGGTCTACCAGCAGAACCTGGACGTGCCCGACGAGGAGAGCATCCTCGCCGCGCTCGCCGACCTCGACGTCGCCTGCATCGACGCCGCGGCCCTCGCGGAGGAGGCGGGGAGCATCCTCTCGCAGAACATCGTGATGCTCGGCGCCGCGTCCGGAGATATCCCGCTCCGGCCCGAGACGCTCGAAGAGGCGGTCCGGCGGTGTGTCCCGAAAAAGACCGTCGAGGTCAACGCCGCGGCCTTCCGGCTCGGCCGGGAAGCGGGAGAACGGGGCGCGGGCAAGCCCTGATCCCCGCGCTCCACCCATCACCGTTTTTATCTTCCCACAAACTGTATTACCCATCCTGCCGACCTGATACGCCATGAGCGAGCGGGATATCGTTGAAGCACTCACAAGCCGTGCAGGCGCAGAAGGGGAGTTCCGGCTCTCCGAACTCCAGAAAGACCTGGGAACCGGGCTATCGCTCGAGCGCCTTGCCGGCGAGATCCGCCCGCACCTTGACGGCCTCGGCCTCACCATCAGGCCGGCCGGGGATGACTACGTGATCGGCCGCCGCCCGGACGGCGGGAGCCTCGCGGTCGACGATGCCGGGCGAGAACGCCAGCTCGCGTTCTTCCGGAACCCCGGTGTGCCCGGCTACATCCAGGAGCGGGTCGAGTCCTACATCGAAAAGAAGACCAGTAAGCCCTGGGACGACCCTGCCGTGCTCGACCGGATGCGGAACGCCATCCTCGCCCAGAAGAGCCAGTACTGGAAGGAGCGGCAGGTGAGCTACCGGAAGGCCTACCCGGTCCTCGGGTATCTCGCCTACCACGCGCCGGTCTACCTGGTGCAGTTCGAGCACATCCTCTGGCAGATCATCAGCCGGGGGCTCGCAAAGCCCGAGATGCGTATCCTCGATCTCGGCACCGGGCCGGGGGTCGTCCCGCTCGCCGTCATCGACCTCCTCGGAAGGATCGGAACGGGAGCGGCCGACATCTACGCCGTCGAACGCTCCGAAGAGCACTTCGAGGCCTACAACGCCCTCGTCCCGGCCGCAGCCGCGGCGCAGGGAGGCAGGGTGCGGGTGGAAAAACTCATCCGGGCGGATATCGGGACGCTCGGGGCAAAGGACCTGCCTGATGGGATCGATCTCATGGTCTTCTCGAACGTCCTTGGCGAGCTCCGCCAGATGAGCATTGACCAGCGTGCCGATCTCGTAGCCGCTCTCGCCGAACGGCTCGCCCCCGACGGGACGATCGTCATCGTGGAGCCCGCCGACCTTGCCAACGCGACCGTGATGCGGCAGACCGTGCGCGCGATCGCAGACCGGGGGCTTACCGTCTTCAGCCCCTGCTCGTTCATCTGGGGCACGACCTGCAACCCCACACGGTGCTGGACCTTCGAGCAGAAGGGCGACATCCGGCCGACCCGGCTGATGGAGCGCCTTGCAGCGGGGAAAGACGGCTACCGGTTCATCAACGTCGACATCAAGTATGCCTCGGCGCTCCTGCGAAAGGATACATCGGTGCAGCACGCCTACCGCGTCCCGCCGGGAGCCAAGTTCGCCCGCCTCTCCCACCTCCGCCAGCACCGGGACAAGAAGATCAACGTCGTCGCCGCGCTGATGTCAGGGAACCTCGGCGATACCCGGACAAAGGTCTACAAGGTCTGCGACGGGACGCCCGCGGACCAGGTCTACGCCGTGGTCCCGGCGACCCTCCGCGGCACGAACCGCGACGTGCTCGAAGGTCCCGCCTATGGGGATATCGTCCGGCTCTACGGTGTCCTCGTCAGGTTCAACAAGGACCACAACTCCTACAACCTGGTTATTCTTCCCGGAACCCGGGTGGAGCCGGTCGAAACCGGGGCCACATAGGCTCCCGAAGAGGGCTTCTCACGGATTTCAAGGGGACTGCGCACCTGGCGGTGCTCATGCTCCGGCCCATCGGGCCATCGCACCCTTCGGCCAGCCGCATATCGCCACGCACTGCCCCCGCCCCTCGGGGCTGGGAACGACTGCCGGAACGGCAGGAGTTCGAGCACCGCAGGTGCGGAGGAGGAGGCCGAAGGCCGGGCGGGGTGGGGGCTACGAGTGTCCATGATAAGGTAGAGACAGGGGAAGCGCCTCACAAACCCGCCAAAAAGAGGAATTACGCCGCCCCTTCGCCCGCACCGGGCTGGCTGACGCCCCTGAGTGCATACAGGATCCCGCCGTAGCCGAGGCTGACCGCGACGACCTGGACGAGCGCTCCGAGGAGCGGAATGAACATGAGGATCTGCAGGATCACGAACCCCAGGATGAAGATCCCCATGGGCCCCGGCCTCCACCCCGTCCGCGAAGCGATGACGTCCCCAAGGGCGTAGGCGACAAAGAGCGATGAGATCAGGAGAGCGACGATGAAGAGGAGTCCCCCGACGAGCGCGATGGGGAGGCCTACCACGGTGACGGCGATGATCAGGAGGAGAATCACCGTCACGAGGATCGCGAGGAACCCGAGGACGGTCAGGACGACCGGGCTCTTCTCGACCTCCCGGACAACCGCCGCGAAGGGGCCGGGGAGGAATTTAATGATCAGGAGACCGAGTATCAGGGCCCCGATCGCTGTGAGCACCGCAAAGAGGCCGGGCAGCACCGGCCCCGGCCCCGGCCCCGGCCCCGGCCCCTGCTGCTCCTCAAACGTCACGTTCCCGGCCGTGCCGTTGTTGCGGAACGTCGCACCGGAGACCATCAGGTTGCCGAGGACCGATCCCTCGTTCACGACCTCGCCCGCGCTGATCACCGCGTCGCGCTCGATGACGGCATTCTCCCCTATCCGGACCGCGCCCCCCGTGACGAGAGCGTTCGTCGCGTTCCCGTTCAGCTCGACCTCGCCCCCGGCGGCAAGGACCTTTCCGCCGACATCGCCGTTGACGATCAGGGTGCCGCTCGCGGCGACGACATCGCCGGCCACCGGTGCATCCACCGTCACCATGCCCCCGGCGACGGTCAGGCTGTCGACGGGGGCACTGACGGTTACGGTTCCGCCTGTTACGACCACGTCGTCGGGGATAGGGGTATCGACCACGGGCTGGTCCCCGCTGAGGAACGTGAGCGCCTGGGCCCCGGACGGAATGAGCAGCAGCAGAGCAAGGATGATGAGTGCCAGGTGTTTCATGCGGCAGGGATGATCTGCCCTCCTCAAAAAGGTTGGTGACTGTGAGGAGGTCGACGAAGGCGCGCGGCTCTGCCGGTGCGGGGCAGAGCAGCCTCTCCGGGGAGCGCACTGCTCCCGGACCCCCGAAGAGATGGGAGCGGTGAGCTTCCGGCTCCTACACCAGCTGCTCCAGGCGGCGTTTGAGCTCGGTGAGCGCTTCGTCCTTCCCCGGCACCTCCGACTCCTGGACCGTCCGGATGTTCTCCTCGACCGATGTGGCGACCCAGTCCTTCGGGACGCCGGATGCCGAGAAGAGTTCCTGCCACTCATCGGAGCCGAACGGTATCACTTTGACCAGTTTCCCGAGGATGTTCCAGTCGACGACCTTATACTCCTCCCCGGTGCTCGTATCCGCGACCTGTATCGACCGGTCCTCGTTGCACCTGACGACCCGGGCGTGGATGACATAGACACTCACCTCATCCTTGTCGGTGAAGGAGATCTGGATCACGTCGCCCTCCTGCGGGCTCTCCGGCACCATGTAGAGAGCCATGTCGCCCGGATACATCAGGTCCGGCTCATACCTGTCCACGATACCGATGTATCCGGTATCGGAGACATAGAGCCGGAGATACTCCTGGTAGAACTTTCGGACGATCCAGTAGACTGCTCCCGGATGGGTCTCCGCCAGTTTCAGGAGAAGATTGTGGATGGCGCTCGGAATACTCTCCGGCCGGTTCAGCACCTCACGCGCCAGTTTCTCATACGCTTCTACGACTCCGGCCTCGGTCTGTGTTGCCTCTGCCATACTAACAAACCCCGGCGCATAATATGGGTGGTAGGATAAAAGTGTTCCTCCGGGAGATTCCTGTGCACTGTCCGTACCAGCCCGGGAGAGGAGAGTCTGTCGGAGAGAAGAGAGAACTATAATGCTTATATTTGACCATGACCATACAGTAGAGCAGAGGATATTGATATGGGTGGCATAAAGGATTCTACGTATCTTGATGTCCAGAAGACCCTTGCCCGGCGGTTCTCTCCCCGGGAGGGCTGGCAGTTCGCATGGTCTCCCGCCGGCAGTGTGCAGTCGGAAGGTCTGCTCTCCCGCCGGGTCGCCGGCAAGACGGAGCGGGTGCTCGTGAATGTGAAGATGGCCTCGGAGGTCCCGGCAGGTGCCGTCGAGGCGCTCCAGGCTGCGGCAAGCGCCGGCAACGTTGATAAGGCGGTTCTCGTCGTACCCGGCGGGGCAAAGATCTCCCGGGTCCCGGCAGGAGTCGACATTCTCGAGATGGGCAACTGGCAGGTCGTCGACGGCCGCATTGCCTGGTCAAAGAACCTCGAGCGCAGCGCATTCCTCGAGGAAGAGCGCGCAAAGAGGGGTCTCGCGTAAAGCGCCCCCCCAAAACTTTTCTTACATCCCGAAGTCAAAGAGCGTCGTCCGTGACGGGTCGACGTCGTGCCAGTCCCACCCGAGAGGCTCGATGATCCGTGAGATGGGTCCTTTGAGCGTCTTCTCAAGCATCGTCTCCCAGTCGACGACGAACTCCGGCGGCACCTGATCGGCATATTCGAAACAGACCACATCCGTCCGTGGATACTTCGCCGTGACGGCCTTGATGTAGACGCGTTTGGGCTTGCTGCCCCGCTTGAAGTCGGTCCCGAGATACTCGTTCGAGTACTTGGCGCCCCGGATATGGGCGTCGTCGTTCTCGTAGTTCTCGAGACTCTTCCCGATCCCGCCGGGAATACCGGCCTCGTTGAGGGAGTACTCGCCCCGGCGATACTTCCTGATGACGTCGCGGAGGTACGCCTGCACATCGGCGAACGCGTCACCGGACAGGATCATCTCGAGAACAGTGCGCTGCACCTCCCGCGTGATCTGCGGCGAATCGCTCCGCCGGATCTCGAACCCGACGACATCGATCTCGTCGACATCCTTGCCCTCCTTCCAGACCAGGTGCCCGGCGTAGCGTTTCTTCTTGCCGGCCTGGAAGAAGCGGCGGTAGACCTTCTCGAACTTGATGGAGAAGTAATGCGTCTCGGCGCCGAGCTCGGTCCTCGCGAAGTCGCTGTAACTCGCGTTCAGCCGCGCCTCGATCGCCCTCGCCCGTGCGATCGTCTCCTCAAGGCTCCCCGGCGGGACCTCGATCATGCAGGAGTCGGTGTCGCCGTAGAGGACAGTGTAGCCAAGATTGGTGATGACCCCGCGGGTGTGGCTGATGATCGCCCGGCCGACCGAGGTGACGGCCGACCCGATCTCGCGGTCGTAGAGCCTGAACCGGGTGTAGCCCGATACCCCGTAGTAGGAGTTCATGATCACCTTCAGGACGTTCTGCTGGAGGTCGTAGAGGACGTACTCCGGCGACCCGAAGGGGAAGGTGTTGCGCAGGCGCTTGCGCTCGTCGCGCTCGGTCAGGAGTTCGGAGAGGATGCTCCGCGTCAGCCCGTCGGGCTCGCGGGAGAACCGGATGCCGTTCGGGGCCCGGAGCTCGCCTTCCGGGTTCTTCGTCTCGGGCGAGGCGTTGATCGTCATCATCGCCATCGGGTAAAGAGACTTCAGGTCCAGGACCACCACGTTCTCCCGGAGACCGGTGGCGGGCTCAAAGACGATCGCCCCCTCGAACTCGTCACCGGCGGCGAGCCCCTTTGAGGGGAGGACGAACCTGCCCCGGGCCTTCCGGAGGACGTAGATGTCGATGACGTTTGAGGAGTTCAGCGTCCGGTCGAGCGGGCACCCGACGTACCGCGCGATCTCACGGTAGAACTCGATGATGTTGTCTTTCTGGTCGATCCCGACGCAGAGTTCGACGTCCCGGCAGTTGTACTCCACAAGCCGGGCCGGGTCGGACTGCCAGAGCGAGGTGATCGTCCCGGTGTAGCGGACCTTCGTCACCCCGAGTTCCTCCCCGGCGATCGCGTCGAGCCGGTAGGACTCCTTCTGGGCCAGGTGCATCTTCCGATATGCACCGAGGAGGTCAAAGACCGCTCTCCCCCTGACGGCGTTCCGCTCGGTCTGGCCGGGAAGGCGCGCCAGGTCCTCGGCCCGGAGGCCGAGCGCCCCCATCCGCTGCAGGATGTAGGGGATATCGAACTCCACGAAGTTCCAGCCCGATAGGATGTCGGGGTCGCGCTCCCTGACGTAGGCGACGAGCCCGCGGAGCATCGAGACCTCGTCGGCGTACCGGATAACCCGGTGCTGCTCGTGGATGCGGAGTTCCGGAGCGTCGCCCGGAACCCCGCCGGGCTGCCACAGGAGGGTCGTATAGTCCCGGTCAAAGGAGTCCCAGCAGGTGACGCAGATGATCGGGTCCCGTGCCGGCTCGGGGAACCCCTGCTCGTCCACGCACTCGATATCCATGATGCAGGTCCGGGCAGGAGCCTTGACCTCGGCCGGGACGAGCTCGCGGTAGTCGATCACGGTGGTGCCGGCAGGCAGCTCCACGCCGCCGGTAAGGCCGCAATCGATCATGAACCGGGTGGTGAACGGGATATCCGCCTCATAGTGCTGCCTGAAATCGTCACGGATAGCACGGACGTCCCCCGGGCGCCGGGTGTAGAGGCGCCGGAGCGGTTCGCCGCGGATGGAGCGGTAGGTCGTCTCCGGCTCCGCTTCGACCTCGCGCGGGAGGGGGCGTCCGTCTACCAGGTCGGCGGGCGCGTAGAAGTAGGGCCGAAACCCGGTCACGTCGATCTTGAACGCCTTTCCGGAGGCGTCCCGGCCGAAGATATGGATGACCGGAACCTCGGCACCGACGCTGTACTCCACCTGGTGAATGCCTACCCGGACCCTGCCGAAGTCCTCAAGCGTGGCGGGCACGCTCATACGGGGTGCCAGCACCTGATCAGCCATCGAATCTCCTGCAGAGGTCCCGCACAAACGCTCCCGCCTCCGCCATCTTCGCCTCCTCCCAGGGGTCGAGGTCCCACTCCTCGATGCCGAGGATTCCCTCGCGGCCGATCCGGGCAGGGACGCCGAGCGAACAGCCGGAGAGACCGTACTCGCCCTCGAGCACGCACGAGCAGGGGAGCACCTCCCGCCGGTCCTCGAGAATCGCACGCACCAGCATGGCGATGTGATATGCGGGCCCAAAGACCGTGCCCCCTTTGCCGCGGATAACCTCCATGCTCGCCCCCCGCATCCGGGAGAGGAACGCCTCCCGCTCCTCCATGCCGATAGCCGCACCGGTCTTTGAGAAGAGGGGCACCTGGTACTCACCGTGTTCGCCGAGCACAAAGGCAGGTCCGGGCCTTCCCGCCTCCCCAAGGAAGCAGCCGAACCGGGCGCTGTCGAGCTGCCCGCCGAACCCGATGCATCGCCGGCGATCGACACCCATCATCTTCCAGAGGCCGTAGTTGTTTGCGTCCATCGGGTTCGTGACGGTGATGACGACCCCGTCGAATCCCTGCAGGTACTCGCTGCAGCGCTTTGCCACCGGAATGTTGGCCTCGAGAAGGTCGGCCCGGGTCTTGATATCCGGGGTTCGTGGTGTGCCTGCTGCAAAGACAAAGATGTCGGCATCCCGCATCGCCGCCGTATCGGTGGAGATATGAACATCGATACCCGTGTGCTGCAGATCGAGCACCTGTGCCCGGAGAACGGGCTCGTAGGCGTCGTAGACGACGAGCTCGTCGACGAGGCCGAGTGCGGCGGCGAGAAACGCCGTCTCGCCGCCCACCCTGCCTACTCCCAAGATTGCAAGCGAGGTCATAGTATTGGTCCTGTGTATGAACGGCGGTAAAAGACCATGCTTAAATCGGCCCTGCTGCACGGAAAATAACGATCCGGCAGCGGTGCAGGGCATTGTGCCGTCTTTTTTGCCGCTCGCCGGGCTCCGGTGAACGGAGCACCGATTCCTCTGGTACTATACGCGGCGCGAGGGTATAATAATACCTCGCTCCCACCTTTTTTGAATGGTTACGCTGTATCCCGGTCCCGTCGAGGTCGGCGGCATCCGGTTGAGGAACCACCTCCTGCTCGCTGCCGGCATTCTCGGGACCACCGGAGCCTCACTCGCCCGCATCCTCGCAAGCGGTGCGGGTGGTGTGGTCACAAAGTCCATCGGGCCGAGCCCGAAAGAGGGGCATCCGGGCCCCTGCCTGATCGTCGTCGACGGCGGCATCATCAACGCCATGGGCCTGCCGAACCCCTCGGCAGCGTTCACGGAGGAACTGGCCGTCCTGCAGGGCGAGCCGGTCGTCGTGAGCATCTTCGGGGGGACGCCCGAGGAGTTCCGGACCGTCGCCGGGTGGTTTGCCGGCAGGGCATCCGGGCTCGAACTGAACCTCTCCTGCCCCCACGCGGAGGGTTACGGGGCGGCGATAGGGAGCGATCCCGCTCTCGTCGAGGAGTGCACGAGGGCAGCGGCCTCCTTCGGGGTCCCCACCTGGGTGAAACTCACCCCGAACGTCGCCAATATCGGCGAGATAGGGGCGGCCGCAGAACGCGGCGGGGCGACGGCGGTCGTTGCCGTCAACACGGTGAAGGCGATGCGGATATCGACGGCCCTCCGGCGGCCGGTGCTCGGGAACCGTTTCGGCGGGCTCTCCGGGAAGGCCATCTTCCCCGTGGCGGTCCGGTGCGTCTACGACCTCTACGAGGCATGCTCCATACCGGTCATCGGGTGCGGCGGAGTCTCCACTGCCGACAACGTCGTCGAACTGATGATGGCGGGGGCAAGCGCCGTCGAGATCGGGAGCGCGATCATCGACGACATCAACATCTTCTCCGCGATCGCAAAGGACCTCTACAGCGACGACGGCGTCGACGCCCGGGAGATCGTGGGGTGCGCCCATGCATGAGCAGATGCCCATCGGGGTCACGATCACAAAGATCGTCGAGGAGACACCGTCAATCAGGACGTTCGTCTTCGACCGCGAGATCGCCGGCCGGCCGGGCCAGTTTGTGATGGTCTGGGTACCGGGTGTGGACGAGATCCCGATGGCCCTCTCCTCGCCGTCCTCGATCACCGTCCTGAAAGTCGGGGATGCGACCGCCGCCCTCTTTGCGATGCACGAGGGCGACCGGATCGGGATCCGGGGCCCTTACGGGAACGGGTTTACGGTCTCGGGGAAGACGCTTGCCATCGGCGGCGGGGTCGGGGCCTCCCCCTTGCTGCCGCTTGTCTCGGCCGGCCAGGTGGACACCTTCCTCCTCGGCGCCCGGACGGCCTCCGAGCTCCTCTTTGCAGACCGGATTCGGGAGGCGGCGACGCTGATGGTCGCGACCGACGACGGCACCGCCGGCCACCACGGATTCGTGACCCAGCTGATCTCACGGGTCGACCTCGCCGACTTCGCCCACATCTGCGTCTGCGGGCCGGAGGTCATGATGAAGGCGGTGCTCGCCGTCCTCGACCATGAAGGCTGCGCTGAACGGGGACAGTTCTCCCTCCACCGCTACATGAAATGCGGGGTCGGCGTCTGCGGTTCGTGCTGCACCGACCCGCACGGTCTGCGGGTCTGCAGGGACGGCCCTGTCTTCTCCGGCGACGTCCTCCTCGAGAGCGAGTTCGGGCGGTATGCACGCGACGCAAGCGGGAGCCGGCACAGGGTTTAATTAAAAAGAGAGGAGATCAGGCGATGAAGTCCTCCTGGGGCTTGAAGAGGAGGGAGAGAACGTTCTCCACCCATCCAAGCACCAGCGAGGCAATGGATTCCGCTTCCTCCGGGGCAGGAGCGATCGTCTCTACTGCTGCCGGTTCCCTCTCCCCGGCGGCATGAGCCGAAAGAGTGGTCGGACTGTCGACCGCCTCGCCGGTTTCGGCCTCCTCCACCCCGGTCGGGTTCATGCTCTCGATCAGGGCTGCGTCCCTTGTATAGACGTGAATGGACCGGTCGCCCTCACCGCCCCCGACCACAAGGAACGAACCGTCCGGGGTCACGGCAACCGACTCAGCGCGGCCCTCAAGCGTGATCTTCTGGAGGCTGGCCCCCGAACCGTCGATGACATGGACAGTCTCCCCTGAAGCGGCAAAGACTTCGGCCGCCTCGTCTGTCAGGGCCGTTGCCAGGACGGCGTCGCTCAGGGGGTACTTCCAGAGGTGCTCACCCTCCCCCGTGGAGAGATAGACACACCGGTCAAGCGATCCGGCAGCCACGAACCGCCCGTCGCGAGTGACCGAGACACCTCTCACGAGCTTCCCGGTGCCGTAACTCCAGGACTCCCCGTCCCTGCTGTTGAGGTAGTAAACCCCCTTGTTGTCGCACCCGATCGCAATCTTCCGGCCGTTATCCGACATCGCGATACTGTAACTGTCGGTCCCCATATCGTAATCCCAGAGCGTCTCCTTATCCCGATCGAAGAGGAAGACGGCACCGTTGTCACATGCAGCGGCGACGTAGGTGCCGTTTGACGAGAGCGCCACACCCCAGTAGACGTAGCCTGTCTTCTCGGTCCAGAGCAGGTCTCCCTCACGGTTATAGAAGTAGAGTTTGTCCGCGGCTACACCGATGTACGACCCATCGGACGATATTCCCACACCGTTCACCCCGGAGCCGGCTGTAGCCCGCCAGAGGACGGTTCCTTCCCGGTCCAGAAGGTAGACCGTGGTACCGGCACCGGCGACGATCAGGGATCCGTCATGGGTGACGGCAACAGAGCTGACGCTACCGCTCATTCCCCTGTCCCAGAGGGAAGCGTATGCCTCCCCGGAGGCAGACACGGGCCCGCACAGGACAGCAGCAAGACAGCAGAGCAGGAGGAGCGGCGTGATAAGCCTGTCGGGCGAGACCCGTCGGATCCGGCAATCGGGATTCATTACCCGAACGAATCCATGATTAGCCCGTTTTTTCGTAACAGAACCTGCTAAAGTCACTTCCCCCGAAGACATCAGGGCCTGACTACTCAGAGAGAAGATATATAACTTTCGGGTGTTGCGCCGGGGAGCGGGGCCGGCAGAGTCTGCCGGCTCCCGTTTGAGCCCTGCCGGGGCTGTTCGGGACAACCGGGGTTCCGGGATCGCCCTGTAGAATATTCAGGAGATCCGGCGAGGGCCTTCCGGCATGAGACCCCCTGCGGCTTACAACGGCTCCTGCCCGGAACCGCATGCATCCTCAAATCCATGCTCCGCCGAGGGATCGATCTGTTGCAGGTCTTTGAGGTTATTGATATTCGTAAACGTCAGCAGTCCGGGATCGATCCGGCGGATCTCCTCCACCTCTACATACCTGGCGTTCAGGCTCCAGATCATCGACCGGAGCGAGAGCGATTCGTGCTCCTCCAGGTAGCCGAGCAGTGCACTCCGCTGGTAGACGGCGTGGAGCGGCTCGAGCATATCGGCGTTCCAGCTCGGGATAGCTGCATCGTAGCCGTCGGCGGCGTTAAAGAGCATTCTCACCACGTCCGGATTGATGCAGGGCATATCGCAGGCCGCAACAAACACATACTCGCCGTGCACCGCGAGCACTCCTGCGTGCAGCCCGCCGATGGGGCCGAGATGCTGCCGGATATCGGGAATGCACCGGATCTCCCCGAAGTGCCCAAACCGTTCGCACTGCTCGGGGTCACGTGCGACCACCACGATCTCGTCCACCACCTCCCGCAGGGTGTCGATGAGACGGTCGATGAAGGTCCTGCCCTGGAAGGTGAAGAAGTACTTCTCCCGTCCGCCGGCACGCCGTGCCGCTCCGCCAACAAGAAC
>JAEWMO010000125.1 GCA_023457135.1 Methanobacteriota archaeon | reverse complement strand
GGCGCTGCGAATCGTCCGAGATGCCGGCAATCCCGTCCTCCCCCCAGAGGTAGGTGCGGGAGCGTGCGTGGTCGTGGGGGAAGTAGGCCCAGGCATCGCCGTCGTCGCTGTAGTCCTCTCTCACCGTTCCCCACTGCCGTTCGCTCAGGTAGGGCCCCCACCGGCGCCAGGGAACGTCCTGCCTGTAGACCTGCCGGAGCCGCTCCCCTTCCTCCGTTGCGGGGGTAACATCATCAGGTGACATGCGGCGAGTAGATAGAAGGGGAGTGGATATACGTTTCGACGAACCCGGAGGACGAGGTCGGCCCGGCCATTCCACCGCAATGAATTGCTCTCGCTCCGGGGTGCCCCGGTGAAAAATTGAGAGCGGGGCCGACCCGGCCCCCCTTAGCGTGCCGGTGCCGCCATCGGTCTTTCCTGCTCTCCCGATGCCGCAGTCTCGAGCGCTTCACGAAGCGCCGCGCCGGCGAGCACGAGGGCTTCCGGCGTGACCATACCCTGGGCGATGAGATGGCCGTTGGCATCGCGGAGCGCTTGCTTGAGTTCCTTCGCCCAGAGGTGCTCGATGAGGAAGATCGCGGCGGCGCTGTCGTTCGGGATAGTATCCGCAATCGAACGGAGATCATCCTCGGTCATACCGAAGGTCCGCCGGGCGGCCGCCGTGGCGCCGGCCTCCACACCTTCCCGTGCCCCCTCCACGCCGCCGGCGCCAAGGCCGATGAGCGCACCGACGGCGGCGCCGAAACGCTGCCGCTCCTCATCACTGAGCTGCGTGGCCTCGATACCCTCAACGTTCCCGTCCGCATCCTTCTAGACGAACCGGAGATCGATCAGCCTGACGACACCCGCTTCCATCGCCGACCCGAACGCCTCTCGGATCTGGCCGTGGAAGTCCGGGTTCTCAAATCCGATAACCAGGAGTTGCATCGGCCCATACATCACTTCAGCCATTCTTCCATTCCTCCTATGCTGGATGCATAGATTGCCTGCCCGCACCCGTGATTGTCACCGTGCCGGAATACGGATCCAGGCAACGTTGCCTGCGAACGTCTCGTCTCGCTGGAAGTGCGCACACCCGGGGCGGGCCAGGACCAGATGGACGATATGATATAAAATTATGTGAATAGAAATCTGGCATCTCCAGATCCTCACAGAAGCATCTCTTCAGTGCTCTCCTCTATCCGCCCGGGATCGCACCATACAGTCGGGGCAGGGGAAAAGGTCCGGGGTACCGCTCAACTCATAACAGCACTGAGGCAAGAACGAGCGCGGCGATGTATGCGGCCGGGTAGAGCCAGACCATCACCCGGTCGATGCCCTCCGCAATCTCCTTCTGCCTCTCCGTCGCCAGCCACCTCAGGTAGAGGTTGTAGGCGACCGTGGCGCCGGTGATCACGAAGGTGGCGACCAGGACGGCATCGAGGAACGTGAGGTAGCCAAGATGCGGCAGGTCGCCGGCGATGGTGAAGTTGAACGCGATGAAGAGGAGGAGGTTCGCGCTCGCGATATCGGCCCGTTTCCCGTAGTCTTTGAGGAGGAACGTGACGTAGGTCAACAGGATGATGATCAGGATCGGTACCAGGATACGGAGGATGTAGTAGGTCAGGTGACGGGCCGCCTCGAAGTGGAAGGAGTAGCGGGAGTTCAGGGTCGTGATCTCGACCGTGCTGATGCCGGTGTCGCTCGAGGTGATGTACCACTCCTCCTCCCCGAGCTGGGGGCCTATGGCGGTCTTCTCCGGCCAGGGTTCGTAGACGTACAGCTCTTCGGGGTAGAGCGAGTCGATGCGGATGAAGAAGTCCTGGGTGTCGAACGGGTATGCCCTGAAGTTGAAGTCCGGCGCCTGCAGGGTCGTCCAGAAGTGCTCGAAGTAGGTGGCGGTGCCGTTCTGCTGTACCACGATGATCTGGTTCTGCGTCCAGCGCTGCGCCTGCTGGTTGTGAACTACCCCCAGCTTGTGCAGGGGGCTTCCTGCTTCATCCTCCTCCCCGTCGGGAGCGAGTCCACAGGCTCTTCGGCGCGTTCCGCGCCTGCAAGTGCGAATTTCTTGATATTGATCGCAGCGTTCAGGTCCCGGTCGTGGCGCGCCCCGCAGTCCGGGCACGTCCACTCCCGATCCTTCAGCGTCAGATTCTGGTTCTTGTATCCACAGATCGAACAGGTCTTCGAGGACGGCGCGAAGACCCCGATCTTCAGCAGAGTCTTCCCGGCTTCCTGACACTTGTACGCCAGCATCCCGAGGAACGTCCCCCACCCGACATCGCCGATTGCCCGGGCCAGAGAATGGTTTTTCACCATGCCGTCCACGTTCAGGGATTCTACTGCCAGTGCTTGGTTTTCGCGGACCAGTCGAGAAGAGAGTTGGTGCTGGAAATCCCGCCGCTGATCGGCGATCTTCTGGTGACACCGGGCAACCTTGAGCCGGGCCTTGTTCCGGTTCCTGGACCCCTTCTTCTTGCGGTCGAGCCTGCGCTGGAGCACGGCCAACCGGGTCTGGGCGTTCCTGAGATACTTCGGGTTCGCCACCTTCACCCCGGTCGAGAGGACAGCATAGTGCTTCAGCCCCATGTCGATCCCGACCGTCTGATCCGGGATCGGATCGGCAGGTTTCAGGGGCTTCCGGCCGTCCTCGACCACGATGCTGATGAAGTACCGCCCGGTCGATCTGCGGATGACTGTTGCGGACTTCGTCGTGCCCACGAAGGTTCGGTGGTACTTGACCTTGATCGCGCCGATCTTCGGGAGTTTCACTGTCCCGCGCTGGAAGTCCACGATATATGACTGCGGTACCGTGAACGTCTGTTCCGGGTCGTGCTTCTTCTTGAAGGTCGGCTCTTCAGCGCGACCCTCGAAGAAGTTCGTGAATGCACGAGAAAGGTGGTGGATCGATTGCTGCAGCGACTGGGCGTTGACCTCTTTCAGCCATGGCAACTTCTCTTTGAGTGTCGGAAGCCGGTTCATGAGGTCGTACCTCGACAGGCTGGTGCCGTCGTCGCGGTAGGTCTGGTTCTTGAGGTCGAGCGCCCAGTTATACACATACCGGCAGCACCCGAGGTGCCTGGCGATCAGGATCTCCTGATTCTTCGTGGGGTATAACCGGTACTGGTACCGCCGCAGCATACGATAGAGTCATAGTAGTCCTCTTTCGGCATAAAAAAGAGCCGTGCGGCGTGAAAGTGAAGAAGGGGCGCCGTGTTCACCTCTCCCTTGCGGAGGGAGCCCTCCCGCGCGTGCCGCCGCCGAGCCTCGCAAAGGTAGAAGGTCGACGATCTATTGGCGGAGAGGTTCCCCGTCACCTCCCGGACACCGACGCGCATCCTCGAAGCGGAGGTATTCAGGACCGCGACGGCGGCTCCGGTCGGCCCGGCCCGGCCGGTCAGCACCTGCGGCGCATCGATCCCGACCAGGAGGCGGTAGTCCCCGAAGGTCTGCTCGCGTTTTGCCGGAGAACCGATGACGATCAGGAGATAGTCGCCGTCGGCGGGAACGCGGTACTGCAGGGCGGAATCATACGTGCCGTTCGTATCGTCGTTCCAGGCGAGGAAGTACCTGCCGGCGATCTCCGGGATCACCAGAAGAGGGTCCTGCCCCGCTGCCAGGGAGCGGTTCACGTCGGTTGCAAACCCGGTATGCACCCGGCTCGCGTTGAGGTCCGGGCTGGCGACGGCGAGGAACGGGTCCAGGTCTCCGGAGGTCCCCTCCGCATAGGCGTACAGGGTCCGGCCCGCCTGCAGGTCGAGGTCGTAGACGATTGCCTGGCCGGGCTCGATACGCCCGGCAAGCTCCTGGACTGCGGCATCGTCCTGGGCGGCTGCCGTGCCGGCCAGTGCCGCGAGAAGGAGAGCGAGAAAGAGCACCCTCCATACTGTATGGGCTCGATCGCTCCGGTCTCCCGGTCCCCCCACCGGCCAACCGGTCCCGGCACTCATTCGATCCACTCCATCCGCAGTCCAATCCACGCATCGGTGAACATACGCCCTCGCCCCGGCCGGCCCCGGCCCTCCCGTCACCCGCCCGGGCGCCCGCGGGACCGGAAGTAGGCCTCGATCTGCTCCAGGGACAGCCCTTTCGTCTCCGGCACGAGTTTGAAGACGAAGAGCCACGCGAACAGGGCAACCACGGCGTAGAGGAGGAAGACCCCCGACTCGCCGATGAGGTCCACGAGCGAGAGGAACGTCGCTGCGATGATGAAGTTCGCGGCCCAGTTCGTGACCGTGGCAAGGCTCATGGCCAGTCCCCGCACGCTGAGCGGATAGATCTCGGCGATGAGCAGCCAGAAGATCGGGCCGAGGCCCAGCGCAAAGGCGGCGACGTAGAGGATGAGGCTTGCCGCGGTGATCTGTCCGAGCGAGACCGCCGCCACGCCGGCGCCGCTGTTCTCGAGGGCAAACCCGACACCGAGGATCAGCATGGCGATGCCCATCCCGGCAAGGCTCCAGAGGAGGAGCGGCCGGCGCCCCGCCCGGTCGACGAGCCAGATGGCGATGAGGGTCACCAGGACGTTCACGACGCCGATCCCGACCGTCGCGGCTATCGAGGCGGTCGCCTCCGCGAGGCCGGCGAACTGGAAGATGGTCGGGGCGTAGTAGATGACGGTGTTGATCCCGGTCGCCTGCTGGAGGATCGCGAGGCCCACCCCCAGGAGGAGCGGGAGCCTGACCCCGGGCGCGACCAGGTCCGACCACGTCCCCGCCCCTTCCGTGCGCACGCTCCTCTCGATCTCACCGAGCTCGTCCGAGACGTCGGCGGTGCCGCGGATCTTTTTGAGGACGGCTGCGGCGTCGGCGGAGCGGTTCATGAAGACCAGCCACCGGGGGCTCCGGGGCATCAGGAACATCCCGACCAGGAGGACCGTGCCCGGGATCACGCCCGCGAGGAACATCGCCCGCCAGTCGCCGGCCGCCGCAAAGTAGTAGTTCACGCCGTAGGCGAGCAGGATGCCGATCGTTATCAGGAGCTGGTTGAGCGAGACGAGAGCGCCCCGGATATGTTCCGGCGCAATCTCGGAGATGTAGAGGGGAGCGACGAACGATGCGACGCCGATGGCGATCCCGATCAGGATCCTGCCGATGATGAATATGGCAAAGACCGGGGAGAGAACGACCACGAACGTGCCCGCGATGAAGATCAGCGATGCCGCCAGGATGGAACTGCGGCGCCCCACCCGGTCCGAGAGAGGCCCCCCGAAGAGCGCACCGATGATCGCGCCCATCAGCACGGCGCTCACCGCCACCTCGGTCGTGACGCTGGTCAGGTTGAACTCCTCGTTGATGAAGAGGATCGCCCCGGAGATGACGCCGGTATCGAACCCGAAGAGGATCCCGGCGACGGCGGCAATTGCAGCGACAACGAGGACGATACCGGTGATCCTCTCGGAGTCAGGCGCCATAAGTGCCCTCCACCTGGTTGCGGGTCATACGGGGTCTCGCCTGAGCCTCATACGGGGGGCCGGGACGAGAGGAGTTCAGCATCGGGCCGCGGATAGGGATGAGGACGAACCCCGCCCCCGGGAGAGGCAGGGTTTTGTGAAATAACAGGGGTGCTCCGTCACCGGAGACTGCCGGAGATCGCATCGCACCCAGTTGCAACCCGGGTATTTAAACCTGCACCATCCCATAGGGGACTTCCGTCCCCGCACGGCCGGAGACGGTGCAGGCGGGCACCGGCCGCATCACCGCGCCATCTGGTCGATCGCCGCCGTCACGGCGAGGACGAGCGCGTCGTCGTGGCCCGACTCCACCTCCACACCGTAGGTGTCCCGGACCCGGAACCACTTCTTCGAGACCTCGGCAACCCGCTCCCGCCGCCCGGCCCCGATATGGTACTCGTGGTCGAGGATGTTCCCCTGGATCTCCCAGTCGCCCTGCCCCGGGATGCTGACCGTCCACCGGTCCCGGAGCGGCGCGATCATCGCCTTCTTGATCGTCGCCGCCGTGCCGCCGCCGCCCTTCTCGATCTCCATCGTATCCTTGACCCGGAGCATCCGCTCCTGGATCTTGTAAAGGTCCTGCCCTTCCTTGCTCTGGATCACCAGGGTGTTCCGCGCCCGGAGGGCTTTCCCGTCCACCTTGAACGCCCGCTCGCCGGCATGATCCTCGATCCAGTAGTCGTCCCCGATGGAGACGAGGTTCTCGCGCATCTTATAGCGGTGCGCCCCGCCTGCCTCTTCGCGCCCCGCCAGACCGCCTTCCGCTCTCCTTCGCATCATGGTTATCACACACTTGCTGCCGTCGCTGATCACAGTACCCGTACATTATGGTTACGGAGCAGTGCAGGCCTGCGGCTCCGCGTGCCGGGATGGCGGATCCCGCCGGGATGGGCAGGAGCCGTCCGGTTATCGGAGCGCTGCCGGCCCGGTCGCGACCCCCGGATCCGGGCAGCGAAAGTGATTAATCCGTGACGGCACCTGACACGCCCCCCACAGCATGGAGAGTGCAAGATGTCCAAGAGCTGGAAGGGCACGGTCAATCTCGATATCCGGGATTCGGTGCCAGACTGGGAACCCTACCTGCAGCCGCAGGCGCCGGCGGATGCACCCAACGTCCTGATGATCGTCTGGGACGACGTCGGCTACGGGGCCATGGACGTATTCGGCGGCCCCATCGAGACGCCCACAATGCAGCACATCGCCGATATGGGCATACGCTACAGCAACTTCCACACCACGGCGCTCTGTTCGCCCACCCGGTCGAGCCTGCTCACCGGGCGCAACGCGACCAGCAACAACATGGCCTGCATCACCGAGGCCTCCGCCGGGTTTCCAGGGCTGTCCGCCCGCATCCCGTTCGAGAACGGGTTCATATCGGAGGTGTTGAACGAGCGGGGCTACAACACCTACGCCATCGGCAAGTGGCACCTGACGCCGGGCGAGGAGACCGATATGTCCTCGTGGAAGGGGCGCTGGCCGCTCGGGCGAGGGTTCGAGCGCTACTACGGGTTCCTCGGCGGGGAGACCAACCAGTGGTACCCCGATATCGTCTACGACAACCACCCGATGGACCAGCCCTACCGCCCCGACGAGGGCTACCACTTCTCCAGGGATATCGCTGATAAGGCGATCGAGTTCGTCCGCGACTCCAAGACTATCGCCCCCGAGAAGCCCTGGTTCATGTACTTCTGCCCCGGCTGCGCCCATGCCCCGCACCACGTCTTCAAGGAGTGGGCCGACCGCTACAAGGGCCGGTTCGATATGGGCTACGAGAAGATCCGGGAGCAGATCCTCGAGAACCAGAAGAAGATGGGGCTGCTCCCGGAGAACACCCGGCTCTCGCCCATCAACCCCCACGGCGAGCCGGCGACGACCGGACCGGACGGCCAGCCGTGGCCGGCTCTCGACTTCGTGCCGCCCTGGGACTCGCTCTCCGAAGACGAAAAGAGGCTCTTTGTCCGCATGGCCGAGGTCTACGCCGGCTTTGTCACCTACACCGACGCCCAGGTTGGGCGGCTCCTCGACTACCTCGAGGAGTCCGGGCAGCTTGAGAACACCATCATCGTCGTCGTCTCCGACAACGGCGCGAGCGCCGAGGGCGGTCCCAGCGGCTCCTTCAACGAGAACAAGTTCTTCAACAACGTCCCCGACACGGTCGAGGCGAACCTGCCGCACATCGACGGGCTCGGCGGGCCCGGGGCGTACAACCATTACTGCACGGGCTGGGCGTGGGCGTTCGACACCCCGTTCCCCTACTGGAAGCGGTTTGCCGGGTACGAGGGCGGCGTTGCGGACATGTGCCTGGTGGCGTGGCCTCGCGGCATCAGCGCCCGCGGGGAACTGCGCCACCAGTACGTCCACGCCGTGGACATCGTCCCGACGCTCTACGACCTGCTGGGGATCGAGCCGCCGAAGGTGCTGAAGGGCTACACCCAGAGCCCGATCGAGGGGGAGAGTTTCAGGGCCAGCTTTGAGAACCCCGATGCGCCGGGAAGGGAGACCCAGTTTTACGCGATGCTCGGCCAGCGGGCGATCTACCACCAGGGGTGGCTCGCAAACACCGTCCACCCGCCCCTCTCGGGCTGGGGCAGCTACGAACACGACGCCTGGGAGCTCTACAACCTGGAGGAGGACCGGGCCCAGATGCAGAACCTTGCCGACGAGAAGCGAGACGTGCTTGAGCTCCTCAAGGGGCTCTGGTTCTACTACGCGGGGGTCTACAACGGCATGCCGCTCGACGACCGCAGCGCGCTGGAACTCATCTCGACGCCGCGTCCCCAGCCCGCCGGCCCGAGAACCCGCTACGTTTACTACCCGGGGACTGCCGAGGTCCCCGAGTCGGTGGCGGTCAATATCCGGGGGCGGTCGTATGCAATCGCGGCCGGCGCCGTCATCGACGGGCCGGAGGCGCAGGGCGTGCTCTTCGCCCACGGCGGTATCGGGGGCGGCCATAGCCTCTACATCGCAGACGGGCGGCTGCACTACGTCTACAACTGGCTCGGGGATGCGATCCAGAAGATCTCATCAAGCAGCGCCGTCCCCGCCGGCCGGCACGTCTTCACCGCGGAGTTCGCAAAAGACGGTGCCGATCCCGACACCAGGAGCGCCACGGGCACCCTCACGCTCTACATAGACATGCAGAAGGTGGGAGAGGGGCGGATCATGACGCAGCCCGGATTCTTCGCCCTCACCGGCGACGGCCTCTGCGTCGGCCGGGACAGCGGGTCGCCGGTGTCGCCGGACTACGCCGCACCCTTCGCCTTTACGGGCGGGACCATCGAGCGGGTGGTGATCGATGTCAGCGGCGAGCGCTATGTCGACCACGAGAAGGAGGTGGCTGCCTGGATCATGCGGGACTAACACCCCGCTGCTCGTCTCTCGAAGGGGAGCACCTACGGGAGGGTATGCTATCTCGCGCTCGCATCCGGGGCGGCCGTCAACCGCCATCTTCCTGCCCGCGCGGACGAACGAGTATGGGGTGGATCCCTCTTCAGCCCTGTGGTCTCTTTGCAGGCCTCTCCTCCCGGACAGCCCCGGATGCCGCCGCCCCCGGTTTGCCCATCTCCCCGCTGATGAACATCAGCAGTATGAGACCGACCACCGCTACGACGATGATCATGACCATCACGTCCGGATCGGTGAAGTTGAAGGTGGCAGTCGCCAGCGCCGCCGAGATGTTGCGTTGCGCCGTCCCGAAGGCGAGCGCCCGTTTCGTAGCGCGGCCCGGACCGCCGAGGACGTAACCGATGGCAAGCGATATCGCCACGAAGGTGATCGCCGCGAAGATTGCGGTGATGCCGATGATCCCTGTGAGAGCGGGGAGATAGACGACGAAGAGCGCAACAATCAGCGTGAGCAGCGCCAGATTGGCCGCCTGGTTCATCAGGGGCAGGAGACCTTCTGCGACCTCCTCGTATCGCGCCCTGATGAACAGCGCGATCACAAGCGGTATGAGCAGCAGCAGGACGAGCGAGCGGGCGATCGCCCAGGGATCGATCGCGACTCCGGGCAGCAGCAGCGGCAGGACGACCGGCAGGTAGCCGATGGTCGCCACCATCAGGAGCACCATCAGTCCCACGGCAAAGGCGATATCCCCCTTCGCCGTCTGCGTGAGTTTCGGCAGAAACGCGGCTCCTGCGGCGGCCCCGAGGAGGAGCAGGCCGATGGAGAGCCCTTCGGAGAGCGGGAAGATGAGCAGGAGAACGAGTGCGAGCAGCGGTGCCAGGACGAAGTTCGCCGCCAGGGAGCGGATGACCAGCCGTATGTTCGTCAGCGGTTCGACGATCTCGCGCAGGGTCAGGGAGAATCCCATGGCAAGCATGCTCGAGAGCATGAAGATCGCTGCCGCAAGGACGCCGATCGTCTCGAGGAAGACCGTGAACGGTACGGTTTCTACCATCTCATGCTCCCTCTCACAACGGCACTCCGGCCCGCTACTCCCGCGCCATCATCGCGGCCGCTTCGCGCTCGGGGTCGGTGTACGGCTCCCCGGCGACATCCACCATGATCTTATGGACCGTCCCGGTGAACGCCCACGGCCGCTCGCCGGGATAGTCGCCGGTCACGGGATCGCCCGGGTCCAGTCCGACGGAGAGCCCGCTGCCGGCGATATCGAAGTACGCGGGCTGGGTCTTGATCCGCCCTTCGCCCACCTTTCGGCCGTTGATGAAGATCGCGAGCGTCCCGTGTGCGGTGCCCTTCGGCCCCTCGCCCTCCTTCGTGAACGCAACGGAGAGCGTGGCCCTGCCGGCAGGAATCGCGGCGTCCGAGGTGATCGTCTGCCCGGTGCCGACGAAGTTGTAGACGTACCGGGGCCGGTTATCCCTGACGTAGAGGGCATGACCCCCGAACCTGCTCCCGAGGGCGAAGAGGACGCCTTCTGCACCACCATCCGGCATCTCGACATCGGCGATGATGGTGTAGGACCGGTTGCGGATGTTCACCGCCGCGCCTTCCGGGACCGGCGCGGTCTTCGGGTAGTAGACGAAGAGGTTACGCTGCGGCGCGGGCCGTGGCCGGGGCGAGGTCAGGACTTCCGGGGCGGTGCGGTCTTCGAGCGGCAGCCCCTGGTACTTCCCGGCCTCGTGCCACCAGAGCGCTATCATCTCAAGGAGCTTGCGCGGGTGCTCTTCCGCCAGGTTGCGCGTCTCCGAGCGATCGTCTTCGATATGGTAGAGCTCCCAGGTGTCTTCGGCGAAGTGGCCCCACCCGGCCATCGCCGGGTGCGTGGTGACCGCCTTCCAGCCGTCGTGCCAGATGCCGCGGGAACCGAGCATGGAGTAGAACTGGGTATGCCGCTCTGTGGGAGCATCGCCCTTCTCGAAGGTATAGCGCATGCTGACGCCCTCAACAGGCCACTGGGTGTAGCCCTTCACGGCATCGGGCATCGGGACGCCGATGCACTCCAGGATGGTGGGGGCGATGTCGACGGCATGGTGGTACTGGTGGCGCATCTCCCCCGTTGCCCGAATCCCCCGCGGCCAGTGGAGTATGCAGGGGTCGGCAATGCCGCCGGCGTAGCAGTAGCGCTTCCACATCTTGAACGGGGTGTTGAAGGCCATCGCCCAGCCCGAGCAGTAATGGTTGTAGGTCTTCTCGCTGCCGAGGTCGTCGATGAACTGCAGGTTCTCTTCGAGAGAGTCCGGAATGCCGTTGAAGAACTTGTTCTCGTTGACCGAGCCGTTCGGCCCGCCCTCGGCGCTGGCGCCGTTGTCGGAGACGAGCACGATCAGGGTGTTCTCGAGTTCGCCGCTCTCCTCGAGGAAGTCGAGGAGCCTCCCGATCTGGGCGTCGGTGTGGGAGACAAAGCCGGCGTAGACCTCAGCCATCCGGGTAAAAAGCCTCTTCTCCGCACCGGAGAGCGAGTCCCACGGTCTGACGGTGTCCAGTTCCGGGTATCGCTTTCCATCGGGACCAGTCCTCGTCTCCGGCGTGCCGATAGGATTGATCGGCGGCAGTTCCGTGTTCTCCGGGACGATCCCCATCCGTTTCTGCCGTGCAAGCACGATCTCGCGGCAGTGCTCGTAGCCCATATCGAACCGGCCCCGGTACTTCTCGATCCACTCCTTCGGGACATGGTGCGGGGCGTGGGCGGCGCCGGGGCAGTAGTACATGAAGAAGGGCTTTGCCGGGTCGATCTGCCTCGCGTCCCGGATGAACGCGATCGCCGTATCGGTCAGGTCTTCGGTGAGGTGGTAGCCGTCTTCGGGCATCGCCGGCTGCCTGACCGGGTGGTTGTCGTGGACCAGGGCAGGGTAGTACTGGTTCGTCTCGCCGCCGAGGAACCCGTAATACCGTTCGAATCCCCGGCCGATAGGCCAGTTTCGCTTGTTCGCGGCCAGGTGCATCTCGTCCTGCGGGCAGAGGTGCCATTTGCCGAGCATATAGGTGTTGTAGCCCTGCTCGACGAGCACCTCGGCGAGGGTGGCGCACTCGAACGGGATGTGGCCGTTCGAGTTCGGAAACCCGGTGGTCGCTTCTGCGACGCAGGCCATCCCGACGGTGGTATGGTTCCTGCCGGTCAGCAGGCAGGCCCGGGTCGGGGAGCAGAGCGCTGTCGTGTGCCACTGGGTATATACAAGGCCGTTTGCCGCCAGGCGGTCGATGTTCGGCGTCTCTATCAGCCCGCCGTAGCAGGAGATGGCCGAGAACCCGACATCGTCGAGGACGATCAGCAGGACGTTCGGGGCACCTTCGGGCGCCTCCGGTTCTTTATACGGTGTCCAGTCAGGGACCGAGTCCCGGACATCGACATTGACGACGCCCTTCCACTCTTCAGGCATACCATCTCCCCCCATCGTAATTGGTGGACTGGGTCCTGCAAGAGATCTTGCCGTTTATATACTTGTTCACAAATATTCCGGCGGCGACCTGCCGCTCCGTTAACGGCTCAGGTGCCCGCAGCATCTCTTATACTTCAGACCGCTCCCGCAGGGGCAGGGCTCGTTCCGGCCCGCCTTTGCCGCGAGCATCGGCATCACCCCGTCCGCGGGCCGCCCCCGCCGGAGCAGGCCGGCCATCATCCGCATCGGGCGGTCGGCGTGGGCGAAGAACGCCCGATATCCTTCGCAGAGGTAGTTCAGGCCCCCCTCGACAAACCGGTTCTTCGGGCACTCCCCGTTGCAGACGGAAAGGAACCTGCATTCCCGGCACTGCCGGGGGAGCGTCTCGCGCTTGGCCGTCCCGAACCGCCGTTGCTGTTCGGAGGCTACGAGTTCGGCGAGCGGTGTCGTGAGGATGTTGCCGAGGAGGTGGTCCGGCCCGACGAAGTGGTCGCAGGAGTAGAGGTCGCCGTTGTGCTCGAGCGCCACCCCAAGGCCGCAGGTCGGGGCGAAGACGCAGACCGATCCTGCCATCCCGAGCCACCCCGCAAGCGCCCAGTCGAAGTTCAGGAGAAACACCCGGCCGACGTCTCTCCGGATCCACTCATCAAAGACCCCGATCAGGAACCGCCCCCACTGGTCCGGCAGGACGGACCGGTCGGTGACCGTCTTCCCTCCGTCCTCCCGCTCGACGATGGGGATGAACTGGATGTACGGCGCACCGAGCTCGTCGCGGAAGAACCGGTAGACCTCGCGGGGATGGTCGGCGTTCGTCCGGTTCACCGCACAGAGGATGTTGAACTCAACCCGGTGCTTCCGGAGCAGGCGGGCGGCGTTCTCGACCCGGTCGAACGTGCCGCGGCCCTGCCGGTCTCGCCGGGAGGCGTCATGGAGGTCGCGGGGCCCGTCCAGGGAGAGGCCGACGAGGAAGTTGTTGTCGCGGAAGAACCGGCACCATTCGTCGTCGAGGAGGATGCCGTTCGTCTGGAAGGTGTTCTCGATGCGGGTTTTGGGCCCGGCATACCTCTTCTGCACCGCCACCGCCCGCCGGAAGAAGTCCAGCCCCATCAGGGTCGGTTCCCCTCCCTGCCAGGCGATCGTCACCTCCGGCACCGCGTGCCCCGCGATGGTCTGGCGGATGAACTCCTCCATCACCGCATCGGTCATCCGGAAGGTGCTCTCCGGATACAGGTGCTCCTTCTCTCTGTAGAAACAGTAGGCACAGTCGAGGTTGCACCGGGCGCCGGTCGGCTTCGCCATGACGTGAAAGGCGAGGGGTGCCTCGCCATCAGGCCCGCTCATCACGCCGCTCCGTCTGCTCCAATCGGCCCCTCCGCCGGTATCGCTACGCTGTGCAGTTTAAGTCCGCATACAGGTTCTGCTGTTCGTCCCGGACGGCCTGTATCTCCGGGCGGATGGTCTGTAGAGCCCCAACGACCGTCAGATCGTCAGGAAGGCTTTCTACGGCCTGATCGAGGTTTTCATACGCCGCGTTGAGGTTGTCGACCCGGATGTTCGCGACGTCCTCTGCGGACGCCCTGACATCCTCCATGGCGGACCGCACCGCGTCCCGTCCCTCCCGGATATCTCCCACAGACGTTCTCAGGCTGGTGTTCTCCATACTCTCAAGCGCCACCCTGAGTTCTTCGAGGTCCTGGCAGAGCTGCGCCTCCGCCTCCATCTCCGACGGCTGGACGCACCCGGCACCGGTACAGGCCAGGATGAGGACCAGCGAGATCAAGAGCACTCCCGTTCTCTTCATACCTCCTCCCGGGCAGAACAACTGCCCGGAGCCGGAGTATTGCGCCAATTATATATAATTACCCCAATGCATTGCGGCGATCTGGAAGACCGGCGCTCCGGGCTGTTAAGCAGAGACGCTCCCGTATCCCTGCACGCCGGAAAGACCGGCGGCAAAAAATGAAGGGGAAGACCGATCCTCCCCCTCACCCCGGCAGCCGGAACGAAACGACGATCGCCGCGATCCCGCCGAAGATGGCGAGGACCGCAAGGAGCAGCACCAGGCCGACAGCCGCGACGAGCGGGTTTGCGATCAGGATCAGGCCGAAGATGATGCTCAGGATGCCGAGGATCCCCGTCCCCCACCCGGCGCCGGAGAAGCCCTGGACCATGTAGACCACCCCGATGATCAGCCCCTCCACGCCGATGAGGAGGGCAAAGACGGTCGGGATGAGGATGGCGCTGTAGAGCGGGTAGGTGAGGACGAGGGCTCCTGCAAGGATGCCGAGGATCCCGACGAGCAACTTCCAGCCCCGGCCGGTTCTATCCGTAAACAGGCCGATGAGCGCGACGATACCGTTGAAGAGCCAGTACAGACCGAGGAGGAGGACAAGGAACTCCAGCGTCGGGATGGGATAGATGAAGAAGAGAACGCCGAAGACGACCGCGAGAATGCCGAGCAGCAGCACGAGCCAGCGTGACGGGGCCATAGCGGCGCCGGCCTCATAGGTGCCGGCGCCAAACTGCGTGTTAACCATGAACACCACCGTGCGGAGGGCTCACTGCCACCATATATAGGTAGCTCCACCGTCCCGGAACCCCGGTTCTGCCGGGACGACCCGGTGCGGGAGGCCGGGTTGCCGGGCAATTACATTAATATACACCGGGTCCGTCTGACGCACTCTATCCGAAGGCTGATATGATGGATAACCCCGCAGATCCGGCTCCCCGGACGCCGACGGCAACCCCGCAGGGCGTGCTCCTGCCGCTTGCGCTCGCCCAGTTCATCTGCAGCTACGCTGCGTCAAACATGAACGTGGCCATCAGCAGCATCGCCGCCGACCTGGGGACGACGGTCAGCGGCGTCCAGACGACCATCGCCGTCTTCACGCTCACGATGGCGGCCCTGATGATCCCCGGCAGCAAACTGACGGACATCCTGGGCCGCACCTACCTCTTCAGGCGGGGCCTCCTGGTCTACGGGGTGGGAGCGCTGATAGCGGCAGCGGCGCCGGGGCTCGGCATCCTGATCCTCGGCTACTCGCTCCTCGAAGGCATCGGGACCGCGCTCCTGATCCCGCCCGTGTACATCCTTGCGACCGTCTTCTACCCCGACCTCACCTCACGCGCCCGCGCTTTCGGCGCGATCAGCGCGGCGGGCGGCATCGGGGCGGCCGCCGGCCCGCTGGTCGGCGGGATCATCACCACCGCGATCAGCTGGCGGGCGGCCTTCGTCGTGCAGGCCATCGTCGTCGGCATCGTCATCATCCAGAGCCGGTCGATCGTCGATCCGGGCGTGCAGGGCCCAAAACCCGGGTTTGACATCGTCGGGACGATCCTCTCGGCGGCGGGGCTCTTCTTCATCGTGGTCGGCATCCTGCAGGCCTCGACCTACGGCTGGGTCAGGGCCAGTCAGGACTTCGCCATCGGCGGCACAGTCGTGATCCCCGAGGGCGGTGTGTCGCCGGTATGGGTCTTCGTCCTCATCGGGGTGGTATTGCTCGCCCTCTTCTTCCGGCACATCCGGTCCATGGAGCGGGCGGGTAAAGAGCCCCTGCTCTCCACCAGGCTGTTTCAAAACCGCACATCCAACCTCGGCCTCATCACGCAGAACATCCAGTGGCTGGTCCTGCTCGGCCTCTCCTTCGTGGTCTCCGTCTACGTGCAGACCGTGCGGGGCTACAGCGCGATCGAGACTGGCCTGATCCTCACGCCGGCCACGATCGGCATCCTGCTCTCCTCGATGGCCGCGGGCAGGCTCGCGCGGAGGCGCTCCCAGGCAACGCTGATCCGGGCGGGCTTCGTCGTGACGGTCGTCGGCGTCCTCCTCCTCCTCCTGCTGGTGCGGGAGACCTCCAACGTCTTCACCTTCGTGCCGGGCCTCTTCCTGGTCGGCGTGGGCGTCGGGGTCATGCTGACATCCTCGGTCACCGTCGTCCAGTCCGCCTTCCCCGAAGAGGACCAGGGGGAGATATCGGGTCTCTCGCGCAGCGTCTCGAACCTGGGCTCCTCGCTCGGCGTGGCCATCGCGGGGACCGTCATCGTATCCAGCCTTGTCGAGGGGAACCTGGGCTATGCCCTCGCGCTGGTTGTCCTGGTGGTGTTTGCTCTCGTGGGCCTTGCAGCCGCGTTCATGCTGCCCGTAACACCGGTGCCCCCGGCCCCGGAGCCCGGGACCGACCCGGCCTGACCGGCGGCCCCGCCAGGAATCATTCCCGTATCAGGGCGGGGCCGTGCCGTCGTCCGGCGGAAGAATGCGCGGCATTCCCGCCCGGCGCACGAGGTAGTAGCCCCCGCAGAGGGCGACGATGAGCAGCGCGATGCCGATGAGCTCGCCGGTATCCGGGGATTCGAGGAGGATGACCTTCCTCGCGATGGCGATGATCGCGACGAGGATGACGATCTCGACGTGGAACTCTCTTTTGTCGAGGTACGCTTTTATCGTCTCCAGGAGTTCGAGGCCGATGAGGACCAGCAGGAAGTAGCCGAGGAGGC
>JAEWMO010000124.1 GCA_023457135.1 Methanobacteriota archaeon | reverse complement strand
TCCTGCGTGACGGACATGGCTGTTCGATCAGTCTTATTGGAGGTTGGAAATATAAATTTGCCCCCCGGTAACTGCGTCGTTAAAATTGCGCCTGTATGCAGCCCTCACGGCAGAAAAAGTCGTCCGGGCTCCCCGATAAAGTCAGACTGATATCCTCTCCCGTCCACCCTATAGTTGTCTGTCATATTCCCGGGAAAATGCAGGCAGGAAGTACCAACCATGGCAGACTTCGTGCAGAAGACCGTGAACAAGACGGCGGTCCGGGACCTCGCCGTCCCGATCGCCGATGTAACGTCGTTTGACAACCTCATCGAGACCATCATCGATGACAACCCCTTCGGGTGTGTCGGGTATACCGGCTCCGACGGCGTCCCTGTCGCCGCCATCGTCCGGAACCGCGAGCACTACACCGCGAAGGTGGACTTCATCGACGAAGATACCGGCAAACGGGTCGGGACCGTCTCCCTGCAGTCCCCCTCGATTGCCGCCTTCAACGCAAACGCGGCGGCGGTGATGGGGAACGCGGCCCTCGCAACCGCGATGGGCGGGGAGGCCGAGCGGAACTATGCCGGCGAGACCTACTACGCTCAACTCAAGTGCCACGACCCGTCCGGTGACGACTATTACGTCACCTTCACCCGGAAGACCGTCCGGATCTCGTCCTACCAGGACGACGCCATCCGGAACACCGTCGAGACCTGGGCGGACGCCGTGCCCGCACTGGCGTGAAGGGGACTCTTCCCCCCTTCACCTTCAGCCCCGTGCGGCCTTAACGGAACCGGGTCAGTATCATACAATCACTCCGCCTCCGGCGTGCCTTTTGACCATTCGATCAGTCTCTTCTTGAGTTCCTCTTTTGAAGGAAGATAGACCTGATACCGGGAAGCATAGACATTGGCATCTTTCGGGAGAGTGAGTTCTACAAGTGCGTCGTTCTTGATCTTGCATAGGATGATCCCGATGGTCGGATGTTCGTCATCAAGTTTGACTTCCCGGTCATAGTAGTTGACATACATCTGCATCTGGCCGAGATCACCGTGGATAATCTTTCCAATCTTGAGGTCGATCAGGACATAGCACCGGAGGATACGGTTGTAGAAGACGAGGTCTACATAGTAGTGGTCGGCATCGAAGGTGAGCCGCTTCTGTCGCGCTTCGAAGAGGAAGCCTTTGCCCAGTTCGAGGAGAAACGTCTCCAGTTTGTCGATGATGGCCGATTCGATATCGACCTCTCTGTAACTGGCCTTCTCGTCAAGGCCGAGAAATTCAAGAATATACGGGTCTTTAAGCAGATCCTGTGGCTTCTCGATGACGTGGCCGGTGCGGGCGAGGGCCCTCACACCGCTCCTGTCCCGGCTGAGCGCAAGCCGCTCATACAGGCCGGTGTTGAACTGCCGTTTGAGCTCTGCGAGCGACCAGCGGTTCTGTTGAGCCTCGATCTCGTAGAACCGGCGCTCTTCCTGGTTGCCGATGTTCATCAGGAAGATATAGTGAGACCAGCTGAGAGCGAACCGGGGAGTGAATTGTGCAGACAGTGTCTGCGCAATTTGTTGACCGGTGGAAACGGCCGCATCGGATTGGCACGATACTGCCGGGGGAGCTGATCCGCAGTATTCAAGGTAAAACCTGCGCATATACTCAAGATTTCTTTTAGAGAACCCTTTCCCAAACTCTTCGGTCAGCTGACGTGAAAGTTCCTGTATGGTCTGTTTCCCATACCCTGCCTTCGGCTTCCCTTCCTGCTCATGTTCGACGATCCGCCTGCCGATCTCGAAGTTAGTGACGACCTGTATCGAGTTGACGTTCTGTGCTACGGCCAGACGGGCTTTCTGGACGAGATCCCGGATCTCTCTGATGAGAGGGGAAATTGTCTCTTCCAGTTCTCTTCCGGCCGTTCTCCCTGCTGGCTTATCCAATGTATGTCCTCCTCTATCCGTTCCCGTTCAAGACAAGGCGGTTGAGACTCCATCGGGCCCGGCACCTGGCTTGTCTCAATAGCCGTGACATAGGTCATATCTCGATCGAGGACTTCATCGGCGTAATGCGAGAGATCTTGCCCCGGGCAGTTCCTCCCGCTCCCACCCGGCCATCCCCACAAGCGCCGCCGCCTTCCCGGAAGAGGGGATGCCCCGCCGGGCAGAGCGCCCGGGCCGTGCTCCCGCCGCAGTTAGACGGCAATGGGATCAGGAGGGAGCACTCGTGCCCGGGTAATCTCGCCATCTCGGTAGCGCCATCGGCATCGCCGGTTTCACTCGATGAATAGGAGATCGGGAGGAGAACCGGTAAACATGGCGATGCGATGCCCTCTGTTCCCGATGACGGATCGCGCTCCCTGTTCGATCCGGGCCTCTGCGTCTGTCGACGCCGTCATCGTGCTGAACCGGGGGCCTTCCTGCCCCTGCGTTTCCCCTTCACTTTCAACCCGCGCACGGCTCGCCTTTAACAATACCCTCCACTCCAGTCTCTCCTATGACACGTTCCCCTCTTCTCCGCAGCGACCAGACCCTCTTCAGAGACCCCGACGTCTTCGAGCTCATGTTCGTCCCCGAGCACCTCCACCACCGTGACGCCGAGGTCAAAGAACTCGCCTTCCTCATCAGCCCCACGCTCCGGGGCGGGAGCGCCCTCTCCGCCATCCTCCGCGGGCCGCCGGGGACCGGGAAGACCACCACCGTCCGCCGGATCTTTTCTATGGTCCGGGAAGAGACACAACAGGTCATCCCGGCTTATGTCAACTGCCGGCAGGACCACACCCCGCTCGCCGTCTACGGGAGCATCTTCAAGCAGGTCTGCGGCTACGCCCCGCCCCCGACCGGCTGGCACCTCGACGATGTCAAAGAGGGTATCGCCTCCCGGCTCCAGGACCGTAACGCCGCGCTTGTTGTCTGCCTCGATGACGCGGACGAACTCCTTCCGGCAGGGACCTACAACCTCCTCCTCTACCAGCTCCTCCGGCTCTACGAGAAGTGGGACGTCCGGAAGGCCGGGGTCTTTGCGGTCACGAGCAACCTCGACCTGAACCTCGGAGCCGAGGCGGATGCGAGTGTCTGGTCGGTCTTCCACCCGACCGAGATCACCTTCCTGCCCTACTCGAAGACCGAGATCCGGGAGATCCTGACCGACCGGGTCCGGCAGGGACTCTACCCCCGGGTGCTGCCGAAGCCGCTCATCGACCGGATCGCCACCATCGCCGCCGGCGAGCAGGACGTCCGCGTCGGGATTGAACTCGTCCGGCAGGCAGCCCTCCGGGCGGAGAAGGACGGTCGCCGGCGGGTCACCCACGCCGACGTCACCGCGGCAGCCCGGGCGGCCACGGCGCCGGCCCTCCGGGCCCGTGTCGCGGGGCTCTCGGAGGCTGAGCGGGCGCTCGCCTGCTGGGTCGCCAGGCGATC
>JAEWMO010000123.1 GCA_023457135.1 Methanobacteriota archaeon | reverse complement strand
GCGCACCGTACCCCGGTCGACGTCCTCCTCGCCTTCGACCAGAACAGCATCGACAACCACCGGCAGAGGATCCACGACGGCACGACCGTCATCTACGACGCCTCCCAGGTCACGAGGGGCAACGGTTACGGCCTCCCGCTCGATGCGATCGTCAAGGAGGAGAAAGCACCCCCGATCACCGGAAACTCCGCGATGCTCGGGGCGCTTGCGCGGGTCGCGGGGATCGGCCGGGAGGTTCTCGAGGATGTCCTCCGCGAGAGCGTCCCCGCAAAGCACCTGGACGCAAACCTCCGGGTCGCCGGGCGGGGCTACGATGCGGTGGATCAGGTCTTCTCCGTCGAGCCGCTCGGCGCTCCGGCGCTCCCGGTCCTGACGGGGAACGAGGTCACCGGGCTCGGCCTCGTCCACGGCGGGCTTGAGTCCTACGTCGCCTACCCGATGACCCCGACCTCAAACCTCCTTCACTACCTCGCCAACCATGCAGAGGACCTCTCGATCAAGGTCCTCCACCCCGAAAACGAGATCAGCGTCATCATGATGGCCCTTGGCATCGCCTATGCCGGCGAGAAGGCCGCGGTCGGGACCTCGGGCGGCGGGTTCTGCCTGATGACCGAAGGCCTCTCCCTTGCCGGGATGGCGGAACTCCCGGTGACGATCGTGATGGGGCAGCGGCCGGGGCCGAGCACCGGCCTCCCCACCTACACCTCCCAGACCGAACTCCACTTCGTCCTGAACGCAGGGCAGGGGGAGTTCCCCCGGCTCGTCGTCGCTCCCGGCGATCTCGACGAGACGTATGCCTGGTCGGCGACGGCGCTGATGCTCTCCTGGAAGTACCAGGTCCCCTCGATCATCCTGACCGACAAGACGCTCGCGGAAGGAGCCTACTCCTTCGATATTAACGCCGTCGTCCCGCACCCGGACCGGGAGCCCGTGCTCTGGGAGGGCGAGGGCGAGTACCGGCGGTATGCCCGGACCGAAGACGGGGTATCGCCGCTTGCCTTCCCCGGCCGGGAAGGCGCCGTCGTCAAGGTGAACAGTTACGTCCACGACGAGGCCGGGTTCACCACGGAGGAGGTGGACGAGACCATACGGCTGCGCGAGAAGATGCTTGCGAAGGGCGAGAGCCTGAGCCGGGAACTTACCGCCTACCCGACCGTGAAGTCTTACGGCGAGCGGAACGCCGGGACGACGATCGTCTGCTGGGGCTCGGAGAAGTGGGCCTGCATCGAGGCTGCCGCGAAGTTCGGGGCACGGGTCGTCCATCCGGTCGTGCTCGCGCCGTTCCCCGCCCGTGCCTTCAAGGAAGCGATGATCGGGGCCGGGAGGGTCGCCTGCGTCGAGAACAACGCCACGGGGCAGCTTGCCCGCCTCCTCCGGCAGCACGGCTTCGACCCGGGGCGATCGGTCCTGAGATACGACGGCCGGCCGTTCGCGGTCGATGAACTGGAAGCCCGCCTTGCGGAGGTCTTCGCATGACCCCGACCGGGCCCCCCGGCCGGCCGGCCGGCGACCTCATCAGCCCGGCGCAGAACACCTGGTGCCCCGGCTGCGGCAACTTCTCGATCCAGCATATGATGAAGTCGGCGATCGCGGAGCTCTCGGCTGAGGAGGGGATACCGCTCGAGAACTTCGTCATTCTCGGCGGGATCGGGTGCCACGGGAAACTTGCCGACTACCTGAACGTCAACAGTTTCTACGGCATCCACGGCCGTTCGGTCCCGGCGGCCACCGGCATACGCATGGGAAACCCGGACCTCAAAGTCATCTGCCATGTCGGGGACGGGGACATCTACGCCGAGGGCCTCGACCACCTCATCTTCGCGGCAAAACGGAACAGCGACATCACCGTCATCGTCCACGACAACCGGGTCTACGGGCTGACGACGGGGCAGTATACACCCACGTCCCCCACAGGCTTTAAAGGCCGCTCAACGCCCGGCGGGATCACCGAGCATCCGATCAACCCGCTCGAGCTGATCCTCGCCGCGGGAGGAACCCACATCGCCCGGGGCTACACGAAGAAGGTCCGGCACTTAAAAGACCTCTTCAAAGAGGCGATCATGCACCGGGGGTTCTCGTTCGTCGATGTCCTCCAGATCTGCGCGACCTACTTCAACCTGACCGACTATTACAACGAGCACGCCTACGAACTCGCGGAGGGCGAGGTCGATACAGGCAGGTTCGAGAGCGCTCTTGCGAAGATCCGGGAGTGGGACTACGACCGCGACGCCCCGATCGCGCTCGGGACGTTCTACTCGGTCGAGAAACCGATCTACGAGGAGAAGTTCCAGGCGCTCACCGCAGGAAAGCCGGACCGGAGAGCGCTCGTCCGGAAGGTGATCGAGGAGCGGCGGTGAGATCGGGCGGTGCCCTCACGACACCGAGATCTCACGGTGCTTCCGAAGGTACTCGCGGACCGCGACGGACTCAACGCTCCCCTGGTCCAGCTCCCGGATGACCTCGTTGATCGCCTCTACCTGGAGCAGGATCCTATCGCGGATGTCGCCATCAAGGACTTCTGCTGACGCAGCGATAACCTGGAGGGGATTGCGGATACGGTCGTTTAAGGTCACAAGCTGGACGATGTTCTCCTCGAGCTGCCGCAGCACACCCTTCTGCAGGCAGAGATCCAGATAGGATACGTCTCCCTCCAGGGTGCCGAGGCAGACCCAGCCGACACAGTACCCACCGGGATCCCGCGCCGGCTCGCAGGTCCACCGGATAGGTATGCAGCGCCCGGTGATGGGGATGCAGTCGGTGGCGACTAGGAAGCCTCGCCCTTCATCGAAACACTCGCGGAGATCGGTGACATCCCGCCCGGATGGCGGCAGGATCGTTCCCACGGCCTTCCGCCCGATGAGCGTGCTACGGGGCAGTCCGGCAAAGAACGCCCCTGGAAGACTGATGTCCCGGATATAAAGGACAGCATCCAGGATCATGACGAAGCATGGCATGGCAGCAGTAACCCGCCGGAAAGCCCCTTCCCATGCCCGGCGGCAGGTGGCTACGGATCTTATCGCGGCGGCGAGGGTGTCCGGACCGAAAGGTTTCTCCAGGACCTCCAGCTGCGAGAGCCCCGCCTCACCATGCAACGGGAAGATGCTGCGTGCGTCTGCAGTCGTGAGGAGGACCGGGATCCCGAGTTGATCGCGGACCCTGAGAGCGGTCCGAAGAGGGCCCTCCGGACAGGGGAGAGATGTGTCGATGACGACAACCCCGGGCCGGGATGCAGCCGCAACAGCAAGAACATCCTCGCCCCGTGCAACCACGCCTACAACTGCATGCCCCTGTTCCTGCAGCCAGGATGAGACGTTACCGGCGGTGAGGTAGTCAGGCTCCGCGAGGAGGACAGTGCGGCCCTCTGTCGCGGAGATCGACGCACCGGTCGGGCTATCCATGATCCTCCTTGCCGTCACCGCCGACACCGTCGGGAACGACGAGTTCGGTGACCGTCCCAGGCTCCCCACGCCGGATACTGACGCTCCCTCCGAGCTGTGCCGTGAGGACCCGGACAAGCTGCATCCCCAGGGTAACCGGCGGCAGAGCGATGATCTCGGAGGGGATGCCAACGCCGTCGTCCCGGTACTCGATAGTGATGCAGTGTTCCGGCGACCGGGCGATCTGGACCGCAATCGTTCCCTCGTCCCTGCCGGCGAACCCGTGCTTGAGAGAGTTGGAGATGAGTTCGTTGAGGATGAGGCCAATCGGGATCGCCGTATCACCGGAGACGGAGACCATCCCCGACGTGATAGTGACGGAGATGTAATCCTGCAGGCCGTACGACCGGATCAGATCGTTCGCGAGCCGGCGGGTGTAAACGCCGATATCGACGGCGGCGATCGACTCCGACCGGTAGAGGCTCTCATGGACGAGCGCGAGGGACTTCACCCGGTTCTCACTCTCCCGGATGCACTCACGGGCGGCGGCATTCTCGATCAGACGGCCCTGCAGGGCAAGGAGGCTTGAGATCACCTGCATGTTGTTCTTCACCCGGTGGTGGACCTCCTTTAAGAGCGCCGTCTTCTCCTCAAGCGAGGCCTTCAGCTGGCGTTCATATGCTTTCCGCTCCTCAAAGAGCCGGGCATTGGCGATCGCAAGCGCGGCCTGATCGGCGATTCCTCTCAGGAGCGCGAGCTCCTCCGGGGAGAACCTGCGCGAGGCGTCGAACGCCACCAGGTCCAGACCGCCGATCAGTGTTTCTTCATGGAAGATTGCGGCAGATACAAGCACCTGGGGGAGGGCTTCGGGATGCTCCTTCCAGGTCACCTTATCCATCCGGGAGACCAGGTCCTCGATGACGAAGACCGGCCCCTGATTCAAGAGTTCACGCTCGTAAACTGCCAGGGGAATACAGGGCAAATAGTCCCGTGCGTCTTCCGGTACCCCGAACGACCGGGCAGGGACGAGCAGATCACGGCAGGGGTCGCTGAGGAAGACGGCCGCCGCCGGGACCCGGAGCGCCCGGGCCGCCTCCTCGCAGAGCGCGTCGAGTACGGCATCGAGGACGAAACTGCCGCTCAGCCGCGACGCTATCCGCAGAAGCATCCCGGTTCGCTCCATCTCTTCGTGAAGCGCCTGCTCCCGTGCCTTCTGTACGGTGGTATCGTGAATGATCCCGACACTGTACCATTCGCCCCCGGTCCGCACCGCGGCTATTGAGAGATCTGCCGGGAATACGGAGCCGTCTTTCCGGGCGAACAGAACATCGGAGAACCGCAGGCGGACAACCCGTCCAGACGCAGCCGCAACGGCATATCTGACACCCTCAACGTACGGGTGGCAGAAGTACCCGGGCGGAAACAGACTGTGTACATCCCCGCCGACCATCTCATCCGCTGGATACCCGAAGAGATCCCCGGCGGCGCAGTTCCAGTAGGTGATCGTGCCGGGCTCGTCAATGATGACGATTGCATCGGATGCGGCATTGGCCAGAAGAGCCAGCCTCTGATCGTTCATCCGGCTGTTCCGGATCTCCCGTTGTTTACGCTCCGTGATGTCGTGACCGACCACCTGGTATCCACAGACCGCACCTCCTTCATCAAGGATTACCCGGCATATGCTCCGATACCAGCGCTCGACGCTGCCTGCCCCACCGACTTTGAACTCACGGGTGGCGACCGGGTTGTCCACACCGGGCAGATCAGCCGGGACGGAGAAATCCTTTGCGACATCAGGCGGGAGGATTGAGAGCACCGGCATCCCCATCACCTCGTCAGGCCTTCGGGAGCAGAGAGAGCAGAACGGCCTGTTCGCATACAGTATCCTTCCATCAGGTGAGAGCCTGCAGAGGGGATCGGTCAGATCGTCGATGATACCACGATAGCAGAGTTCGGCAGGATGCAGCGTCCCGGGCAGGGAGATCACGATCGAACCGAGAATACCTGCAGCCGCCCTGACCGCATCAAGCTCATATTGGTGCCATCTGGGCCTTTCGCGCCCGGACAGCACGAGAGCACCCCGAACTCCGGAACCGGAGACGACGGGAACCGCCAGGATCGGCGTGGAGACTCCCATGACCGGCTGCCCTGCCAAGAGCATCTCAGCCGAGCCGGGCGGCAGAACCCCGCAGGAGAGTGACCGCCCATCGCTCCGCGGTCGGGCTCCGCCGTCGACCCATTCATAACGGACACGCAGGCAGACCTCTTGTGTACCCGGCGCGCGGACAATGTCGGCGAAGCAGGCGCTGTTTGCTCTTGCCACCCTGCCAAGATGCCGGATAAAGGTCTGCATCCGCGCATCCTCCTTGCCGTCATCAGAAGCAATCTCCGTCGCATCTGCAAGGAACCGCATATACGCCCGGTGTCCGTGGGCGGTCCGTCTCCGCATGGTCCGAGTTGTCAACTCCAGCTCACCCTAACGTCTGCTCGTGCCAGGGAACCCGGAACGACCTCCGGCCCGCCCGAAGACCGACACCGTCCCGATCAGGCATCCCTGCGCCTCAGCAGATCCTCGAGGATCTTCTGAATATCAATCCAGATTATGAGGTCTTTGTCCGCTTTTCTCTCTTTATCGAGACCATCGCTGCCCTGCAGTTTGATGATACCTTTCAGGTATGCCTCTCTGGAGATCCCCTCGTCCATCCGCTCGACATCAGCCTCCATGACCTGAATGACGCTGTGGACGTCGTCGACGACGATACCGACATTTGACCCGCCGGAGGCCTCCGGGGCGAGCACGATGATCTTCTGGCTCTCCCCGGCCCCCTGCCCCGAGAGGCCCAGCATCTCCGAGAGGTTGACGATATTCGTGATCTCTCCCCGGAGGTTCATGATCCCCTCGAGGTAGGACGGCGCCCTCGGCAGCGGCGTGATCGGCATCATCTCGACGATCTCGCGGGCCAGATGAATATCGAGGGCATAGAGGGAACTCCCGATCTGAAACTCAACAACACCCATGGTTGCCATTTACGACACCCGCCCTAGAAGGAGAACCGCTGCATGGTCTCCTTGAGGTCGCGTGCCATGCCGTTGAGCTCGTGTGCGGCGCTGCCGATCTCCTCCGTCGACGCGCTCGTCTCTTCGGAGAGCGACGCCAGGTCCTCCACCTGCGCCTGGGTCTCCTTGGTCAGGCGGGTCCCTTCGTCCATCGCCTGCACGACACGGTTCGCAACGTTCGCCTGGCCCTCGATCGCCCGGGTGATCTCGGCCATGTCGCCGCTAACCATCTCTGCCCCGCTGACGATCTTCTTCAGCTCGGCGATGGTGTTGTTGACGCTCTCGACGCCACTCTCGATCTCCAGATAGACCTGCTCCATGTTCTTCGCGGTCTGGTTGCTGTTTGCAAGGATCGAGGTGATGAGGTCTTCGATGTTGTGGCTCGCCCTCTTGGATTCTCCGGCGAGATTCCGGATCTCCCCGGCGACGACGGCGAATCCGCGGCCGTGTTCCCCGGCCCGGGCCGCCTCGATAGCCGCGTTGAGTGCGAGAAGGTTGGTCTGATTCGCGATATCGTTGATGAGTTTTACGATCTTGCCGATCTCGGCCATCTGACCGTTGAGCCGGACGATCTCGTCCATGCTCTGCCGCGATATCTTCTCGACGACCGCCATCTTCTTCTTCGTGGCCTCACCGAGTTCGAGGCTCTCCCGACCTGTCCGGGCCGTCTCGTTGGTCGCACCGAGCACCTCCTGCGCCGTCCCCGCGATCTCCTCGTTCGAGGCGGAGAGATCGGCAATCTGGCCCTCGATGGTCTCGATCTGTTGCAGAACCTGCTTGGAGAGGTCGGCACACTTCTGGCTCGTCACCGCCACCTGTTCGGCTGCCTTCGCGATCTCGTCGGAACTCTTGCTCGTGTCCTGTGTGCTGCTCTCGAGCTGGATGATAGCTCCCTGCACCTTCTTGAAGGGAACGACGACGGTATCCAGGGTCTTGTTGATCCCCTCCACAATCTTACGGTACTCGCCTTCGTGCTTCGCTGCGTCGGCGCGCATCGCGAGGTCCCCTTTCATGGCCGCATGGGTCAGCGCCTCTGTATCGGCAGCCAGGGCCTGGAGTGTCTCGAAGGTGCGGATGAACGCCGGGATAAGCCGGTCCTGCTCGGAGCGCTTGCCGAGTTGCCGGTAGTGGTCGAGCCTGGTGAGATCGCCGCGGCTGACCATCTCGACGGTATCGGCCACGTAGTTGACCCGGTCCTGGACCAGGTTGACGGCGGTGGCGACCTCCGCGAAGATGCCCTGGTACTGCCCGACCACCCGCACCGTGTGATCGTTGACGGCCATTCGTTGCAGGGCATGGTTCGCCTCGGCAAGTCCGTTCAAGCCGTCGATGCACCGGTTCAGGCCAACCTTGATCGTGTTGAGGTCACCCCGGTACTCGGTCGTGATCTTTTCAGGGATCTCCCCGCGGCCGAACTGATCGATACTCCTGACCGTCACCTCAAACGGTCCGAGGATAGTATCGAGAACGTTGTTCACACCTTCGAGAATCGCGCGGAAGTCCCCCTGGTGCCTGGCGGGGTCGGCACGGAGTGTCAGGTTTCCGGCGACGGCACCCTCTGTCAGCCGCTTTGTGTCGGCGATCATCAGGCCGAGGCCTGTCTTCACCTCCTCCAGGTTCCCGGCGATCTGGACGAAATTTTCCCGCACCTCACGAGTATATTGATCGGCCCCGGCGACCGCCAGGTCGAAGTTGAGGTCGCCCCGGGCAAGCCGGTCAAGGTTTCCGGCGAGCCGGTTCACCTCGGTGTCCATATACTCCGAGACCCTGACCCGGCCGGTGACCTCCTCGATGATCTCGACGTGGCCAATCTTCTCGCCGTCAGCGTCTTTCGCATAGGAGATGTCGACCTGGAACCTGCCGCCGTTCATCTCAAAGGACGTCTGGCTCTCACCCCGCCGCAGGCAGGAGACGGCACACTTGCTGGTGTTGCAGATTCCCGTGTTCCAGGTGTTGCAGGGTTTGCCGAGGACATCCGCCCGCTTCCGGCCGATAAGTTTCTCCGCCGATTCATTGATGAACGTGAAACTCATATCGAGGTCGGTGACTGCGATCGGGAACTGCACCGCATCGAGGATCGACTCATACCAGGCGGCGGTGTCTGCGGCCGCCTTCTTCTCCTGGGTGATGTCCACGAACTCCATGTGCATCGCCCGGATATTGCCGGCAGAGTCGAGCAGGGGAGCAGCCCACTCTTTAAGGATCAGGACACCCTTCGGGCACCGTATCTTCACCTCGCACGATGTGAGGCGCTTCTCGCGCCGGGTGATAACAATGTTATCGCCCTTGACTTCCAGAATGTCAATGTTTTTGACGTTCAGGCGCAGGCCCTCTTCCCGGCTCCACCCGAAGAGCTCGAGCGCCGCGTCGTTGAGATCGATGAAGTTGAGGTCGGCGTCCACGGTGATCATGGGCAGGGGGTTTCTCTCGATCGCCGCCCGGTTATCGGCAATCCTGGTGAGAATTCCCGCCAGGCCGCTGGACTTTAGGTCAGCAGGAAGTTTTTCGGGCTCAAACCTTCCATCGGCGGCGTTTTTGAGCAAGTTCACGAAGTCAACGCTTATTCCCTGATCGTTATCGGTATCAAAAATATTGCTACCTGATGGTTCCAGTGTACTCTCCACGTAGATCATCCCTTTTTCATTAGTTCTCCCGGAGACGATGTTTCCGTCGGAGAGACGGAATGGGTCAGGAAGAACTCGTGCGGCAATGGGTCAGGGGCCTGCGCCCCCTGGTGTGCATGATACTCAGGATGTGCTCTGCCGCCGGCGGGTCTGGAGTGTAGTGTAGAGAACCTGGCCTGTCCTCACGGGAATTTCGGGGAGAAACTCCGGGTAAGAGATTCGCCCCCGCGCATATGCACCCACATATGCATGCACATGCTGATTGCAGATTCGCCAAGCATAAAGATAAACATTGCGAAACAGTATTCGATTTTTTGAAATAATATCGCAAATCTCCGACAAAAAATGAAAAAGATTCGATACCATCGTCTGGTTCTCCGGAGGCCCAGAAATATCAACTATTATCGTAGTGGCTGGCATAGATCATCTTCAGGATAGTGGAGCAGATACATGGGAGACACAACAGGAATGCCTGATCAGGTACAAGAGCTTGAAGAGATCAAGGAACTCCTCCGCCAGGAATCTCATGGGCTCAGCATCCTTGAGATCTCCCGGAAACTCGGCATCGGCAGGAATGTGACTGCGAAATACATGAGCATGCTCCATGCCGCAGGCCAGGTCGAGGTTCGCAGGGTTGCGGCGGCGAAGATCTACACCCTTGCACACCGGGTGCCGGTCTCCGCGCTCCTCGGCCTGACAACAGACCTTATCGCCGTCCTCGACCGGAACCTGTGTATTGTATTCGCCAACACTGCGTTCCGCACCGAGCTCTGTTCGGGCAAAGATGAGATCACCGGCTGTTCGCTCGAGTCTTTCTTCCCGGAGCGCCTCATCCCCACCAGGATCGGCGAGATGACGCGCGCCGCGCTTCGGGGACAGGAGGAGAGATGCGAACTCCCCTGGGAAATAGGCGGGCGCATGGTGGAGTTTCATGCGAAGTTCATCCCGGTGGTCTTTGAGGACGGCGCGCCCGGCGTGACCGTCATCCTGGAGGACGTCACCCGCGAGGTCGAAGCGATGCGGGACCTCGAGAAGGCGCTGGAAGAGAAGGAAGCGCTGATCCATGCTATCCACTACCGAATGCGCAATACTCTTCAGGTCGTATCGAGCATTATGCACCTGCAGACCTCACGCCTCACCGACCCCACCGCCCGAAGAGCGATCCGGGCAACTGAGCAGCAGATCCTCTCGCTCGCCCTGGCCCACGAAGATCTCCATCTTTCGCAGAACTTCGACCGCGTTTGCATGGCGGATTACCTCGCTCGCCTTGCCAGCACCCTCTTTGACATCTATGGGGTACCCCAAAAGAAGATCGTCTGGGAGGTGCATGCTCCCGGCATCGAGATGCCGCTTGAACTCGCCCAGTTCACCGGGTTCATCGTTATTGAACTTGTTGTCAACGTTATCCAGCATGCGTTCCCCGATGCGATGACCGGAACGATGGAACTGGCAATCGACCGTGACCACGCGGGCAGATACATCATCATCGTCCGGGATACCGGAGTAGGCATCCCGGAGGGGATGCAGATTACCGCGGGCACCACCCCGGGCCTTCCCACGGTCCGATTCCTCGTCGAGCGATACCTGAGTGGTAAGGTTTCGATAAAAGGGGACGGCGGCACGACAGTTGCGGTCATCTTCAGTGGAGAGGGACCGCTCGTGCCCTCTCCCGGAACTACGCCGGCCGGAGAGCACCCCTGATCGCGCAGATAAGGTCGGCTGTGGTATACGGTTTCAGAATATACCCGGCAGGATATGTTGCCATTGCCCGGTTCCTGACGGACGGGTCGGAGTGTGCGGTGACGTAGACGATGGGAACGCCGAAGCGGTCACGGATGATCTCCGCTGCTTCGATACCATCTATGCCTCCTTTGAGCGTGATGTCCATGAAGACCAAATGCGGCCGCATCTGCTCGGCCTGGCGAATCGCATCCTCCCCCGTCGCCGCCACCGAGACATCCCCGTAGCCGAGTACCTCAAGCCGGGTCGCTATGTCGAATGCGATAATGCCGTCGTCCTCGACGACAAGTATCCGTGTATCTCTATCACCGGTTCCGGCCATCTCGCGTACATCTCCCGTTCCTTTGCCCTGTCACCGATAGCGGCTCAGATGTGTGGGCAGAAAGTTCCAGGTGTAGGTGTATTGTGCAAAGGATATTTACGGTTTTTGAGTTGGCCGCGGACGCGCACCCCTCCGCCCGTGACCTTCATGTCCTCTCCGGATCACAGGGGCAAGACGGGCAGGATGCCACCGGATTTCCAGCAGAACAGGCAACAGCCGGGCCCTGACCAGGAGGTGAGAGAATGAGACAACTGGACGGAAAGAACGTTTCATCACCGGCGGCTCGACCGGCATCGGCCGGGCGACGGGGATCAGGTTCGTGGACGAGGGTGCAAACGTCACGATCAATTTCAACAACTCATCGGTCCACGAGACCATCCCGAAGCCCCACTACGCACCCTACGCCGCGAGCAAGGCAGGTATCGGCGCTCTCGGCAGGACGCTCGCGCTCGAGTACGCCGGGGACGGCATCCGGGTCAACACGGTCGCTCCCGGCGCGATCACCACGCGGATAAACAGGGAGTGGGTGGAGGACCCGGAGAAGAGGGCGGAGGTCGCGGGGCACATCCCGATGGGCCGGGCGGGAGAGCCCGAGGAGATCGCCGTGGTCTTCGCATTCCTCGCATCCCGATGAGGCCGCCCGCATCACCGGGCAGACGATCTACACGGACGGGGGCCTGACCCCCTATCCGGACTTCAGGACACCCCGGTCTTCGGGGAGTTGAGGGGCGGGGGCGAACCTCAACCGGCCTCTGGGAAGGGGCCCCCCCACAGACCGCCGGGCCCTCACGCCGGTCCCCGGCAGATATCCCCGCGAGGCCGCCCGATCCATTCAAACAAATTAATATAATTCTATTTTTATACAATAACCCCTAAAAAAGGGCGTCATGTACCGGCCCTTTCCCGGGCGGTACGGCATTGGAAAGTTCCCCCTGACCATACGGCCCGACCGGGGCGGATGGTTCCATGAACGGCAGAAAGGATTCGATGAAGCATGGTCTTTGAAGCAAAAGAGCGACTCACCGACGAAGAGGTCGGTCACGGCCTGAAACTCGTCACCAGGGACGGTCTTGCCACCCAGGCGATGGTGACGCTGACCGGCGGCATCTTCCTCGTAGCCTTTGCTCTCCAGCTCGGTGCGTCGAACACCGTCATCGGCCTCCT
>JAEWMO010000122.1 GCA_023457135.1 Methanobacteriota archaeon | reverse complement strand
ACCCCCACCCCGGTTCCCACCTGGAACGGGAAGCCGCAGGCGATCGGATTCGTCGACCCCGGCGCCTACCAGGTCCCGGCCGAAGAGACGCGCCCGAACCTGACCGTCCCTCCGCCGGTGAACGCCTCCGGCGCCACCCGGTGGGTGACCTACGCGACGATCGACGGCCGGTGGTCGGGGACGACCGGGATCGTCCGGATCCCGTTCCCCCGGTGGCGGCTCGACTACTCCGATATCACGACCTCGAACGACGAGATCCCGCGGTTCAACTGCCAGGTGATGGACGCCAGTGACCCGAACCGGTTCGTCAAGATCGTCACCCTCAACTTCGCCGACTTCCTCGGGATGAAGGAGAGGCCCGACCTCAAGAAGGAGCAGTGGACGAGCACCTTCTACGAGGGGAACCACGACTACTACTTCGTCATCAACACCCGGTGCATCGACTCCTACAACCTGAAGATCCAGGTGCCGGAGACGTATGTGGGCAACTAGATAGATCCGGGAACGGCTTCCTCCGGCGCCGGGGCGGCGCAGCCAACGACGATTATCGGGAAGAACTTCCTCCTTTTAGCACGATGTCGGGGACGCAGAGCGGCAGGCCGGCGGCACCCGGGGCAAGTCAATTCTCCAACCACCAGTTGGAGATCTACAACAGGATCTCCCGGGCTGTCAGAGGTTTTCGCCCCAGCACGTGAAGTCGTTTTCCGGATGTGGGCGTCAAGGCGGCGGAAGCGATTATCGCAAACCCGAACGACCCCGAGGCGCCGGCGATCCCGCGATCCGTGCATGCGAACCCCGCGCTCATCGCATCGAAAGCAGTCCGGGGGTGAGATTGCTCATCGCGCGGTTTTCACCAATCCATTCTTCTGCGAAAGACGGCCGGAGGCATCATACCTGCCCGCACACAGGAGCGAAGAGCCTTTCATCCCCGAACCGTAATAGTGATCCATGGAGTGGTCCCTATGCCGGTAGAGGTCAATGGAAGACTGATCGATGATACGACGATCCTGCTCGATCAGCCCCTGAAGCCCGGGGAAGAGAGGGTGGTCGTCAGGTTGAAGAAACAACCTAAAAAAATGACAAAACTATATGCCCCGGAAGAATACGTCTTGAACCTAGCCGAAAAAGATCTGGAAGAGTTATACTGATGGAGATCTTCGAATTGGAAGACGGGTCGGCATTCCTCGACACCAATATCCTCCTCTATGCCTACACGACCACGAAGTTCTCTCTGTCGTGCGAAACGCTTCTCGAAAAGGTACAGGCCGAAGATGTCATAGGGTATGTCAATTCTACGGTCGTTGACGAGTTCTTTCATAAAGCCCTTCTCACCCAGATCTACATCGAGAAGCACCTTTCACCACGGGAAGCGATCGCATACATCAAGAAGCACCCGACGATCCTGAGCACGCTCGACACCCCGTATTCCGTGACCCGGGAAGTACTGGAACAGTACAACCTCAGAGTCCTTGAGACCTCGGACGTTCTGGACGATACGCTCAGGATCTCCCGGCAGTATGGATTGCGTGCACACGACCGGAAAATGGGTTCTGCTCCAGCCTGATATGCGCTGCCCGGTACCAGGCGTTCGGGGCGGTCAATAAGGAACCGGTCGGCCTGTAGCGGGATATTGATGATTGTGGAGTTGGGGGCCGATGAAAATGAGGTTACCGGAGCATTTCCAGTAATTTTTCTTTGGGAATGTTGGTCTGATTGGAGATATCGCTAAGGAGGACGTTTAGCGTTTTGACGTTTAGCTCGTTATGGAGAGGGATGGTGATAGGTTTTATGCCGGTTTCATACTGTTTTCCCATTCTGACATGACTTCCGGTTTGGCGAAGAAAAGAATACCCGATGGATTCGAGCATTCTAATCACCTGATACCCACTAACAACTGGCCGTCTTGGCAATGATATCGACCTTGTAGTTAAACTTAAGATGTGGCCTGTCAGGGGTCGTGTCTTCCGGAGATTCGGGTGTGGTGTAGACGGTGATTTGTTCGCCCTTCTCGATCTCCTCTTCGAAATGAAGCTCTGTTGCTTCTACGATATTATCGATGAGTTCACCGACGGTTTTTCCTTGAGTATAGATGGAGTGTTCGGTAGCATGTGCGCCCCACCATCCGTCACAAAAGTAAGTTTTAAACTCAACGATCATGGTTTTCATCCCGGTGGTTGTGACATATGTTTGATGATATTATAAAGATAATGCCAAATCCGGGGAAGAGAGGGGGTCGTCAGATTGAAGAAACAACCTAAGAAAATGACAAAACTATATGCCCCGGAAGAATACGTCCTGGAACTGGCCGAAAAGGATCTGGAAGAGTTATACTGATGGAGATCTCCGAGTGAGAAGACGGACCGGCATTCCCTGACACCCATATACTCCTACACGACCACGAAGTTCTCTCTGTTGTGCCAAACATGAGCCGAAGGCTTATGGCCCGCTCTTTCAATGACCGGATCCCGATTTTTGAGCTGATTGTTCTGATCAGTCTGGAACCTGGTCTCCAGGATCTGAAAAAATTGCCACCCCTGGTGCGAAAGATCGAGTGGAGTCACAATGGGACAGGTCAATTCTCCAACCATCAGCTGGAGATTCCCAAAAGGTGTTTCTGGCATCGGCGACTTTTCCCCTTCCAACCTCCGGCACATGAAGTCATTTTCCGGGAGGTAGCCATCAGGGCGGCGGTAGCAGTTTCTCGCAAACCCGAACTGCCCGGAGGCGCTGATGAGCCCGCTCGAGGCCCGGGCGAAGATAGCGATGAAGAACAGCGGGGAAACCTATTTCAGGTACGCCGGGTATTTTATCATATCAAGAGGGAAAGAAGATGGCAAAACCGATCGAACTTGGGCTTGTCCTGGAGGGGGAAGACGCCCGGCGCTTTCACGAGTACATGGAGCGACCCACCTACACGGACGATGCGCGAAGACTGATCCGGTTCGCGGCGCGGGAAGCGCAAAACCGGCGCCTGTGAACATGCCATGCCTCTCCCGGCACTCCGCTTTTTATCCCTTTCGAAAGATTCGGATGTCTCGGCCTTCAGTTGCGGCCATACCGATCTGGACGAATTCCTGATCGAGGACTCGATGGAGTATCAGCAGGAGCGGTTGTCCGTAACCCGCCTTGCGTATGTTGACTCCGAGATCGCAGGATTTTTCACCCTCGTCACCGACTGCATCGATGCAAAGCAGGTAGACCCGGAGGATGGGAAACGGGGGTATCCCTACCAGAAATATCCAGCGATAAAAATTGCCCGGCTGGCGACATCGTCAAAGTACCAGAACCGGGGCGTCGGGTTTCTGATGCTCGGTGAAGTCCTGACGCTCACGATAACGCTATCCAGGTATGTCGGCTGCAGGATCATCACCGTAGACTCGAAACGTGAATCTGTGGGATTTTACGAGAAGTTCGGATTCAAACGCGCAACCAGTAAACTCTCCGACCCGGTCCACCTGTACATGGACTATCATAAACTGCTGGAAGAGGAGCATCTGGCGGAGTGAGGGCTCGATTGTGTCGAGAGGGGGGAAGATGGCAAAACCGATCGAACCTGGGCTTGTCCTGGAGGGGGAAGATGCCCGGCGGTTCCAGCACTACCTGGACCACCCCACCGACACCGATGACGGCCGCGAGCTGATCCGTGAGGCCGCCATCCTCGACCGCGAGATGGAGGCATGATGGGTCGCAGGGTGCAAAAGATCAGAACCTGCCGTAGCGTTTATGCGCCTGCTCGATGGTCATCAGATGGGTGATCTCGACCCAGTTCCTGTCGATATCGGTATGGATGATATAGAGTGCGGTAAATGTTCGCCCTATATGGAGGCGGAATACCTCCATGCCATCCGTATCCAGGCGTTCCTTATCTCCCCCGCTACCCGGATAAGGATCTGTCTGCAGAATGGCAAGTTTTGCCGTGACGATGCGTTGTGACTTCTCCGGCAGAGTATTCAGGAAATCCGCTGCCGACCGCCTGAACAGAACGGCGAACGTCACAACGGGATCTCCACGAGTTCTTCCGTTTCCTGGATCCGCTTTATATCTACTACGAGCCGCCGCTTCTTTTCGTGCTCGACCATCTCCTCTATCAGTTCAGAGAAGGTCATCCCCGGCTCTCGCATATTGGAGAGGGCAGCCCAGACCTCTTCCCTGACAATAATGCGCTTTGTGGCATTCATGACATCCATGGTATTGGTACTCCTGACAGAAAAACGTTGCCGATGTATCGAGTATTCTCCGCAGATCCGTCTCCCGGTCACTGGACGGGGAACTACTCCCTCACCTTTGCTGTCAGCGCACGCAAAGCCGCCATCCTCGCCCTCAAGATGGGATTGGCCTTGAGATCCCGGGGATCGGAACAGGGGCGCTCTGTATGCGACCTCAAATCCTTATACCCCACGTTAACCTATGGTTTAACTATGTCAACGACGATCCAGCTTCAACCGGAGACCAGGTCCCGCCTGGACTCCTTGAAAATACACCCTCTGGAGAGTTATGACGAGACGCTCAACCGCATCATGGACGTATTATTCAATCCGGAACAGTTGAGCGAAGAGACGTTGCAGCGGATTGAAGAAGGGCTTGCAGACATGCGGGCCGGCCGGAGTCGCCCCTTCGAAGACTATGTTCGGGAACGGGGCCTTTGACGATCTGGCGACTCATCCTCATGCCTGGGACCGAGCGGGATCTCAATGGAATCCAGGACTTTGATGCCATTAAGGACGAACCCTAAGCCTTGGCAGACGAGCCGTATCCTCGCCTATACGCCAAAAAATTGAAAAGATATCCGAACAGTCCACTGTACTCTCATCGTGTGGGGTAGTACCGGATCATTCTCGCGATCGAGGGCAACGTGATGATTATCGTCGTGATCGAGGTCGGAGACCGAAGCAAAGTTTATCGAAAGTATTGATAGGAATCCACTAACAATCGGTCGCCCTGGCGTTGCGATCGACCGTGAGTTGACATTCAAACTGTTGTGTAAGTAGTTCGGCGTTTGCCTGGTCGAGTTCAAGGATGAAGTCGGGCACAGGTTCGGTCGTAACGGTGATCGTGATCTGTACCTTCTGTCCGATCTCGCCCTCGAAATAGAGTTCTGTCGCTTCTATGATATTGTCGATAAGTTCACCGATAGTCTCTCCCTGGGTGATGATGCCGTGATCTGTAGCACGAGCAGTCCATCCTCCATCGTAATAGAATATCTTGAATTTGACTAACATCGTGTCCACCTCAAATAACCTCTAAACCGCCACGCCATCCCGGAGAATATCTCTGACAAAGGGATACTGCCGGTGGGCCACAATATCGGCACGGGAGAGTACTTTGACAGAGAGCCGCTCACCCGTCTGCATCAGCAGATCGAAAGCAAGCCCGGTGAGGTATGCACGAAGACGGAAATCCTCTTTTGGCGTAATCACAAGGATATCGATATCCGAGTCCGGCCGGTCGTCTCCCCGGGCCACAGAGCCAAAGAGTATGATCTCTTCTATTGCCTCTCCGCACGCCTCCCGTGCCTTTGTCGCGAATTCGTGGACGATCGGCCGCCTGACCGATGGCATACAACGGAGTAATTGTGAATATACGACTATAATGGTTACTGCTCCTGGCATTCCCGGCCTTGAAGTGCACAGAGTCCTCGCGGGCCGGCGACGCCGGGAGCAATAACTCCCGGCTCTTTGAGCAGGCACACCTCACCGGACACGCCATCAACGAGAGGAAAAAAGACCCCGGGCCCTTCACCGCCCGGCAACCCAATGCCGGGCGATGAACTCCCGCACCATCTGCGCCGCCACCGCCGCCGTCTGCCCGGAGTCGAACGGGGCGACCTCCACGTAGTCGAACCCCACGGCGTGCGGCGCGAGGGTCCGCACGACCTCCCGGACCTCGAGCGGTGTCATCCCGAACGGCTCGGGTGTCCCGAGGCCGGGGGTGAGGCAGCAGTCGATCGCGTCGGCGTCGATCGAGAGGTAGACCCTTCTCTCCCCGATCAGTTCAAGGACTTCGCGGAGCACGGCTCCGATCCCCATACCGCGCACCGCATCAGCAGTATACAGCCGCGTCCTCTCCGCCGCGACCTCGAACTGTTCGGCATCGCCGCTCCGGGCGCCGATGATGACGACCTCCCCGACCGTATCGAGGATGCGCCGGGTGACGCACCCGTGGCTGTAAGGCGTCCCGTCGAGCTCCTCGCGCAGGTCCAGGTGCGCGTCGCAGACGACGTAGACGTCCGGCCGGACGGCCCTGACCGCCCCTATCGTTGCGGTGTGCTCGCCGCCGAGCATCACCGGCACCTTCCCGTCGACGACGATGTCGCCCGCGACATCGGCAACCTGGCCCACAACCTCCTCCGGGACCTTCGAGACCGCGAGATCGCCGAGGTCCGCGACCGGCACCTCACAGAAGTCTATCCCGGTCGAGGGGTCGTAGGACTCGAAGTTGAACGAGAGATCCCGGATCGCCCGCGGCCCAAACCGCGTCCCGGGCCGAAACGACGTCGTCCCGTCGTAGGGGGCGCCGAAGATGACGTAGCGGGCGTCCTCATAGGACGCATCCGCATCCGCAAAATGGAGGTGGGCAAGCTCGTGCATGCCCGTCTTCGAGAGCCAGAACACGTCACTCAAGTTTCTTCTTGCCCAGGGATGAGATGTAGGCGATCTCCTGGCCGGGCTCGACGCCGCTGGCCTGGTCCTCGGCCACGGTGAGCTCGAACATCTCAAAGTCCTTGACATCCATAAGCTGAAGGGTCGTGCCGGCGATCGAGATGACCTGCGCCATCTTGCGCTCCACCACCGGGACGTAGGTCTTTGCCGAGACCGGCTGGACGATAGAGCGCTTCACGCCGTCAAAGATGCCGATACAGTCGATCCGGGACTTTGCAGCCCCATGCTTCCCGGGTTTGGAGATAGCGATGGAGACAATCTTGCAAGGCTCATCCTCAACGACGACGTAGCGTCCCTCTTTCAGCTTCCCAACTTCTGTCTGTTCCTTCATATTGTCTCACTCGGTAAACGCGTGATTAATGTATCTGAATTGCAGTACATAAATACACCGTAGAACGAGGGTAGGTACAGGGAGATTTTATGGAGTTCATCCGGGCATGCGAGGATGTGGCGGAGGCCGTCAGCGATGCAGTGGCCGGCATGGTCGGAACGCCGGAGGCAGGGGAGTGCGTGAAGATGGGCGCGGACGGCACGCCCACGAAACTGATAGACCTGGTTGCAGAGGATATCGTCGTGGATTACTTCAGGTGCCACTCGCTCTGCCGGTGCCTCATCAGTGAAGAACTCGGCTGTGCCGAGATGGACGGGGAGAAAGGCACCGTCTTCCTCGACCCGGTCGACGGCACCTACAACGCCGAGGTCGGGATACCGTTTTACGCCCTCTCGATCGCATATGCAGAAGACGGGATCGTCAGGCAGGGATATGTCCGGAACCTCGCCACAGGCGAGACGTTCCACGCCATCCGGGGGCAGGGCGCGTTCCTCGACGGGCATCCCATCCGTGTGTCCGGGGTATCGCTCCTCGAAGAGAGCGCCATGAGCGTCTACGGCCGGAAGTTCGACCCGGCCCGCGTCCTCAACATTAACCGGCACATCCGGCGGTGGCGCCTCCTCGGCGCCTCGGCGCTCGAACTCTGTTATGTCGGGTGCGGCCGCATCGACGGATTCATCGACGTGCGGGGAACGCTCCGCGTCACCGACGCGGCGGCGGGCATGCTCGTCTGCGAGGAGGCCGGCGGTACCGTCTCGGATCTCGAGGGGAACACCCTTATCTTCCCGAACGAAGTTTCCGTCGGCCGGAGCCTCGTTGCCACGAACGGGATCGTGCACAACAAGGTCATCGAGTACCTGAGGTAGGCCGCGCATGAAGATTGTCATGGTATCACGCATCGACGATGCGGAAGCGCTCGATTACACCGCGGCGCTCGCCCGGGACCTTGAACGCATGGGGCACGACGTCGTCCTCGAAGAGGGGACGGCAAGACACCTCTCTGCGACAGGCATCCCGTTTGAGGAGATCGTCGGCGACCTCGTGGTGGTCGTCGGCGGCGACGGATCGGTCCTCCTCACGGTCCACCAGATGAAGAAGCAGGTCCCGATCCTCGGGATCAACTGGGGCGAGGTGGGGTTCCTCGCGGATCTCGAGCCCGACGAAGCCCGCGCGTTCTTCTCCGCCCACAAAACCATCCGGGTCGAGCCGCGGATGCGGATCAGCCTCTCCGTCGACGGGAGGTGGATCGGCGACGCCCTGAATGAGGCGGTCGTCGTCACCGACCGGCCGGCGAAGATGCTCCGGTTCTGCGTCTATGTCGACGGGATCGTCGCAGAACGGTTCCGGGCCGACGGCCTGCTCATATCCACCCCGACCGGGTCGACCGCCTACGCCATGAGTGCGGGCGGGCCGATCGTCGACCCACAGATCGAGGGGTTCCTCCTCGTGCCGCTCGCGCCCTATATGCTCTCCTCACGCCCCCACCTCATCAGCACCGGGAGGAACCTCGAAGTCGCGCTCGAGACCGAGAAACCGGCGCACCTCGTCATCGACGGGCAGAGCACCTTCGAGCTTGAGCGAGAGGCCACGATCACGGTGAAGAGGTCAGAGAAGCCTGCCCTCTTCGTCTACACCGGCAAACCGTTCTTCGAGAAGGTAAACCACAAACTCCGCAACCTCTGATACCTCTAACCGAGATTTTATGAGTGACCACGGGGATTATCTGCACAGAGGAGTGAGCACGATCATGGAAGACCAGATGCGTACAGAGATCCCCTACGCGGAGATCGCAGAGACCCTGAAGACGGCCCTCGACCTCCGGGGATCGCCGGTTGCGGTGAAACTTGCAAAGAGCCCCGAAGGCATCCCTGAGGGGGTCAAGCCGCTCGAGGAGACCGTCCGCCACTGCCAGATGGTCAGCAGGGCCCGGCTGGACGGCGAGATCTTCTACGCAACGGCCGACAGGCACGTCTGCATGGGGGGCGGCTGGGCCCTCGGCCTGAAGGAACTCACAAAGAGCCTCCGCTCGGGAGAGTTCTACTACAAGCTCGGCAAGTTCGAGAGCTGGGCCGCCTGCATGCGGACCATCCAGCAGGTCCCGCACGTCCCCGAGCTCGAGACCTACGCGACGGTCTATGCCCCGCTCGAAAAGACGCCGTTTGACCCGCACGTCGTCATCATCGTCGCCGAACCCCGGGCGATGCTGAAACTCGCCCAGGCCACGCTCTACCAGCTCGGCGGGCGGATCGAGTCGACGATGTCGGGTATCCAGTCGGTCTGTGCGGACGCGACCGCGCAGCCCTACCTGACCGGCAAAGTCAACTACTCCCTCGGCTGCGACGGTTCGCGCCGGTTCTCCGGGATCGAGGACGACGAACTCGTCATGGGCATCCCCGGCGAGATCCTGCCGGAGTTCGTCCGGGCTCTTTCGATCGTCACCGGTGCACCGGGCTCGGTGCGGTGACGGCACCACTCTCCCATCTTTTTTTACGGCACTCTTCCGTCGACGGGCCGCATCAGGGGTACAAGGCTTATCTCCCCGGCAGGTCAACTATTCAGCAGGTGGTTTTTTGCAGGTATCCATGAAGCTCGAGATGAAGGATCAGCCCGGACAGCTGGTCGCCGCCCTCAAGCCGATCTCGGCCGTCGGGGGAAACATCATCGCGGTCATCCACCAGAGAGAGGCCACGACGCCCGTAGAGGGGCTGGACGTCCAGATCGTCCTGGAACTCCCGGAAGGGCGCCTCGATAGCCTCCTCGAGCTCCTCCGGGAGCAGGGCGTCAGCGTCGTGCGTATCGGGGAGGAGCGGCTCCTCTACGAGTGCACGCTGATCATGATCGGCCACTTGATGCACACGGACATCTCCGACACGGTCGACCGGATCGATCGGACCGGTTCGGCCGAGGTGACGGAACTCTCCCTTGTCATGCCGGCGATCAACTCGCCTTCATCGGCCCGCATCACCATCCGTTCGACCACCCGGACGGAGATGAAGAAGGCGATCCGGATCCTGCGCGAGGTCGCGAGAGAGAAGGAGCTTCTCATCATCGAGCCCCTGGAGGGTGCATGATGCGGATAGCCATTCTCGGCTTCGGCTCCGTCGGCCGGGGCATCGCCCGGGCGATCCTTGCAAAAAACCTCGATATCACTGTCACGGGCCTTGCCGACTCGAAGAGCGGGATCATCGACGCCGGCGGGATCGATCTTGCCGCGGCGCTTGCCCGGAAGGAGAACGGCGGAGCCTGCGGCAACGCGGGTGTCAGCCCCGCCGACGTGGTGGCGAAGGCGGACTACGACGTCCTCGTCGAGGTGACCCCGACGAACGTGGACGACGGCGAGCCGGCGCTGGGGCATATCCGGGCGGCCCTCCGGCGGCGTAAGCACGTCGTCACCTCGAATAAGGGCCCGATAGCCCTCGCCTACCCTGAACTCCGTGCCCTTGCGGAAGAGAGCGGCGTCTTCCTGAAGTACGAGGCGACGGTCTGCGGGGCAATCCCGCTCATCCATGCCATGCAGGAGGGGCTTGCCGGCAACACCATCTCCCGGCTCTACGGGGTCTTCAACGGCACCTGCAACTATATCCTGACCAGGATGGCCGCGGAAGGCCTCACCTACGATCAGGCGCTCGCCGAGGCGCGGGAGCTCGGCTACGCCGAGGCGGACCCGACCTACGACGTCGAGGGGATCGACGCAGGCGTTAAACTGGTCATCCTGGCAAACACCGTCCTCGATATGCGGACCGTGCTCGACGACGTGGAGAGGACGGGGATCTCCCTGCTGACGCCCGATGCCCTCCAGCTTGCCGAGGACCAGGACTGCACCATCCGGCTGATCGGCGAGATCGTCCCGGAGGCGGGGGTGCTCCGCGTCTCGCCGCGGATCATCGAGAAAGCCCACCCGCTCGTCGTCGAGGGGACGCTCAACGCCGTCACCGTGGAGACGGACCTCGCCGGCGACCTCACGTTCATCGGGAAGGGCGCGGGTTCCACCGAGACTGCCAGCGCCGTGATCGGCGATCTCCTCTACATCCAGAGCAGGCATGTCCAGGGTTCTTGAGCGGAGAAAAGGCTACCTGCAGCTGATGCGTCAGGCGACGCTCGAGCACGGCTATTTTACGGTGGCCGATATTGCCGGGGCCACCGACACCCCCCGGAGCACCGTCCAGGACTGGGTGAACCGCCTCATCGAGGAAGGGTGCGTCGTCGTCACGGAGGAGCAGAGGGGGCGGCACGCGGCCCGGTATGCGGCAAGCAGCGTGATCCCGGAGAGCGCCTGCCGCCGGGTCTTTGCCACTCTCGACGGCGACGAGGTCGAGATCTATCACGAGTGCATGAGCGGGGGGTGCGCCGCCTTCTGCGAGTTCCACCACGCCCGCGCCGGCGGCGCCCTGCGATCGGTCCGCCGGGACGGGACCCTGCTCCGGGAGCGGGCGGTCATCGGGCGGCGGGAGGTCGCCGTCGGGCTCGACCCGGCGCCGGCGGTCGGGATCGTCGGCGTCTTCCACGACGACGGCTACATCCGCCAGCAGATCCGCTGCATCGGGGGCCCGGCCTACTCGCTCACCGATATGATGTCCTTTGCCGAGGGCGTCTGCGGCGTCACCCTCCACCGCGAGGGGGCGATCGTCGAGGGCGAGGTGGTCACCCGGGCGCTCGCCTACGTCGCCATCGGGATCGACGACACCGATACCGCGACCGAAGGCGCCACGTTCGCCCTCGCCCTCGCCCTCCTCCAGCACCTCGAGAAACTTGACGGTGCCATGCCGATCGGCCACCGCGTCGCGATGCTCAACCCCCGGCTCGAGTGCCGGACCGCCGGGAACTCATGCAGCTGCATCGAACTCGCGGTTGAGCCCGAGATCGTGCCGCAGGTCGAGGAGGCCGCCGTGCGGTTCGTCGCGGACGAGGCGGCATCCCCTGAGTGGGGGGTCGCCGTCCGGCAGGGGTTCCGGGTGCCCCGGGATCTCCGGGCTTATGGAAAGAGCGCGAGGGAGTCGGTGCTCAGCCGTGAGGAGGCCGAGGCGGTCGCCACGCGGTTCGGGGCGCGGCTTCACGGCGGCCGGGGTGTCATCGGGGCGCTCGCGGCGGTCGCGCTCATCGGGCTCCCGCACGACGTTCTCCTCGACCCGGGAAGAGACGTCTGCGCCGGGTGAGAGCCGGTGGAAGTATCCCCTCCTCCCGTATGAGTCTCAAGCCTGAGAGGATACCCCTCTGACGGCGCCCGTTCTCCCGCGACCTCATCCCCCGGGTGAACCCGGCAGGCACCGGCCTTAGTCGCGCCGCAGACCCCGGATGAACTCCTCGGTCATGTGGTAGGCGTCGTCGTCCCTGACCTGCACCGGCGGATGCTTCATGAAGTAGGCGGATGGGGACGTCAGCACGCCCCCGATGCCCCGGTCAAGGGCGAGCCTGCAACACCGGATGGCGTCGATGACGATCCCGGCGGAGTTCGGCGAGTCCTCGACGGAGAGGCGGAGGTCGATGTGCATGGGGACGTCCCCGAAGAGCCGCCCTTCCATCCTGAGGAAACAGACCTTGTTGTCCTTCTGCCAGCAGACGTAGTCGCTCGGCCCGATATGGATGTCGTCGTCGTCGAGCGGCACCTCAAGGACCGACTGCACCGCTTCGGTCTTTGACTGCCTCTTCGAGGCAAGGCGGCTGCGGTTCAGCATGTTCATGAAGTCTGTGTTGCCGCCGGTGTTCAGCTGGTAGGTCCTGTCCAGCTTCACGCCCCGCCGCCGGAAGAGGTCGGCGAGGACCCGGTGGGTGATCGTCGCGCCGAGCTGTGCCTTGACGTCGTCGCCGATGATCGGAAGGCCACG
>JAEWMO010000121.1 GCA_023457135.1 Methanobacteriota archaeon | reverse complement strand
CGGGTCGGTGTAGTCTGCACCGGCAGCGAAAGCATGCCAGGTTCCCGTCGACTGTCCAACTGCGGCTGCAGTCAGGTCGAAAGCCGTGGGGTCAGCTACAGTGATAGGCGATCCCACGACATTCCTGTCGGTTAAGCTACCGCTGAAGCGGACCAGGTTTCCGTTAGCGGGGACGAACCCGCTTACGTCAAGGCCTTCTTCACCTACATAAATGGTGTCGCCAGAGACAACAGCCCGTGCCGCAGCCGGTGCAACGACCAGCGCAGCCACGAGGACCATGGCAACAACCATCAGTTTTGTCATACTCTTCATACTATACCTCCATTGTGATGACATGAGGGAATGTGAACGCGAGGTACTCGACAGACGTCGAATACGGGTTCACCACGCTCTATACTCCGAATTACGGAATATGTCACAATATTTGTGGAACACTTAATATATCCTTTGTGGTCGACCGGGGATCTGGCGTCCCTAAAAGGCACCACATCACTGGAAAACGCCCCGAATACGCCAGGATTCCACTCCATTCCCTGATCACCGGGACCCATACATACACGAGAATAAAAATCTTACGATGGGTAAACCGGAAAGCGCCCGATGGTCCCGGTGCCTCCCGCGCTCTATAATCCCGCCTTCCACCCACAGGCCCCACCAGCACTTCCAGGCACTCCGTCAGGCAGCGCCGGAAGTGCCGGCTCCTGCGGCTCTCCGGCGGAGCATCTATATACCGGACCCACCCTAGTGGGGAGACTTTTCTCCCCCGCCTGCCAACTACTCTCCATGCGGATCATTCGGGCCCCCACGCTCGCACGGGCACACGAACTGGCGGTCAAGACCGTCCTCGAGAAGGGATGGGTGCTGGAGACCGAGAACGACGAGGCGACGATCGAGTGCGAAGAGCTCGCGCTCGAGGTGGAGTCGCCGGAGAACGTTCCGATGGTCAGCCCCGCCTCCCGGTTCCAGCAGCGGTTCCTGGACGCCTATGCCGAGAACCTCCTCCACGGTTCCGACGCAAAGTTCGAGTACGACTACCACCGCCGGCTCTTCGACTGGGGCGAGCGGCTCCGGGTCGCTGCAGAGGAGCGACCGGGTCACTCCGCTCAGGAGGGACTTCCCGTAGAGAGCGAGGACGTTCACGTCGACCAGATCGACTACATCGCCCAAAAGATCGCAGCCTCCCCGAATACCCGGCGCGCAGTCGCGGTCACCTGGAACCCGGTCGTCGACGAGAACCTCGACGACTGCCCCTGCCTGCAGCTCGTCCAGTGCCTCCTTCGGGACGGGAAACTCCAGATGAAGGTCGTCTTCCGGAGCAACGACATCCTCTCCGCCGCGGGTTCGAACATGTACGCGCTCGTGCGCCTCCAGAAGGCGATCGCCGACCGGCTCGGTGTCGCCTGCGGGCGCTATACACACGTCGCGCTCGTGCCCCACGTATACTATAAGCGGGATATCAACGATATCGAACCGTTCTGCAGATCAGGTGCCGAGATACGGCCCGTTCCAGAAGTGTGCCGGGCATGCGGGAAGTGCCCGAGGGCGGCACAGATATGATCCCGGGGCGTCAGGTTAATTAGGGACTACAAACAACATTTTAGAGCCCAATAGCCCGGTAGTGTAGCGGTCAATCATGCGAGACTCTGGATCTCGCGACAGCAGTTCGAATCTGCTCCGGGCTATACCAATCTTTTCTTGCGACACTGCAACCATACACCGAAGGGTGGTTTATGATAACCTACAATCTCGGCTGCACCGTGCGGCTCGACGAACTTCGCACCTCAGGTGCTCGAGCTCCGGCCCCCGGCCCGTCGCTTACCAAAACGCTCGCCCTGCTCGCGGGACTCTATAAAGCAGGGGCAATCCACCACATCCAGGTCCAGGCCGTTCCCCTGCCCCGGCCACTCTTCCGGCAGCACCTTGAGGGGGTCGCCGCGGCCGGCATCCCCGCTGCCATCCACGCACCCCACCACGGCCATGGCGTCAACCCCTGCGCCCCGCAGGCGTACGACGACCGCCCGCTCTCCGAGATCGAGGCATACATGGAGGAGGCGATGAGTCAGACTCTTGAGGCCGCCGACACCCTCGGCGCAGAGACGATCGTCCTCCACGCGGGGAGATACGAGCCCGGAGGGCATAGTGCTGCCGTGTCAGAGTTCGCAGAATTCCTCGATCATTGCTTCGATCCACGGTTCGCCCTCGAGAACCTCCCCTCGGTCTACGCCGGCTACCCGCTCCTCGGCAACACCGCCGGGGATCTTGCAGCCCTTGCAGGCAGCCGGATCACCCGGTTCTGCCTCGACTTCCCCCACCTCGCCTGCACCGCAAACCACCGCGGTCTCTCCTTCGCGAAGGAACTGGAGCGGTTCGAGGAGATCAACGTCACCTACCACCACCTCTCGAACGTGCGGCGCGGCTCGATCACCGACGAGCACCTCGAACTCGACCATCCCGACGGCGGCCTCGACCTTGCAGCGGTCATCTCCCGGCTCCGGCGCCACCCGGCGGTTCCGACGGCGCTCGAGTACAAACAGGACTCCCCGGAAGTTTACGCCCGGCAGGTGCGGGTCTTTGCCGGCCTCTGGCAGGGCTGAAACTTCCTGACGCTATATCTTATGCGAGGAGCGCCGCGATGATCCCGGTGAGAAAGATGCCGTCGAACGTCCCGGCACCCCCGATACTCGCCATCGGCGCACCCAGTTCTGCGATATGATGGAGGTTCAAGAGATCCGCCCCGATCAGGGTGCCGAGCGTCCCGCTGACGTAGGCGATGATCACCGCCGCGGCCGGGACACCGCCCGCAAAGAGCGAGAGGAACAGCGCCGAAAAGAGCGCCGCGAGCGGTGGTATGAAGAACGGCGTCGCTATCCCGAGGCCCGGCACCGGGCGGGCGACGAGTTTCGTCACAACGGTCACGACCGCGACCCCCGCGAGGACGAGCGCCGCGAGAAGGTAGCCGCCGCTGATCACGACCGACTCGTAGAGCAGGAAGAACGATATCACGACCGGGATGAGGGCGCCGCCGACGTTGATCGCAAGGACCGTCCGCTGCGCCTGCTGCGGGATGCGGTAGAGCCGCCCGTACATGGCAACATAGCGGTCAGGGGCCGGTGCGCCCGGACAGCACGTGAGCGTCTTCACCGGGATGTTGATGAAACTCCCCACAAGCGTCAGGAAGAGGAGGAGGAGCACCTGCCACCAGGAGAACCCGAGCCTCGCGAACGTCGCCCCGATTGCCGTCAGAAAGAGGATCGGGAAGATGATGACGGCGAGGAGAAAGAGGACGAATAGCCCGAAGAGAAGGAGGAACATCAGGGGGGAGAAGGGGTTGAAGACGACCCGGTCCATATGAAGGAGTCGCCCTCCCATCTAATATATACTACCTGCGGCGGGAGCAGACGATCGCCGCGTGGTCGTGGTGGTAGGGTTCGAGCCACCGGACATCCACGATATCGAGATCCCGCTCGAGCCCTGCCCGGGCCTCCTCGAGCACCACGGCTGGATCCCGCCGGACGTCCACGCTCCGGGTCTTGAGCATCAGGACGAGGTATCCCCCCGGCCTGAGGAAGACGAGGTTCTTCTCCGCGATCTCGACCTGGTTGGGCTGCGCCACGTCCTGGTAGAGGAGGTCGACCGTCTCCATGAACGGGGCGTATTCTTCCGGCCGGTTCGCGTCGGCCATGATCGGGACGATGTTCTTCCTCCGGCGAGCCACCTCAAGAAGGTCCTGCATCGGCCGGGGCGCAAACTCGACCGCGTAGACGGTCCCGGCATAGTCGGCGACGTGCGAGACCGTGGTCCCGTTCGCCGCACCGAGGTAGAGCACCTTCATGCCGGGAGTGAGGTCCATCCCGCCGCCGAGCGTATAGAGCGCCGCAAACTTGCTCCGGTGAGGGTCCCAGACCCGGTAGCCGTCGAGCGTCCGCTCGCCGTAGACCCCGCCCTCGCCGGGCGAGACCAGGACGTCGCCGATCCGGATCATGCCGTGACCCCCGCTTCGTCGATCTTTTTCTGGGCTTCTTTGATGAACTCCGGCACCGCCTCGCCCCGGTAGTAGTCGAGCCGGGCGGCGATGGCGAGTTTCGCCGCGAGCACCCGGGCCACCCTCCCCCGCACCTCGCGGGGAGCGTTGTGGACCCTCCGGTGCTGGAAGATGATCCCGTGCTTCGGCGGCGGCGTCCCGCCCCGGAGGTGCGAGAAGAGCGCCTGCTCGGAGCCGATGACCTGGATGGTGCTTCCCGGCATCCTCGCGAGCGCGGGAAGCCCGCCCGCCCGGGAGAGGAGCCGGCCCGCGACCAGCCCGCCGATGAGGGCGCTCGTATTCGGCAGCACCTCGTCGGCCCGGGCCGAGACCTCCCGCATCAGGCGGGTCCTTGTCACGGTGAGCCGGTCGATCTCATCGGCAACGCTGCCAAGGCCACCCCGGGCCCCTTTCCGGATGAGGTCGAGCATCTTTCTTGCCGGGAGGCTCCGGTACTTCCGCGAGAACGACGGGGTCGTGACCTGGTACCACTCTGCGGCCCGCTCCTGAAGGAGGTTGATGACGTTGTCGAGTTCATCCAGCATCCTGACCATCTGGAGGAGCTCGACGTCTCTCGCCCGGTACGACTCGGCGATCTTCGCCCTCGCCCGGGCGATGCAGACCGCACGGAGCAGGTCGACGTACTCCTCACGGGTTCCGACGACGCCGCAGTCCCGGGCAACCTCCCAGTCGATGGGGACGTATGACTCCATACCGGTGCGGAGGGTCGCTGCCCGCTCTGCGAGCGCGGCGGGATCGGTGCCGGCGGGCCAGCATCCTTCCTCGTCGACGTCTCCGAACCAGTAGCGCTGTAGCATGGTACGGTATTGGGGCTCTGCCGATATAAGAGAACCCCGGACAGGGTCAGGCAAGGCCGAAGGAGTAGACCATCACCGGGACCATGATCGCCCCCATGCAGTAAACCCGGCGGATGTTGACGAGCGAGGGAACGTAGCCGACGGCCGTCGCGAGCAGGAGGACGAGCCCGCCGAACGGGCCGCAGAGGAAGAGGGAGAGGAGGACGACGAAGGCGATGACGCCGTAGTTGAGGGCCGTGATGTTGATGCCCGAAAACCACCAGGCCATCCGCGAGAGGAGGATGGTCAGGAGGTAGGCCCCGACCGCGGCGATCGCACCCGCAAGGAGAATGGCGGTCGCCGGCGGCATCTCCTCAAGCGCCCCGATCGCCGCCATCACCCCGTTCCGCGTCCGTGCTATGGCATAAAATGCAGCGAACCCCAGGAAAGCGTTGACGGTGTTTGCGGCACTGGTCGCAAGGATGTACTCCCGCGGGTTTGAGTCATAGCCGACGACCGAGGTCAGGAGGGCGTTTGCGGTGGCGTTCGAGAGGCCGGGGAGCCAGCCGACGAGAGCCCCTGCCACGGAACCGAGGAGGGAGCCGCGCCGGAGAGCGCCCGGGGGGAGGTCGAGCCCCGTGAAGGTCTGGGCGGGCATGGCCCCGTGCGACGCCTTGAGGAGGACTGCGATCCCGAAGAGCCCGGAGAGGAGGGGCATCAGCACCCCCGACTCGCCGCCCGCCGGCCAGGCGAGGAAGGCGTAGCCGAGGGAGAAGAGGCCGAGGATACCGGATACCGCAAAGACCGCGAGCGCCCACCCCGGCGACTCGGAGACGACGATGAGGTAGCCGGCCACCGCGAGGATGACGAGGCCGATGCCCCAGTCGATCGCCGGCTGGAGTGTCGGGAGGGCCAGGATGAACGCCGCCGCGAGCGGGAGGGAGAGGGCGACACCGGCGGCGCTGCCGAGTGCCGATATCCTGACGGCCTCCTCGCCGTGGCCTTCGAGACAGAGGGCGTGCGCGGGGAGGACCGCAAGCGAGGTATCGGCGTCGGGGATGCCGAGGAACGTGCCCGGGACGTTGTCGAGAAACGTATGCGTAACGAGGGTCGAGAACATGGCCGAGGCGACAAACACCGGGTCGAACCAGGCCAGCAGAAACGCCTGGAGCGAGAGGAGAAGACCGGCCATGGTGTTCGCGTGGATGCCGGGGACGAGGCCGCTCACGACTCCGCAGCCGATCCCGACGGCGGTCCCGAGCGCGATACTGGAGAGCACGTTAGTTAGCGGTGGGAGCCGCCGGGGATAAATCAACCGAATCGTGCCGTCCGATACAGTCATATTCCACCGGGGCGAACGTTGTGACGATGAAGATCGCCATCACCCGGCTCGAAGACAAGGCGGCGGGAGACCGTGCCCTCTGTGCATCGTACGGCCACGACTGCTACACGGTATCCCCGCTCCGGTCGGAGGTGCGGATGGAGAAGGTCGCCGCGTTCGTCGAGGCCGTCCACCGCGGCGAGTTCGACTGCCTCTTCTTCTCGAGCGCCCTCCCGGCGGCGATCGTCGGACCGAGGCTGGAGCGGTGGCCCCGGGTGATCGCGATCGGCCCGAAGACCGCCGAGGTTCTCGGGGAGGCCGGGATCGAGGCGGAGATCCTCCCCTCGTTCTACTCCCGGGACTTCGTCCCCTACATGGGCGACTGGCTCCGGGGGCGGACGGTCGGGATCGCGCGGGCGGACGTCCCGAACCCGGGCCTCCTTGACGCCATCGCAGGAGCGGGGGGGACGGTCCGGGAGGAGCGGGTCTACGCCCTCGTTCCCACGGGGGTCGAACTCGCCCTCGACGATGCCGACGCCGTCCTCTTCACGAGCGCCATGTCCTACCGGGAGGCCCGGTGGAAACCCCGCGACGATCTCCTCCTCATCGCCATCGGGGAGATCACCGCGGATGCCATGCGGGCCGGCGGGCATCCCCCGGCGGTCGTCGGGGACGGGTCGCTCGCAGGAACCCTTGAGGCGTTGAACCGCCACGGTCCGGTGAGACGATGACCGAAGATTTCGCCATCCCCGACTCGGGGATCGTCGTCATCGACAAGCCCCGGGGGCCGAGCAGCCACCAGGTGACCGCGTGGGCCGGGGATCTCCTCGGCCGGCGGGTGGGCCACGCCGGGACGCTCGACCCGCAGGTCTCCGGGGTGCTCATCGTCATGTTCGGCAGCGCCGTCAGACTCGCCCCGGTCCTTCTTTCGCACAACAAGGAGTATGTCTGTCTGCTGAGGCTCCACGGCGACGTATCCCGCGAGGCCGTCGACCGGGTGGCGGCGGAGTTCACCGGCCGGATCTACCAGCGGCCGCCGAAGAAGAGCGCCGTGAAGCGGAACCTCCGGATCCGGAAGATCCAGGAGATCGAGATCCTGGATATGCAGGACCGGCTCGTCCTCTTCCGGGTCAGGTGCGACGCCGGGACCTACATCAGGACGCTCTGCGTCCACATGGGCTACGCCCTCGGCGTCTGCGGCCACATGCAGGAGCTCCGGCGGGTACGGTCGGGCTCGTTCGACGAGAGTGCCGCGGTCTCGCTCCACGAGCTTGCCGACGCCGTTGCCGCGGCAGAGGAGGGCGACAGCGGCCCGCTCCGGCGAATGATCCTCCCCCCGGAAACTGCGGTCGGTGATCTCCCGAAGGTCGTCATCCGCGACACCGCAGTCGACGCCGTCTGCCACGGCGCGGTGCTGGCCGGGGTCGGGATCACGGAGAAGGTCGGCGGGTTTGCGAAGGGCGAAACGGTCGCGATCACGACGCAGCGCGGCGAGCTCGTCGGCCTCGGAAAAGCCCTCATCAGTTCGTCGGCGCTAAAGCCGGGAGAGCCCGGGTTCGTCGTCGCGCCCACCACCGTCCTGATGCGGCCCGGCACCTACCCGAAGGGCTGGAAGGCGCACGCCGGGGCGTAAACGCGTGTGCATCCGCCCCACAGCGGGGAATATTATTAATAGAGTAGGCCGCCAACTAATGATGCACATTCTGTGCTGAGGTAGTCTAGACCGGTAGGGCGCGGGCCTGGAAAGCCCGTGGGGCGTTGAGCCCCTCGGGAGTTCAAATCTCCCCCTCAGCGCTTCTTGTTTTCTATGTATCCACCGGTTGCTGCCAACCATTCGTACAGAGCGGGTGACTCGATAAGGCTCCATTCTCCAGCGACTGCTGGCCCCACGGCAGAGGTCAAAGAGCAGATATGTCACAGTCCTCGAGATTCTCATGAACAACCCGATCCTCTCCCCTTCCTCTCTATGATATTGGCCCGCATATGACGGGGTAACATCGCGCAACGGTCGTTGAATATAATCGTAACGATGATATTCAATAGACCCCTATAGATCATAGCATGTCTCAGACGACTGTGTGGGTATCCCGGGAGACAAAGGAACGGCTGGCGGGAATGAAGCGATACCCCCGTGAGACCTTCGAAGACGTTATCAAGCGGCTTATGAACTCTGCCGAGGACGAGGAGCCGCTGAGCGATGAGGCAATACGGGGGATCGAGGAATCCCTCGAGGATATCAAGGCCGGTCGCCTGTATACCCTGGATGAGGCACGCGCCGAACTGCAGGCGGCATGGCGTACACAGTAAAACTCACGGCGGCGGTGGTGCGGAATCTCGCGAGGATGCCCGCGAGTGCCGGAACCCGGATCCTCGATGAGGTAGAGAGCCTCGCTCAGGAGCCGGACCCCACCCGGCACGTGAAGAAACTGAAAGGGGGAGGGCAAAATCCCTTCTACTCGCTTCGAGTCGGGAAATACCGTGCTATTTTGAATATCTATGACGATGTCCTCCTGATCATCGTGGTGGAAGCAGGTCACCGGTCGAACGTATACCGGAAGCACTGACTCTGTTCGGATTTGCCCAAAACCTCGCTTTAGATTGACATCCCGAGCATCAGCATCGAGAAGAGCACCAGGTCATAGACCGTATGCGTGATCGCCGATGTCGTGGTGTTCGAGTACCGCCGGATGTAGGCAAAGACGAGCCCCGCAAGGAAGACCGATATGAGGCCGTCCCAGCTGTACTGGAACGCGTGGAGCGACGCGAAGAGGAGCGCCGGGAGGAGGATGCCGAACCGGGGCTGGAGCAGGCCGCGGATGCTCACTTCCTCGCCGAATCCTGCCGCGATCGACGCGACGATGATCCCCGGCAGGGTGAGCGTGCCTGCAAAGAGCAGGTTGACGGCCTCCTCGTCGGTGACGGGCAGGCCGAGGAACCCTACGAGCGCCGCGAGTCCCTGGTCGATGAAGTGGAAGGCGAGGACAAGCGCGAACGCCGCGGCAACGGCGAGAACGACCTGCCTGCCCGTCGGCCGGACGAGGCCGAGGCGCTCCAGGGTCTCGCGCGGGGTGCGCCGGACGAACGCCCCGGCGATGAGGAAGGACCCGATGAGGGTCCAGAAGAGCGTGTAGGCATTCAGTGTCACCGTCTCCGCGAGAAGGTCCCCCGATTCGAGGAGGAGGTCGAGGAAGAGGGGCGAGAGGAACGGCGGCCCCCCGGAGACCAGAAGCGGCACCGGGGTGATGAGAATCATGGCGAGGATGACCACGAGCGCAACCGTGTGGAGCAGCGAGTCGGGATCGAACGGGAGGTGCCGGGCGAGCCGGACCCTGAACCCGCGGGAGAGCCCGACGAGACTCGCAAGCCCCGCGATAAGGACGCCGAGGAGGAGAAGGGCCACCTCCCCGATCAGGGCGAAACTGTCCGTCTCCGGCCCGACCTCTCCTGCATCCAGCACCTCTGCCGGGATGATCGCCATGATCCCGAACCCTGCCGTAGCCGCGGCAAACCCCCCGATAAGGAGGAAGAGCCAGAGGATGGCGACCCACCGGTACGCGGGGTCCCGGTTCCCGGCGAGATAGACGAGCATCGCGAGGATGACGAAGACCGCCACGTCGAGAGCGGCGGCAAGAAACGCTCCCACTTCCCCGCCGGCGATCCCGGACGCAGCGGCAAGGAAGATGATGCAGAAGAAGGCGATGAAGAGCTCGGGGGCGTGACGGTGAAAGAATTCCGACGGCATGATGGTTCCCGGTCTGATACCGGATACCTGTTCACCTGCGGGCACGATGAAGGTAGCGCAGGCTCACCGCCACCCGGCCCTCCCGGCCACCAGCCAGCCCGCCGCCCCCACGACCGCAAGCACGCCGGCCTGCAGCAGGAAGATCGCCGGCAGCGGCCACCTGCCGGCGAGAGCGGCGCCCGCAAACGGCCCCACAGCAAGGCCCAGGGAGTAGAAGGTGTTGTACATGCCGTAGGCGGCACCCTGCGAACCCCCGCCCCGGTAGATCCCGGCGAGGATCGGCATCACCGGGGCGATGGCACAGGAGAGCGCGACCCCCAGCACGAAGACGGCCGCAGTGGCGAGGAGCAGGGTCGGGGCCTGTATGGCGGCGACGATCGCGATCGCCGAGACGAGGAGACCGCCGCCGATGAGGTAGCGGCTCCCCCCGCGCCGGTCGTAGATCCTGCCTGCGGTCGGCTGGGCAAGGATGGCAGCGACCGCCAGCACCCCGAAGACGAGCCCGATCGTCGCCGGCGATGCCGAGAAGGCGGCGTGGAGGTGGACGGGGAGGTAAGGATCCACGACACCGTAGGTTCCGGCGACCGCGACGACTACGACGGCGCAGGCAGCGAGCGGGAGGAGGCTCCCTCCGGGCAGCATGTTCGCCCGCTTCTGCCTGCAGGTGCGCATAGGGACGGCGAGGACCGCGAGGCCGACCGCGGCCACCAGTGCCGCCGGAACGAGGAAGGTCGCGGTGTAGCCGAGGTACTCAAAGAGCAGTCCGCCGAGGACCGGCCCGATGACGGTCCCGAACCCGACCGCCGAGAGGGTGATCCCCATCTTCTCCCCGAGCCGGGAGGGGTCGCAGGTCTCGGCGAGGAGCGCAAGTCCTGCGGACCAGGTGGCGGCGGCCGATATTCCCTGGACGGTTCTTGCGATGATCAGGTGCTCGACCGTGGTCGAGAAGCCGAAGAGGGCCGTCGCAAGCGCGAGGAGGATCATCCCGGCGACGATGAGCGGCCGGCGCCCCACCCGGTCGGAGAGGAGGCCCATAGGGATCGAGAAGACGAGGAGCATCGCGGCATAGATCCCGAAGATAACCCCGATCACCGACTCGTCCACCCCGAGCCGGGGGGCATATTCCGGGAAGACCGGGATGAGGAGGCCGTAGATCGCCATGTCCATGAAGATGACGAGCGCGACCAGCACGAGGATTGCGTCCGGCGACGCGGTGGGGGGTTGACGGGGCGTCATGACGGGTTCCTGCGGCACGCCGTCGGTCCGTGCGCCGCTTTTTCCACCCGGAGGTTGGCGCCGTCAGGATATAGTGGTTACCGGGGGCCCCGGTAGTACGCAAGCTGGCGGGCGTAGGGGCGGAAGGCCTCGACGAGCGCCGCCGCCTCGTCGTCGGCGAGAGGGCCGCTCCGTCCGGCGGCGGCGAGCGCCTGCACCTCGGCGGGCGTCGAACAGCCGACGATCGCGACGGTGATGTCCTGGGCGAGGGCGTAGCGGACGAGGATCTCCGGTGTCACCCCGGCGTCGGGGAGAATGTAGTTCGACCCGCCGAGCACCTTCATCCCGATGACGGCGATCCCCTGGTCCCTTGCGACGGGGAGGGTCGTCTCGATGAACCCGCCGGGCCCTCCCTCCACGGGGTTTATGGGCATCATCACGGCGTCGACCGGCCAGGTCTCGACCGCGTGGGAGAGGACGTCGGGGTCGTGGTGCCCGGTCACCCCGATATGCCGGACGGTCCCTGATTCTTTTGCCTCGACAAAGGCCTCGAGGGCGCCGCCCGCCCCCTCGATATCCCGGATATCGGCAAACGTCCGGACGTCGTGGATCTGCCAGAGATCGAGGGTCTCGATCCCCATCCTCTGGAACGTCTCCGCCAGATCGGTCTCGGCGTCGGCGTGGAGCCGGCTCGCCGACTTGCTGGCCTGGAATACGGGCGCCCGGAGGTCGGGACGGCTCCGCCAGACCTCGCCGTAGTAGTCCTCGCTCCCGGCGTAGGCCTTCGCCGAGTCGAAGTAGGTGATCCCCTGGCTGATGGCCTCGGTGATGACGGCCTTCGCCTCCGCGTGCCGCCCGTATGTCCTGAGGACTCCCTCGCCGCCGAGCCCGACGCACGTGACCTCCCGGTCGGTCTTCCCGAACCTGCGCATCTCCAGTCCCGCCATGGGCCACCCTATCCGTGCCGGGTTATAAAAAGTTTCAGCCGGGGAAAGGGTTATCCACCGCAGTTCCCCACCGGGGCGTATGCCGACGATAGTCTGGTTCAACGTCCCGGCCGCCGACCCGGTGCGGGCGCGGGCATTCTACGAGGAGGTCTTTGGGTGGACGACGGAGCCGTTCCCGGGGATGGAGGGCGCCTTCGAGGTCTCGACAGGAGGGATCGGGGGCGAGATCTTCCCGCGGGTTTACCCCGGCGAGCCGATCACGGTCTTTCTCGGTGTCCCCTCGATCGAGGAGTACACGGGCAGGATGGAACGGGCCGGGGGAAAAATGGTGGTCCCGAGGACAGAGGTCGCCGGGCGGGGCTACTTCGCGATCTTTGAGGATACGGAGGGGAACCGGCTGGGGTTGTGGGAAGAGGAGACAGGGTGAGAGCAACGATACCAAAAAGGCTCGTGAGGTGAGTCCGGGCCCGGATATCTCACTCCACCGCCCGGATCACCGCCACGCGCCACTCCGTTCCGTGGAGCCCGGCCGTCGTCCAGGCGATCTCCTTCTGCACCTTCTCCCCACCGGCAGTAAACCCGTAGGTCGCGGTGCCGTAACGCTCGACGGCGGTCCGCCGGGCCGTATCCAGCAGGTCCGGGTAGTCCGCATACAGCGGGTCCTCAAGTGTCATCCGCCCGACCTGGGTCCGGTCCGTGTCGTAGAGCAGCCGCCCGTCCGTCTGAATGACCATCACCTGCAGGGACGTGCCGTTCGTTACCGGGCCGGCGACGTCCCCGATCAGGATCTCCGGCCGGACGACGGCGGCGACGAACCCGGCAAACCGGCTCTCGTTCGTGAAGATCGGCGAGGCGATCACCACCGCCGGGAACCCTTCAGCGACCGTGATCATCTCGCTCATGGCCGGCCGCTTCGTTGCCTGGATATGCCGGACGTGGTCCTGGGCCCGGATGTCGGCGCCCTCGGCCCCGCGGTAGGCCGCCGG
>JAEWMO010000120.1 GCA_023457135.1 Methanobacteriota archaeon | reverse complement strand
TGGCCTGACCTTCATACGGTAGGGGAAGACCTCGTCGCCCATCTGCGGCGGGGTGACGAAGAGGCGGGAGTGGTCTTCGTAGGGCTCGGAGACGACTTCGTAGGCGCCGGTTATCGCTGAGGGGAGGATGGTGTCGCCCTCTTTCTCCTGCCGGGCATATACAAGGATGGTGTCGCCGGGCTTCACCCGTTGTATGAGGGTTTTGTTCCGCTTTGGAACTCCCCAGATGTGCTTCGCATCGAGGATCCTGGCGTTGTCGCGGTTGGAGGAGGCGATCCAGTGAGTCATACATTCGTAATCACTTCGCATTTGGAAAAAGGTGCCGGGAGCACTCGTGGCGGAGACGCCAGCCCGGGTAGGCCAACGGGAACGGAGGGTCGTATCCTGTTTACGCCGACGCATCGGGACTGCCCGGTGCAAAAACATTAACATCCATCAGTCCGAATTGAATCTAACCCGGATTGCGGCAAGATTCAAGAGATACGCATATCCAAAAACCGGATCATCCTTAATCCGCGAAAAAAAGACCGGACGAAAACCGAATACATAAGAGAGGAGAACCATGGCAATCAAGAAATCCGAACTCTATAGCTCGCTCTGGAGCAGCTGCGACGAGCTCCGCGGGGGCATGGATGCTTCACAGTACAAGGACTACATCCTCACGCTGCTCTTCGTCAAATACGTCTCTGATAAGTACGCGGGGAAGGAGGACGCGATCATCGAGGTCCCCGAAGGGGGAAGCTTCGCCGATATGGTGAGGCTGAAGGGCGACAAGGAGATCGGCGATAAGATCAACAAGATCATCGGCAGGCTCGCAGAGGCGAACGGGCTCAAGGGAGTCATTGACCAGGCTGATTTCAACGATGAGGCGAAACTCGGGAGCGGGAAGGAGATGCAGGACCGCCTCTCCAAACTGGTGGCGATCTTCGACGGCCTGGACCTCCGGGCAAACCGCGCCGAGGGCGACGACCTGCTCGGTGATGCCTACGAGTACCTGATGCGGCATTTCGCCACGGAGTCGGGTAAGAGCAAAGGGCAGTTCTACACCCCGGCTGAGGTCTCGCGGGTCATTGCCCGTGTGGTCGGGATCGGTCCTGATACGCGCCAGGACCAGACCCTCTACGACCCTGCCTGCGGGTCGGGGTCCCTCCTCCTCAAGGCGAGCGACGAAGCCCCGCGGGGGATCACGATCTACGGCCAGGAGATGGATAACGCCACCTGGGCACTGTCGCGGATGAATATGATCCTCCACGGCCACCCGGGGGCGGAGATCTGGCGCGGCAATACCCTTGCCGACCCGCACTTCAAGAACCCCGACGGGAGCCTGAAGAAGTTCGACTTCGCGGTCGCGAATCCTCCCTTCTCCTCAAAAGCCTGGACGAACGGGCTCGACCCGGAGAACGACGAGTTCAAACGCTTTGAGTACGGTGTCCCGCCGGCGAAGAACGGCGATTATGCGTTCCTCCTCCACCTGATCACGTCGCTCAAGAGCACCGGGAAGGGTGCGATCATCCTCCCGCACGGGGTGCTCTTCCGCGGTAATAAGGAGGCCGATATCCGCCGGAATCTCGTCAGGCATGGGTTAATCAAGGGCATCATCGGCCTGCCCCCGAACCTCTTCTACGGGACGGGTATCCCGGCCTGCATCATCGTCGTCGACAAGGAGAACGCCTCTTCCCGGACGGGGATCTTCATGATCGACGCTTCGAGAGGGTTTGAGAAGGACGGGAACAAGAACCGGCTCCGGTCGCAGGATATCCGCAAGATCGTGGACGTCTTCAACAACCGGCTCGAGGTGCCCCGCTACTCCCGCATGGTTCCCGTTGCGGAGATCGCGAGCGATGCGAACGATTACAACCTGAACATCCCGCGCTACATTGACTCGAGCGAGCCCGAGGACCTCCACGACCTCGACGCCCACCTCAACGGCGGCATCCCGGTCCGGGACGTCGACGCCCTGGAGCGCTACTGGTCGGTCTTCCCGACGCTCCGGGACGCGTTGTTCCGGTCGAACGGCCGGCCCGGCTACCTGGAGCCGAGGGTCGAGCCCGGGCAGGTGAAGGCGACGATCCTCGCCCACGCCGAGTTTGCGGCCTACGCGGCCCGGGTCGCCGCCGTCTTTGATGAGTGGCGGGCGGCGCATGAACCGCGCCTCAAAGCGCTCGATGCCGGCGCAAAACCGCGGGAGGTCGTCCGTGCGCTCTCGGAGGATGTGCTCGTGCGGTTTGCAGGCCTGCCGCTGCTGGACAAATACGACGCCTACCAGTGCCTGATGGACTACTGGGCCGGGGGGATGCAGGACGACGTCGATCTCATCGCCGCCGAGGGGTGGGTCGCGGGGGCGAAGCCCCGCGGGATCATCGAGGACAAGGAGAAGAAGATCAAGGAGACGCCGGACCTGGTCATCGGTCGGCGGAAGTATAAGATGGACCTGATCCCGCCGGCCCTGATCGTCAGCCGGTACTTCGCCGCTGAGGAGGCGGCCATCGACGACCTCACGGCACGGCAGGAGGCGGCCGCCCGCGAACTCGAAGAGTTCGTCGAGGAGCATACCGGCGAGGAAGGCCTGCTCGAGGACGCGGCGAACGAGAAGGGAAACGTCACCAGAAAGGCGGTGAACGACCGGTTGAAGGAGATCGGCAGGAGCCCGGAGTTTGCCGAGGAGCGCGACGCACTCACGCGGTGCCTAAAGTTGATCGAGGCCGAGGCCCGGGCGGCGAAAGCGGTGAAGGAGGCACGGGCGGTGCTCGACGAGCGGGTGCTGGCCCGTTACGCGACCCTCACCGGGGACGAGATCAGGACGCTCGTGGTGGAGGATAAGTGGTTTGCTTCGATCCGGGCTGCCGTCGAGGGTGAGGTGCAGCGGCTGACGCAGCGGCTCGCCGCCCGGGTGAAGGAACTGGACGAGCGGTATGCCCGCCCGCTGCCGGAACTGGAGCGTGAGGTGGAGGCGTTCGGCGCGAAGGTCGAGGAGCACCTGAAGAGGATGGGGTTGGAGTGGGGATGAGAGATAGAGCGGGAGATCAGGTGGATGTTCTTCGGCGGGTGCCCCGGAACGGGTGGCCAAATTGTGCCACAGGTGGTGGCACAAATGATGGGGCTTGCGTCTTCGCTGGAAGCGGAGGCACACGTCTCACAAGGGAGTTTCCGGACGGACCAAGAAGGAGATTCATCATGATACCGCAGGAGTATCGCCAAATACGGGCAGAGATCGCCGCCCTTGAGAAGATGCTCATGAAAATGCCGGCATCGAGTGTCATCGATAGGATGAGCCTCGAGGCCAGGAAGAGGGCTTTAGAGGAGGAACTTGCCTTGATGGGGGTACCTAAAACTGTGGGATGCATCCGAGAGGGAGAGCGTGACTGATCCGGGAGTAGCCCGGGAGGAGGTGCCGCCGGGGTATAAGCGGACAGAAGTGGGGGTGATACCGGAGGATTGGATAGTTGAGACAATATCCAAAATTGCGGATGTAAAAACTGGCCCGTTTGGATCTTCGTTGCATCAACATGATTACGTTGAAGATGGCACCCCAATTATTACAGTTGAGCATCTGAGTGAGCATGGCATTATACACGAAAACCTGCCTTTAGTTTCTGACTCCGACCGGTCTCGTTTAAAGAGTTACAGTCTTCAGAAAGATGACATCGTCTTTAGCCGAGTTGGGTCCGTAGACCGAAATTCTCTCGTTAGCGAGGCTGAAGATGGGTGGCTGTTCTCCGGGCGGTTATTGAGAGTGAGAGTGTCAAATCGCACTGTCCATTCCCCTTATCTCAGTTATCATTTTCACTCTGAACCTTTCAAACAGAGAGTTCGTAGTGTTGCCGTAGGACAAACTATGGCCTCGCTAAATACACAGATCTTAAAGGGGGTTAATATTATTCTTCCACCCCTCCCCGAACAACGTGCCATCACCACTACTCTCTCCGATGTGGACGGGCTCATCGGGGCGCTGGATGCGCTGATCGAGAAGAAGCGGGCCATCAAGCAGGCCGTCATGCAGCAGCTCCTCACCGGGAAGACGAGGCTGCCGGGGTTTTCAGGGGAGTGGAGAGAACTAAATATGGCTCGTGATTCAGTCCTAAAGGCGAGAATTGGCTGGCAGGGTTTGACAACAGCCGAATATCTGGAAAATGGAGATTACTATCTTGTAACAGGAGCGGACTTCGACAGAGGGCGCGTGGATTGGAGACGGTGTTGGTTCGTTGCTCGAAGCAGGTATACGCAAGACAGAAATATTCAGCTTGCTCCAGGCGATGTTCTTCTTACAAAAGATGGAACAATAGGAAAAGCAGGCTTTGTAGATTCACTTCCAAAGCCAGCAACGCTTAACAGCGGAATATTTGTAGTTCGGCCTAAAGCAGATGCATATGTGCCGCTGTACATGTATTACGTGTTAACATCCCGGATCTTCGAGGACTTTCTGGCACGACTCCAAGCAGGATCAACCATCTCTCATCTATATCAGAAGGATTTCGTAGATTTTACATTCGAAGCTCCCCCACTCCCCGAACAACGCGCCATCGCCGCCGCCCTCTCCGACATGGACGCCGGGATCGCCGCCCTTGAACGCCGCCGGGAGAAGGCCGAGCAGATCAAGCAGGGCATGATGCAGCAGCTCCTCACCGGGCGCATCCGCCTCGTCGAGCCGCCGGAGGCCGGAACCGCAGCATGACTCCCGTCCGGATCTTCGTCAGCAGCGTGCAGAATGAGTTCGCCGACGAGCGGGCGGCCCTCCGCGACTACCTGCGGGGCGACGCACTGATGCGGCGGTTCTTCGAGGTCTTCCTCTTCGA
>JAEWMO010000119.1 GCA_023457135.1 Methanobacteriota archaeon | reverse complement strand
CCGCCCTCTATTTTCGTTTTCAGCACCTGGGTAAAGTTTATTTACGCCAAGAAGCATCGTCCCCCGCATGAAGAGAATGTTTGGTATCCTTGCCCTCATGGTGGTCGCGAGCATCATGATCGCAGGGTGTGTACAGCCTACGGGTAATGAGACAATCCCCGGCGCAACGCCGGCAGCAACCACGACCCCTATGGCAACAGGGACACTGGAGGCCGAGACCCCGCAGTTCGTAACAGCAGATCAGACCGAGACTCCGCAATTCGTAACGGCGGGGCCGACTGAGACTCCGATGACGACGCCGGTAGATACCGGGACGCCCATGGCGACGGCGACGACGATGACGCCGGCAGAGACTGAGACCACCGCAGCGAACGGCGCTACCCCGGCGACGACTACCGTAGCCGGGACAACGCCGACGACCACGGTTGCGAGCGCGACGGAGACCCCGCCGGCACCCCCGATAACCGAGGTCGCCGACGAGACAATCTCTATCACCCAGGGCGGGTTTGTGCCGAGCACGATCACCGTTCCCTCAGGCACCACGGTGGGCTGGACGAACGATGGAGACGTGAACCAGACCGTCACAGGGACCGGGGCTATGAGCTTCTTCGACTCCGGGCTGCTCCAGCCGGGTGACACATTCGTGTACACCTTCACTGCCACCGGCAACTACACCTACATGTCGCAGACAACCGGGGCCGGCGGAGTGGTCATTGTCACCGTGAACGCAACCACCTGATCCTCTTTTTTCATACCGGCAGGTCTCAGGGGCTCATACCCTACGACTGCCGGTATCTCACCGCTGCGCCGACAAGCCTTTCGGCGAAGCCTTCCGGAAAATAAGCATGAGTATACTGCCCGACCGTGTTCTGCACGGCAAGACCGTCCCTGCCGCCAGCGATCCCCCGGCCCCGAAGAAGATTCAGGACAAAGCGGGCGTCCCTTGCACAGTCCAGGCGTGAGTAATGGAACTCGTGGCCCCGGAACGTGGAGCCCGGTGCGAGGAGCGGTGCGGCGCCGGTCACCCGTGCCTCCACGTAGCCGAGACCCTGGATGCGGTCCGTCATCGCGGCATCTGCCGGGAGGACGCCGGCCATCGGGTATTCGCCGTCGCCGGTCACAAGTCTCTCAGTGAGGTAGATGAGTCCGCCGCACTCCGCATAGACGGGCATGCCGTCGTCGGCCGCCCGGCGGATATCCTCCCGGCACCGTGAGGACGCGAGCGCCGCCGCGTGGAGTTCCGGGTAGCCGCCTCCAAGGTAGAGGGCGTCCACATCCGGGAGCCGGTCCGCTGCCGGCGAGAAGCAGATCAGGTCCGCCCCGGCCCGGCGGAGCCGGTCGAGGTTGTCGGCATAGTAGAAACAGAACGCGGCGTCACGTGCGACGCCGATCCTGATCCCTGCCTCCTGCCGGTCCGGGTTCTGTGCCGGGTCCGGAAGGGGCGGGGCGGACCGCGCGAGGTCCAGGATACCGGGGACGTCGCAGGACTCTTCCACCACCGGCCCGAACCGCGCGAGCGCGTCGGTCTCGGCGGCCATCGCGAGGCCGAGGTGCCGGCTCCCGACCACAAGGTCCTGCCGCCGGGGGATCCAGCCGTAGACAGGGAGGCCCTGTGTGGCTTCGATGAGCGCCCGGTGCCGGGGGCTCCCGACCCGGTTGAAGACGACCCCGGCGACCTGGACGTCCGGGTCGAACCCGGCATACCCCCGGACCATAGCGTGTACGCTCCGCGACGCGCCCTTCGCATCCACCGCAAGGAGAACCGGGGCGTCGAGGATCTTTGCCACGTGCGCCGTACTCGCGGTGTCGGTCCCGTCGAGGCCGTCGTAGAGGCCCATCACCCCCTCGATGACGGTGATGTCGGCCCCGGCGCAGGCCCGGTGGAACGTCTCCCGCACCCCCGCCTCTCCCATCATGTAGGGATCGAGGTTGCGCGAGGTCCGGCCGCAGATGGCCGAGTGGTGCGTAGGATCGATGAAGTCCGGGCCCACTTTGAAGGGCTGGACGGCGAGCCCGCGGGCGGCGAGGGCTGCCATCAGGCCGCTTGCAAGCGTGGTCTTGCCGCAGCCGCTCTGGGTTCCGGCGACAACTACTCGTGGGATCAGGCGCATAACGTTCCTGTAGTGTTGAATACCACAGAAGATAAATATCACCGGGGATAACCATCCTACATCAAAATTACTTTCAATAAAACAACCTTATTTGGATAGGCCGCCGGGACGGCGGTCCGGTGATGATCATGCATATCATGGAAGGATTCTTACCCGGCCCCTGGTGGGAGATCTGGTTCCTCATTTCCCTGCCATTCATTATCATAGGACTGTATCAGCTCAACAGACTCGTGCAGGAGAAGCGGGAAGCCTTGCCGCTCCTTGCAGTCGCGGGTGCGTTCGTCTTCGTCCTCTCCTCGCTCAAACTCCCCTCGTTCAACGGGAGCTGCTCCCACCCGACGGGGACGGGGCTTGGCGGCGTCCTCTTCGGCCCCTGCATCGCCGCCGTCCTCGGCCTGATCGTCCTCGTCTTCCAGGCGGTCTTCCTTGCCCACGGCGGGCTCACGACGCTCGGAGCGAACGTCTTCTCGATGGGGATCGCCGGCCCCGCCGTCGCCTACCTCATCTACAAGGCCGGAACCCGGGCGGGCGCAAACACCTACGCCACGGTCTTCGTCGCCGCGGCGCTTGCCGATCTCACCACCTACGTCGTCACGTCGATCCAGCTCGCCCTCGCCTTCCCCGGAACGACCGGCTTTGCCGGGGCGTTCCTTGCCTTCGCCGGGATCTTCGCCGTCACGCAGGTCCCGCTCGCCATCGTCGAAGGAGCAGTCATCGCGCTGGTCTTCAAGTACATCGTCCAGCTCAAACCCGAGATCCTCACCCGCTTAAACCTCCTCTCCGAGAGCACCATCACGAAACTCCGGGAGGCCGCAGCATGAAGTACGGTATGGAACTTGCAGTCGCCGCACTCATCATCGTCTTTGCCGCGGTCTTTCTCGTGCAGGACGCTGCGCTCCGTGCTTCCGGGGAGGAGGCCTGGGGCGGGGCGGACGGTGAAGCCGCCGAGCTCATCGAGGCCTCGGGCTACGAACCGTGGGTGGAGCCCTTCTGGGCGCCCCCGAGTGGTGAGGTCGAGTCGCTCCTCTTTGCCCTGCAGGCCGCCATCGGTGCCGTGATCATCGGCTATGTCTTCGGCTACTGGCGGGGCAGCAGGAAAACCGCCTGATTTTTCTTGTATTCCCGCAAACCCGGTACAGAGGACGAGACAATGTACGAGGTGCTCGAAGACTACGCCCAGACGAACGGCCTGCGGCAGACAAGCCCTGCCCTTAAACTCCTTGTCGGGCTTGCGAGCATCCTCCTCTGCGTCTCATCCTCCGGCCCTGCCGCCCCCCTGCTGGTCGCGGCCGCGATGAGCGCCGCGATCCTCATCCTTGCCGGGATCCCGGTACGGTTTTATTCCCGGCTCCTTCTCGTGCCGGTCTCGTTCGCCGCGATGAGCATCGCCGTGGTCCTCTTCATCACCCCCGGCGGGGCGGTGCTGCTCCAGGTCCCCGGTCTCCCCCTCGCGATCACGGCCGGCGGCGCGGACCTTGCCGTCCTCCTCCTTGCCCGCGTCTTCGGGGGAATGTGTTCGCTCTACTTCATCGCGCTCACGACCCCGATGGCCGAGGTCTTCGATATCCTCCGGAAGCTCCGGGTGCCCGCGGTCTTCATCGATCTTTCCATGCTCACTTACCGGTTCATCTTCATCCTCATCGAGGAGGCCGGCCAGATCTACCGCGCACAGGTGATGCGCCTCGGCTACTGCCGATTCCGGGAATCGGTGCAGTCGTTCGGGATGCTTGCCGGAGCACTCTTCCTCCGGACCTGGGAGAGCGGCGAAGCCCTGGTCCTCGCGATGGACGCGCGCGGCTACGACGGCAGGCTCGGCATCCCCGGCGAGGCCCGGCCGGTCTCCCTCACCGCCCTCGCAACAGCCCTCTTCTACCTCGGCGCCGTCCTCGGCGTCTCGCTCTCCACCGGAGGTATTGCACTCGCATGACGACACCACTGCTTGAGACCGACAACGTCACCTATGCCTACCCGAACGGTCCCGCCGCCCTTTCCGGGGTGAGCGTCCGGATCGCCGCAGGTTCAAAGACCGCGCTCGTCGGCCCGAACGGGGCCGGAAAATCGACGCTTCTTCTGATGCTCAACGGCATGCTCCGGCCTGCCTCAGGCGTGGTCCGCTTTGACGGCCGGCCGCTCGCCTACGACACCCGGAGCCTCCGGGACCTCCGCCGCCGGGTCGGTTTTGTCTTCCAGAATCCCGACGTTCAGATCATCGCCCCGACCGTCGAAGCGGACGTGGCCTTCGGGCCGGTGAACCTCGGCCTTCCTCCCGAGGCCGTCCGGCGGGCGGTCAGGGACGCGCTCGGCTACGTGGGGCTCCACGGCTACGAGAAACGGCCGCCCCACCACCTCTCCGGCGGCGAGAAGAAGCGGGTCGCCATCGCCGGCATCCTCGCGATGGAGCCGGCGGTCCTCGTCTTCGACGAACCGACCAATACCCTCGACCCCGCAAGTTCCGAGGAGGTGATGGAACTCCTCGACGAGCTCGCCTCCGGCGGCCGGACGGTGCTCATATCCACGCACGACGTCGAGCTCGCCTACCGCTGGGCCGACTCGGTCATCCTGATGGAGCATGGCAGGGTCCTTGCCCGCGGACCGCCCGAGGAGGTCTTCTCGGATCACGCCCTCCTCGCGGCAGCCCGGCTGAAACCCCCCGCGCTCCTCGACCTCTACAACGAGCTCGGTCTCCGGGGCGTCATTCCCCGGGGAGTTCCTCCAAAGAGCGTGCTCGAGTTCACCGACAGGATCGAGCGGACGCTGCGCGGTCATGTTCCGGTCGGGGACGAAGCCGGCACGATCTACCTCTGCAACGCCGACCGGACCGGCGGCGACGCGATCCGGTGGCTCGTCGAGCAGGGGATGGTCGATCACGTCGGGGCGATGGGCACCCGCGCGAAGGAGTTCGCCAACCGCGAGCGGATCCTCCTCGACTACACCTACGGCGTCATCGACAAGTGCATCTTAAAAGCCCTCATCGGGGAGAACTCGCTCATCATCACCACGGGGGGGATGATCGACCATGTCCACCATCGTATCGGAGAGTACAGCGCCGAGAGCGGTCGGGCGCTCGCGGTGACCCCGGTGGGGGAGCCGGGGAGCAGCGGGCCCGACCGCGGGCGTGTCCCGGAGTAACCCGGCTGCCTGGCGGCCGGGATTGACGGGTTCTCCCTGCACCCTTCTTCTTTGCCTTCCCGTTACGGCTCCGGGAGAAGGTTAATCCGGTGCCGGTACCCGAAGAATAGTATGATGCTCGAAGAGGTGCTGCAGCAGATCTCGGAGCAGGCAAGAAGGAAGCGGTTGACCCTGCCCGACCACAAAACGAAGATTGTCTGTACCATCGGGCCTGCATCCCGCTCCCGGGAGACGCTCGCACGGATGATCCTCGCAGGCATGAACGTCGCCCGGCTCAACCTCTCCCACGGGACGTTTGACGAGCACCGGGAGAACATCCGGAACATCCGGACGGCCGCGGACGATGTCGGGCGCCCGATCACGATACTGCTCGACCTGCCGGGCCCGAAGATCCGGGTCGGCGCCCTTGCCAGGGAGCCGATGATGCTCCAGAAGGGCGAGACCGTCACCCTCGTCCCCGCATCGGCGACAGACGATCTCTCCCTGATCCCCGTCGACTTCGAGCAGTTTCCGCAGCTGGTCTCGCCGGGGAGCACCATCTTCCTCAGCGACGGGTTTCTCCAGCTCCGGGTCGACGAGGTCACCGAGAGCCATGTCCGGGCTATGGTGGTTATCGGGGGCCCCCTTCTCTCGCGGAAGGGGCTGAGCCTCGTGGGCGGCGGGGGGATCCTTGCGGTCAGTGCCCTGACCGATCGGGATCTCGAGTGCATCGAGTTCGGGCTCGCCGAGGGGCTCGATACCTTCAGCATCTCCTTCATCGAGCGAGCGGAGGATATCCGGAAAGCCAGGGAGCATGCGGGCCGGTCGGGGAAGTCCATCCGGGTGATTGCAAAGATCGAGCGGCAGGAGGCGCTCCTGCACCTCGACGAGATCCTCCGGGAGGCTGACGGCGTCATGATCGCGCGGGGCGACCTCGGCGTCCAGATCCCCATCGAGGAGGTTCCTTCGGTGCAGAAGCGGATCATCCAGAAGGCCAACATCCTCGGCCGACCGGTGATCACCGCAACCCAGATGCTGATGTCGATGACCGACAACATCCGACCCACCCGGGCGGAGGTGACCGATGTCGCAAACGCCATCCTTGACGGGACCGATGCCGTCATGCTCTCGGAGGAGACGTCCATCGGGAAGTATCCGGTCGAGACGGTCGCGATGATGTCAAAGATCGCCCGCTCGACCGAGGAGAAGCGGGCAACCGTCGGGGCGGGGTGCAACCTGCTCGACTACTTCCGGGTGGGGAAGGGCCGGGAGAAGATCACCATCAACGACGTCGTCTCCTTGAATGTCATCGAGGCGCTGGATGCGCTCGGCATCCGGTTCGTGCTGACCCCGACCCGTGCGGGCAACACGCCCCGGAACATCTCCCGGTTCAAGCCCGAGGCCTGGATCCTTGCCTTCACCCGGAACCCGGGCACCCTCAAGTTCCTGGCGTTCTCCTACGGCGTCTGCCCGTTCCTGATCCGGAGCGAGAAGGAGTACTGGCATGGGGCGATACTCGACTCGATCCGGGATTCGGAACTGATCCGGCCCGGTGAGCAGGTGGTGCTGACCGAGGGGGTCTCGCCGGGCCGCGAGGGAACGGACTCGCTCATCATCCTGACCGTCGACTGAGGGGAGCCATCTTCCCGCCGCCGGGAGACGAAAAACCCTATCCCGGCGGAGTGCGAACACTCATCCATCATGGGAGCGGTCATTCCGGGAGAGCGGGATGCCCCGGATCAGGACGGGGCGCTGAAAGAGAAGACCGCACGCCTCTCGGTCGCCTCGAACACGTTCCTCGTCGTGGCGAAACTGGCGGTCGGGATCTCTATCGGTTCCGTCGGGATCATCTCGGAAGCCATCCACTCCGCGATCGACCTGATCGCTGCGGTCGTCGCTTACTTCTCGGTCCGGCAGTCTGCCCGGCCTCCCGACGAGTGCCACACCTTCGGGCACGGGAAGTACGAGAGCATATCGGGCCTCCTTGAGGCCGTCCTGATCCTGGTGGCCGCCGTCCTGATCATCAACGAGGCGGCAGGGACGCTTCTCGGCGGTGAGGAGACACTGAACGTCGAGAGGCTCGGTATCGGCATCGCCGTCATGCTGCTCTCGGCAGGAGTGAACCTCTACGTCTCCTCCCGGCTGATGAAGGTGGCGAAGCAGACCGAGTCGATCGCACTCGAGAGCGACGCCTGGCACCTCCGGACGGACGTCTACACCTCTGCGGGGGTCGTGGCCGGGCTCGTCCTGATCCAGCTGACGGGTCTGGTCGTTCTCGACGCGCTCATCGCCCTCGTGGTCGCCGTCATCATCCTCCGGGCTGCCTTCGACCTCATCCGTCGGTCGCTTGAGGACCTCGTCGACCGGAGCCTTCCTCCCGGGGAGGAGGCGCGCATCCGGGAGATCATTACGGGGCACTGCACGGAGGCGATCGGTTTCCACCGGCTCCGGACCCGCCGGTCGGGCCCGAACCGGTTCGTGGACCTGCACCTGGTCGTCCCGCGGACCGCGACGATCGAGGAGGCTTACGGCATCGTGAAGCAGGTGGAGGCCGATCTCCGGGGGGAGTTCCCCCGGACGAGCGTCACGGTCCGGGTCCAGCCCTGCACCGGGGAGGACTGCGCCGTCTGTGCTGCTATGGTTGCCTGCCCGGAGTGCGACCGGTCGGTATCTCACGGGACGAAGTAAGCGAGAAAGAGGAGCGGTACGAAGGCCGCCGCGCCTGTTATACCAGCATCGTGAGGACGAGGCAGACCGCGACCGGGATGACGAGGTTGTCATCGACGGGACTTGCGAGTTCCGTGAGGCCCGCTGTCGCGGCCGTCGCGAGGGCGATCGCCGGCGGGACGAAGAGGCAGAGGGCGGCTGTCGTCACCGCGATCCCGGCCGCCGTTCCCTCCAGCGTCTTGTGGTTGTAGATCCGGGTCCTGCCGAACCGGACGCCGACGAGGGTGGTGATGCTGTCGAGGAGCGAGAGGACGACAAGGCCGAGGAAGACGATCTCCTGGTCGAAGAAGACGAGGCAGAAGAGGGCCCCGAGCGCAAAGAAGAGCGCTCCTTTGCCCGGCGCCGCGTCCCGGCGTTCGAGGTTGGCGATGATCTCCGAGATGAGCGGGATGGCGTAGCCCCGCGAGAGGGCGTCGGAGAGGATGAACCCCACAAAGAGGGCGAGCATGAGAGCGGCAACGACGAGTTCGCGGTCGAAGGCAAGGACGAATACCGCGATCGCGAGGCCGAAGACGAGGTGGATGATCTGCCGGAGCGACTCGTTCATTGCGCCTGATCTTGGCGCGGATACGGTTAAACCCTCTGCATGCAGGCCGGGGGCCGGAGGGCCGCGCCTTCCGGGGAGGACGGTGGGGCTGCCCTGCCTCACCGTGAGCGGCACTCCCTGATGAAGGCCCGGGCCTCCTCGTCGGTGATCGCGTAGGCCGCCTGGGCATCGAGCGCGACCACCCGGAGGATGACCGCGACGCTGTCGAGGCGGCGCTTATGGTCGCCGCGGACGTGCTTGCGCACCTCGCGCAGGGTCTCCAGTGCGGTCCCGACATTTGCGATGGTGCAGAGCGCGCTCTCCCGGGTGCCGGACTCGACGACGGGGAGGGTGCGGG
>JAEWMO010000118.1 GCA_023457135.1 Methanobacteriota archaeon | reverse complement strand
TTCGGCTCGCGGGCATCGAGTGAGATGTGCGGGACGTGGCTGTAGGGGTAGGTCTCGATGATGTAGCGGTAGATCATCTGCGCCTGAAGGTGCGGGTTCGTCTCGTTCCCGACGATCTCCTTTGCCTTCTCCCGGACTGCGTCCGTTAGCTCGATATTGCGCTCGGACGTGGTGTAGAGCAGGTACTCAGGATCGGTCGTGTTGTACTCTCCGACCAGTGCCGGATCGATATCGTCAAAGATCTGCTCGTAGGATACAAAGTCGATCTCTGCCGAGAGGACGAGGTCGCCGTTGACCGCTCCGGCCGGGATCTCATAGTAGACGTAGCCGATAGCCCCCGTGGCGAACGGGCCGGCGACGATGAAGTCGGGAGCCGAGAGGTTCGTGACGGTGACGTTCCGCTGCGAATCCGTCTCGACCGGGAGGGGGAACCAGATCTTGATGACTCCCGAAGAAGGAAGCGCCTCGTACGGGACTTCAAGCCGCTCGACGCCCGCGTAGTGCACCGGGTTCACGTACGGCCCGGCCGCCCCGGACCGGTTCTCCGACCAGGCATACCGGGCGACGTAGTCGAAGTCGAGATTCCTCTCGTTCTGCTTCTGCATCTCGTCGGTGTGCGCGTAGAGGTAGTTGCCGGCGACATCGTAGAAGTAGAGCGTCTCGTTCTCCGAGACGATCGTCTGCGCACAGTTCTCCAGCCAGTCGGCTATGTTCTGATCGGTGATGCCAGGGACCTTCTCCCGCAACGCCGCCTCTGCGGCAGCGGTATCGAGCGGGTACTCCATGTATGTCCGGTTCGCCCGGAACATGGCATCTCTCGCTGTCCGGGCTTTCTCCGTATCGCCGGCATCCGCGTAGACAGCATAGGCCTCTGCAAAGCGTTCTTCGGCAACCCGGTAGCTGGCATTCGCGTACTCTGCCGCTCCGCGGGCGTAGGCCTCGTCTGCCGGCGAGACGGCGGATGCTTTCGGTTCGTCCGTTGCGGCGGTGCATCCTGCCGCAAAGAAGACGAGGAGGGCAGATACAGCCAGGAGAACAGTAACTGTGCGAGAGTTCATACCAGGAAAAGCGAGTAGATTGCGGATGAACTTTTCTCTTTTGATCGGCCATTTTCCAGGGACTTCACTGAATTTCCTGTATTCTAATCCGCCAGGGTACCCTCTCGGTATAGGTCTGCACGACGGGGACCCCCTAAAGAACCTATACCCTGACAGAGGTTGCAGGGGGCGGAAGAACTGATACTCCCCCAAGAACGGTGAGGCTGCCGCCGCGCGGACGAAGTGATCCCGCCTTTGCCGGCATCCTGCAGGTGATCCCGGCGGAGTACACGGCAAATTTTTTTCCTCCGGGCCCGTATATACGCTGGACGGACGGCCCTCCCCGGCTCCGGCGTCAGAAGCAAGCATAACCGGGTGAGAGCCCGGAGGCTGCCCGCGAAAGCGGCATTCACATGGCGACGGACAGACGGCCGCCGATTGGAGTGAACGCGTGAAATACTACCGGTTCAAAAAGATTGATGCCTTTGCATCAGGGAGATCGTCAGGGAACCCCGCGGGGTATGTCGCTCTCTCCCCGGACGATGAGATCACCGACGAGGATATGCAGAGGATTGCCCGCGAACTGAAGGGTTTCGTCTCGGAGGTGGGCTTTCTCCGCGAGGGCGCGCCGGGCGTATGCGATCTCTCGATACGCTACTTCTCCTGCGAGCGGGAGGTCGAGTTCTGCGGTCACGCGACGATAGCCATTATGGACGACGTGGTAAGGAACGATAGCCGGTTCCGGGACCGGGAGAACCTGCTCCTCCGGACGAACAGAGGTGCCGTCACCGTCTGGAACAGGGTCCCTGATGACGGCATGGTGTATATCCGGGCTCCCGACCCGGAGTTCTCCGATGCACGTCCGGGCGCCGCAGAAACCGCCGCCGCTCTCGGTCTCGATCTCGATGACATCGATTCCGCGATACCTCTCGGCGTTGTGAACGCCGGCCTCGATACGCTTCTCGTTCCCCTCGTCTCGCTCGACGCCTGTATCCGGTGCTCCCCCGACTACACGACGCTCCGCGCGTTCGCCCTCGACCACGCCGTCGATGTGGTCACTGTCTACACCCGCGAGACGGAGTACAGGGAGAACGACCTGCACAGCCGGGTATTCGCCCCGACGTTCGGCTACCTGGAGGACCCGGCGACCGGTTCGGGGAACGCCGCCCTCGGGAACTTCCTCATCCGGCAGAACCTCTGGACAGACCGGACGCTCGTCATCGAGCAGGGGCCGGACCGGGAGAACCCGAACATCGTCCGCCTGCTCCGTCCGGAAGACGGAGGGCTCATGTTCGGCGGACGGGGAGAGGTGCGGATCGACGGGAGTTACGTCCTCTCTACAGGAGTTCCCCCCGGGCCACCGGAATGACCCCGGCCGCTGGTCTCCTACCACAATGGGATCCCTGCTGCTGTCAGGGATTGTAGAGCCGGTCGCGCACCGCCGTCCGTATCCAGAACGGTGATATGCACAAAGGGCGTATGAGATGTTGTTTCGGGATGAGCCCGCATACCGTCCCTGCGCGACCGGTAAATCATGGACAGCACGATAGAGATCTTTTCAGCGACCCTGGCCCTCGCATCCGAGCTTCTGCTCCGGACGGTCCCGATCGTCATCGTAGGTGTACTGATCGCCGAGATCCTGATTGCTCTCCGGATCACCGACAGGATTGCCAGGGTTGCCTATCCGATCACGACGTTCTCTCACCTGCCCCATGAGTGCGGAACGAGTTTTCTCCTGGCATTCATCTCGCCCCAGGCAGCAGACGCGATGCTCGTCGATTATTACCACAAAGGGATGATCGGGAGGGGCGAGTTGATCGTCGCAGCGCTCATCAACTCCTTTCCGTCCGTCGTCATGCACTGGCGCTACCTTATTCCGGTCTATGTGCCGCTGCTCGGGGTATTCGGCGTCATCTATTTCGCCATACTGGTGGGGATCGGGTTCCTCAAGACGGGCATCGTCATGGCAGCCGGGAGGATACTCTTTCCTGCGGTTCAGCCGCTCCGGGCGCCGGAGCGATCCGCAGGTCGGGCTCTGTCCCTGAAAGAGGCTGTACAGGCCTCACTCGGACCGACTGCGAAAGCCCTTCGCCGGATCCTCGGTATCATGATCCCGACGCTCGTGGTTGTGGCGCTCCTCATCGAGGCAGGAATCTTCGATGCCGTTGCTGCATACCTGGAGGGAGCGAGCAGGCTCTTCCCCATACCTCCGGAGGGCCTCGCGATCATTGCTGCAAAGTTCGGGTCATATATCGCTGCAGCAAGCCTTGCATCCGGATTGCTCGCGGCGGGTGATATGTCGGGCAGGGACATCGTCATCACGCTCCTTGTGGCCAACCTGCTCACCAGTCTCGTCACCTACCTGCGGTGGCTCGGGTCCTTCTACATTGCAATCTTCGGGCCGAGGCGGGGCACCGAGATCATGCTCCTCTCCGTCGCTCTTCAGGACGGCCTTCTGCTGATAGCCATCTTCCTGCTGGCCTGGCTCTGGTGAACCGGTCCTTGACCGGTTCGGGGGCGAATGGGACCGGGAGCAGATCATACGTATGCCCTGGGCCCCGAGGGATAAAAACGAGAAGGGGTGCTGGTGACCGGTAGCACCCCCGCCTGCAGAAAAACCTGTTATCAGACGGTTTCGGCCGCTTTCTCCGCAGGAACCTGATGACGGTCGAGCACCAGCCCGACCAGCAGCGCAGCCGCCGAAAGGGGGAGGGCGATGACGAGGGGATCCACGGCCTGCCACGGCATGGGAAGGATCGCCGGCACCCCGAAGATGAGGTCTGACAGTCCGAGCAGTTCCGACTCTTTGATGTGGATAAAAGCGGTCCATATGAACCAGGCGGCCGTCCCGGTGGCCAGACTCAGCTTTGCCGCGGAGAGGCTCGGCCTGTCGCTGAACATGGCGTGCGCGTAGGCCGGCAGGAACGCGGACGCACAGAGGCCCATGAACATTGCCGTTGCCCGTGCGATGATGCTGCCGGGCATGACGAGGGCGAGGATGATGCTT
>JAEWMO010000117.1 GCA_023457135.1 Methanobacteriota archaeon | reverse complement strand
CCGGATAAATCTCCCGCAGGTGTGAGGGGAGGGGCCGCAGGGTTGGCGGGCCCGTATACAGGAGGCTCCCGGAGGTGCAGACGCCCGTAAACGCTTTATAGGTGGTGCGGGTATTCCCCTTCCGGGGATGGAAGTTATGCCCTATCGGTGGAATGACAGAAAGGATGTGGATGAGGCGGTCGTCGTCGTGATGAATACGCTCGATCAGGGCTAGGAGATCAAGGGATGGCTGATGCGCACCCTGCAGCAGGCGATCGACGACTCCGACCCGCAGCTCTCGCAGTACTTCTTCAGCGAACTTGAGCGTCACCGGCCCGAAGCGCTGAGGTACTTCGGAAAACCGGCTTTTTAATCTTTTTTCCGGCCGGGGGGGCGGACTCTTGACCCATTGCGGAGAGCCGCTCCCGAACAAAAGAGGATGGAGACGGGCCTTACGCCTCGTCGCCCGAATCGAGTATCGTAAACCCGATGACGCGGTCGCCATCATCGAGTTTCATCACCCGGACGCCCCGGGTGCCCCGCTTCTGGACCGATATCTCCGAGACCTTCGTCCGGATCACAATGCCGGAAGCGCTCATCACGATGATCTCGTCGTCGTCGGAGACCGCCATCGACCCGACGACACCGCCGCCCCGGACGTCGACGACGATGTTCCGCACACCCATCGTACCCCTGCCGTGTCCGCGGAACTCGTCGAACTCCGTCCGCTTCCCGTATCCCTGTTCGGTTATGGTGAGGAGATGGTCGTCTTCGACGATGGATATCGCCTGGAGAGCATCGCCGTGGCGGAGCTTGATCCCCCGCACGCCCATCGCGTTGCGGTGAACAGGGCGGACGGCCTCCTCGTGGAACCGGAGGCTCTGCCCGAACTTCGTCGTCAGGATCAGTTCACGGTTCCCGTCGGTCGCCTTCACGTCCACCAGCGCATCGCCGTCACGGAGGTTGATGGCATTGATCCCGGTCTGCCTCGGTCGCGAGAACTCGTTGAGCGCCACCTTCGCGACCGTCCCCTCTCTCGTTGCAAAGAAGAGGTAGTGGTCGGACCGGAACTCCCTCACCGGGATCACCGTCGTCACCCGCTCCTCGCCGGCGAGGTTCAGGAGATTGACGAGTGCCTTGCCCTTGCTCGCCCGCTGCCCTTCGGGGAGGTCGTAGACCTTCAGCCAGTATGCCCTTCCCCTGTCGGTGAAGCAGAGAAGGTTGTCGTGCATGTTCGCGACGAAGACATTCTCGACCCCGTCGTCGTCCTTGGTCGCCATGCCGATGACGCCGCGGCCCCCGCGCCGCTGGTTCCGGTAGGTGTCGAGGTCGATCCGCTTGATATAGTTCGAGGAGGTGAGCGAGACCAGCATCGGCTTGTCCTCGATGAGGTCTTCCTTCTCAAGCGTCTCGGTTGCGTATCCGATCTGGGTCCTCCGGGCGTCCCCGAAGCGGGTGCTGATATCGATGAGTTCCTTCCGGATCTCCGCGAGAATGCTTGCCTCGCTTGAGAGGATGCTGTTCAGCCGGGCGATCTCGCTTGCGAGCGCATCGCGTTCGTCCAGGATCTTCTGGTGTTCGAGCGCCGCGAGCCGCCGCAGCTGCATCTTTAAGATGGCGTCCGCCTGCACCTCGTCCAGCTCAAACTTCGCCACCAGGGCGGCCATGGCCTCATCGGTCGTCCCGGACGCCCGGATGGTTGCGATGACCGCGTCGATGTTGTCGAGGGCGACGAGAAGGCCGCGGAGGATGTGCATCCGCTCCTCAGCCTTTGCGAGATCGAACTCGCTCCGGCGCCTGACCACGTCCACCCGGTGCTTGAGGAACTCGTGGATGAGCTCCTTGAGGTTTAAGGTGCGGGGCTGGCGGTCGACGATCGCGAGGTTGATGATCCCGAACGTGGACTCGAGCGCCGTGTGCTTGTAGAGGAAGTTCAGGATCACCTGCGGTGCGGCGCCTCTCTTGAGGTCGATCACGATCCGCATGCCGTCGCGGTCCGACTCGTCGCGGATGTCTGCGATCCCTTCGATCCTCTTGTCCCGGACGAGGCCGGCGATATGCTCGATCAGGCGTGCTTTGTTCACCTGGAAGGGGATCTCGGTGATGATGATCTGCGGCGTCCGGCCTTCTTCCTCAATCTCCGCGACCCCCCTGACCACGCACTTCCCGCGCCCGGTCAGGTAAGCGTCCCGCACCCCTTCGGTGCCCATCATGATCCCGCCGGTCGGGAAATCGGGGCCGGGCATGATCCGCATCAGTTCCTCGGTGGAGATACCGGGTTCGTCGATGACGCGGCAGGTCGCCTCGCAGACCTCGCGAAGGTTGTGGGGCGGCATGTTCGTCGCCATGCCGACGGCAATCCCGCTCGAACCGTTGACGAGGAGGTTCGGGAGTTTGGCCGGAAGGACGTCGGGCTCCTCGAGCGACTCGTCGAAGTTCGGGACGAAATCGACGGTCTTCTTGTCGATATCGGCCAGGAGTTCCTCCGAGACCTTCGTGAGCCTCGCCTCCGTGTAACGCATGGCTGCAGCGGAGTCCCCGTCGATCGACCCGAAGTTCCCCTGGCCGTCGACCAGCATATAGCGGTAGGAGAAGGGCTGCGCCATCTTCACCAGCGTATCGTAGATGGCGGAGTCGCCGTGCGGGTGGTACTTACCCATCACGTCTCCGACAACACGGGCGCTCTTCTTGTAGGGCTTGTCGCTCGTGTTGCCCATCTCCCACATGGCGAAGAGCGTCCGGCGATGAACGGGCTTTAAACCGTCTCTCGCGTCGGGGATGGCGCGGCCGATGATCACGCTCATCGCGTAGTCGATGTAGCATGATTTCATCTCTTCTTCGATGTTGATCGGGACAACCTGGTCAGATATCAAGGTTATTCACCTCCTTTGCGTGCCGGCGGATGAAGTCCCGCCGGGCATCGACGTTCTCTCCCATCAGTTTCTCGAAGATGTCGTTCGCATAGACGGCATCCTCGATCCGCACCTGCTTGAGCACCCGGTTCTCCGGGTCCATGGTGGTGCTCCAGAGTTGTCCCGCGTTCATCTCACCGAGACCCTTGTAGCGCTGGATTGTGACGCCCTTCTCGCCCCATTCGGCGGTGACGGCCCGCATCTCCTCTTCGCGGTAGGCGTAACGCTCCTGCTTGCCCCTCGCCACCCGGTAGAGCGGCGGCTGGGCGATGTAGATGTAGCCGTTCTCGACGAGCCCTACCATGTAGCGGTAGAAGAACGTGAGGAGCAGCGTCCGGATGTGCGCACCGTCGACATCGGCATCGGTCATCAGGATGATGCGATGATACCGGGCCCGCTCCGCGTCGAAGCTGTCCCCGACCCCGGTCCCGATAGCCGATATCAGCGCCTGGATCTCGGCGTTCTTTAAGATCTTGTGCTCCGAGGCCTTCTCGACGTTCAGGATCTTCCCCCGGAGGGGAAGGATCGCCTGGAACTTCCGGTCCCGCCCCTGCTTTGCCGAACCGCCTGCAGAGTCTCCTTCGACGATATAGAGCTCGCTCTTTGCCGGGTCCCGCTCCTGGCAGTCGGCAAGTTTGCCGGGGAGGCCGGTCGTCTCGAGCGTGCTCTTCCGCCGGGCGAGTTCGCGGGCGTTCCGGGCGGCTTCCCGCGCCCGGGCCGCTGCCATCGCCTTGTCGACGATCGCCTGGAGGCTTTTGGGGTGCTCCTCGAAGTACTCGGTGAGCGACGAGTAGACGAGCGAGTCCACGATGCCCCGGACGTTGCTGTTCCCGAGGCGCATCTTGGTCTGCCCCTCGAACTGCGGGTTCGCGACCCGGGTGCTGATGACCGCGGCGAGGCCTTCCCTGACGTCCTCGCCCCTGACCTGGGCGTCGTTGTTCTTGAGGAGGTTATTGCGGCGGGCGGCGGTATTGATCGCGCGGGTGATGGCGCTTCTGAACCCCTCAAGGTGGGTGCCGCCCTCACGGGTATTCACGCTGTTGACGTAGGTGTGGATCGTCTCTGTGTACGAGTCGTTGTACTGCAGGGCCACCTCGACCTCGACCATGCTCTCGGCGTCGCGCTTCTGGAAGTAGATAACATCCTCGTGGAGTCTCTCCTTTCCCTCACCGATATGGCCGACAAACTCCCTGATGCCGTCTTCGAAGCAGTAGGTGACGGAATCGCCGGTGCGCTCGTCGCGCAGAACGATCGTAAGGCCGCTGTTGAGGTAGGCGAGCTCGCGGAGCCGGTGGTCCAGCACGTCGTAGTCGAACTCGACGGTCTCAAAGATCGACCGGTCGGGCTGGAACGTGATCCGGGTGCCCCGGAGGCGCTCGTAGTCGATCGGCTGCCGGGGCCGGCTGCCGTACCGCTCCTCGTACCGCGCCGCCATCTCGTGCTCGGTCTCCGGGCGGCTCGTGAGCGGCTTTGCAACCAGCCCCTGCCGGAACTGCATCTCATAGACGTTGCCGTCCTTGAAGACCGTTGCATCGAGCCAGCTTGAGAGGGCGTTGACAACCGAGACGCCGACACCGTGCAGGCCGCCGGATACCTGGTAGGTGTTCTTGTCGAACTTTCCGCCGGCGTGGAGCACCGTGAGGACGATCTCAAGAGCGCTCTTGTTGTACTGGGGCATGGTATCGACCGGGATACCGCGCCCGTTGTCATCCACCGTGACCGAGCCGTCACGGTGGACGGTCACGAGGATCTGGTCGCAGAACCCGGCGAGGGCTTCGTCGACCGAGTTGTCCACGACCTCGTAGACGAGGTGATGCAGCCCCCGGGTCTCCGTGCTGCCGATGTACATGGCAGGACGTTCCCGGACGGGCCTTAGACCCTCGAGTACCGTGATATGGGAAGCATCGTAGGTATCAGTCATCTGTGACCTCCGCTGAACGAGCGGCGTCCTGAATCGCAGCAAAACTCACAGTATATATTGGTCGTGTAACCACTTATACTGAACGGCTCAGGAGAATCCACTAATTTGTGCTTATCCTGCAGGTTCCCGGTTCGATGG
>JAEWMO010000116.1 GCA_023457135.1 Methanobacteriota archaeon | reverse complement strand
CGCAGGGTGCTGCACGTGTAAGGTATATTATAATAGTTTTATAGGACGACAGGGATTAAACCAACAACGGGAGCGTTCATGAAGATCAGCGAGACCTATCCCTTCGACCTGACACCGGGCGAGGCCGTCCGCCTCCAGGAGACGCTCCGGGAACGGGTCCGTCCCGCGGGCGATCCGGGGGAGGTCTCCCTCGTCGCCGGGACCGACGCCTCCTACGCGAGGGGGTCGGACGAGATCCACGCGGTCGTCGTCGCCCTCCGCTACCCCGATCTCGCCGTCGTCGAGCGGGTCGCGGCCTTTACCGTGACAGAGTTCCCCTACATTCCCGGCCTCCTCTCCTTCCGGGAGGGGCCCGCGCTCCTTGAGGCATTCCGGCGGCTCCGGTCCGAGCCGGACGTCATCTTCTTCGACGGGCAGGGGATCGCCCACCCGAGAGGACTCGGGATCGCAAGCCACATGGGCATCCTCCTCGACCGTCCGACCATCGGGGTTGCAAAGAGCCTTCTTTCCGGGACAGCGGCCGAGCCCGGACCCGACAGGGGGTCGACCGCCCCCATCCTGCGCAATGGGGAGACGATCGGGATGGCGGTGCGGACGAGAGCGAGGACGAAGCCCGTCTACGTCTCGGTGGGGCACCGGATCGGGCTCCAGGCCGCTGTCGACTTCGTCCTTTCGACGACACGGGGCTACCGGCTCCCGGAACCGACCCGGCAGGCCCACCTTTACGCCAACGAGGTCAGGAGAGGAAGCGGGCAGACCACCCTCCTCCCCGGCGGGGAGTAGGACGAAACCGTTATCTGCGTTCCGGCAGGATAGACGTATCAGGGCCCACCGGAAAGGCCGGGGGCCACGGAGTGCAACGTATGTCAGATATCTCTGTATACCACGGAACGGTGGAGGCTGATGGATATGGCCGCACGTGAGATTGTGCAGGGCGTCTTCTCCGTCGGGGCCATCGACTGGGACCGGCGGCTCTTTGACGAACTGATCCCGCTCCCCGACGGGACAACTTACAACAGCTACCTCATCCGGGGTAGCGAGAAGACAGCGCTGATCGACACCGTCGACCCGGTAAAGACCGGGGAACTGGTGGGAAACCTGGAGAGCCTCGGCGTTAAGAAGATCGACTACGTCATCGCCAGCCACGCCGAGCAGGACCACTCCGGGTCGATACCGGCGATCCTCGACAGATATGGCGCGAAACTCGTGACGAACGCCAAATGTCGGGACTTCCTCGTCGACCTCCTCCACATCGACCCTGACCAGGTCATCACCATCGGCGACGGTGATACGCTCCCCCTGGGGGGGAAGACACTCGAGTTCATCATCGCCCCCTGGGTCCACTGGCCGGAGACGATGCTCTCCTACCTCCCGGAGGACCGAATCCTCTTCCCCTGCGACCTCTTCGGCTCGCACTACGCGACGAGCTCCCTCTATGTCCCCGACGAGGGTGTGGTCTACGAGTCGGCGAAACGCTACTACGCCGAGATCATGATGCCCTTCCGGTCGAGCATCAAAGCCCACCTTGCAAAACTCGCAACCCGGCAGATCGACCTGATCGCGCCGAGCCACGGCCCGATCTACGATAAACCGGCGTTCATCATGGACGCCTACCGGGACTGGACGGGCGACGACGTGAAGAACACCGTGGTCCTTCCCTACGTCTCCATGCACGGGAGCACGCAGGCGATGGTCGACCACTTCGTCGACGCCCTGATGCGGCGCGGCGTCGAGGTCGAGCCCTTCAACCTGCCCCGGACCGATATCGGCGAACTCGCCAAAGCGCTCGTGGACGCGGCGACGGTCGTGATCGCGACCCCGACGGTCATCTTCGGCCCCCATCCCCAGGCGGTCTACGCGGCATACCTCGCAAACCTCCTCCGCCCGAAGACCCGCTACGCGACGGTGATCGGGTCTTACGGCTGGGGCGGCAAGACCGTCGATACCCTGGCGGGGATGCTCGACCGGCTCAAGGTCGAGGTGCTCAATCCGGTCTACGTCAAGGGCCTCCCGAAAGAGGAGGACTTCGCGGCGCTGGAGCGGCTCGCCGACGAGATCGCGAACCGGCACCGGGAGGCCGGGATCATCCCGGCACCGAAATCTTAACACGCCAGGATACCACCACTCCCGGAGCTGACCCATGCCCCGATCCGATTTCAAGAGAGTCATTGCCGAGTCGTCGTACGTCTTCGTCATCGGCGTCGCAGGAGACAGCGGGAGCGGTAAGACCACGTTCACCCGGGCGATCCGGGAGATCTTCGGCGCGGATCTCGTCTCCACGTTCAGCCTCGACGATTACCATCGTTACGACCGCCGGGAGCGTAAAGAGCTCGGCATCACGCCGCTTGTGCCCGAGGCAAACCGGTTCGACCTCTTAGAAGAGCATCTTGCGGCCCTCAAATCAGGGAAGACGATTCAAAAACCGGTCTACAACCACGACAACGGCATGTTCGACCCGCCGGTTGAGTTCAAACCGACGAAGATCCTGATCATCGAGGGGCTGCACCCTTTCATCACCGAAAAGCTCCGGGCCCTGATCGACTTCAAACTCTACGTGGACCCGGACCCCGCCGTCAAACGGGCCTGGAAGATCAAGCGCGACGTCGAGCAGCGGGGATACTCCATCGATGCCGTCGAGAAAGAGATGGAGGAGCGCAGACCGGACTTCGAGCGGTATGTCGCGCCGCAGTGCCGGTTTGCGGACGCGGTCATCCGGATCTCCTTCTCGAAGTACGGGAGGGAGGTGAGCGAGGAGCGCAACGTCTACCACGTCACCCTCTGCCAGAGCAGGCTTGATCGGAGCATCAGGGACGTCGACCTCTCGATCGACCTCTTCCCCCTCCTCTCGCTCTCGCAGCGGGACTTCATGGTCGAGTTCACCACGGAGGTGATCGACGGGAGGGCGATGGGGGCCCTCACGTTCGACGGGGAGTTGAACGACGCCGTCGTGAAGAAACTGGAGAGAAACATCGAGCTCCAGACGCTAGTGCGGCCTATCGACCTCGTCGAGAGCGGGGCCTACCTGACGGCCGGGGATATGGCCCAGCTCATCCTCGCCTGGCGGATCATCAACCGGCGCATCTTCATCGAGAGCGCACCCGCGGCGAGCAGCGAAGTCCGGGCGGCGTCGGCCGAAGACGGCGGGTGCGGGTGCGGGCGACGATGAAATGAGGCGCTCTCAACTTCCGGGAAGGCGAACGGCTTGCCGGGAGAAAGTAGATAAGAGCGCCCGGAGAACGTGTACCGATGGATAGGGTCGAGCAGTTCTCGATCATCGCACCCGACATCGGCAATATTTTCAGGTACATGAGCGCCGCCACGGCGCTGCCGCTTGTCGTTGCGGGGATCTACCGGGAGTGGGATATGATCCTGCCCATGGCATCCGTTCCCATCGTCCTCTTCCTTCTCGGGACACTGCTTGTCCGGGTTCCCCGGCGGGAGCGCGAGGCCCCCCTCTCTGCCGCCCTCATGGCCGTCGCCCTGATCTGGCTCATCATCGCGCTGGTGAGCGCTCTCCCCTTCACCCTCGGCCTCGGCATCTCCTACCTCGACGCCGTCTTCGAGGCGATGTCGGGATGGACCGATACGGGCCTGACGATGATGCGCTCGGTCGAGGACCTGCCCCGGACCCTCCTCTTCTGGCGGTCGCTGATGCAGTGGCTCGGCGGGATCGGGATCATCGCCTTCACCGTCGCGATGGCCTCGCGGACCGGGCTGACCCAGTTCCGCCTCTACCGGTCGGAAGGCCGCTCGGAAGCGCTGATGCCGAGCGTCGTCGCGACGGGCATGGAGATGTGGAAGATCTACCTGGTGCTGACCGCGGTCTCGATCGCCCTCATCCTCCTCTCCGGGATACCCCTCTGGGACGCGGTGAACATCGCTCTCGTCGCGATCGCCACCGGGGGATTCTCCGTCCACTCACAGGGGATCCCCTTCTACAACAACCCGTTTCTCGAGATCCTCATCATCCCGGTGATGATCGCCGGCGCCCTGCCGTTCAAGCTCTATTACCTCCTCTACCGCCAGAAAGGCGTCCGGTTCTTCGACGACCAGCAGGCCCGCCTCCTCGTCATGCTCGTTGCGCTCGGCATCTTCGTGATAGCCTGGGATCTTGTCACGCTCACCGGGACGGATATCCCCACCGCCGTGCGCCAGGCGCTCTTCATGTCGGCGGCGGCGGTCACCAGCACCGGCTTTCAGGTCGCCTCCCCCAATGAGTGGGCGAGCGTGACGGTCCTCTTCCTCTCGATGCTGATGGTGATCGGCGGAGCGGCGGGGAGCACCGCCGGCGGTATCAAACTCTCGCGGGTGGTCCTCGGCTTTGAGAGCCTGGTCTGGTGGTTCCGGCGGATGTTCGTCTCGGGCAAGGTGCTTGTCCCCTTCAAGTACGACGGCAGGGTGATCCCGAAGAACGTCGCCGAACTCGAGGTCTCCCGGAACATGCTGATCATCATGCTCTACTTCCTCACCATCTTCGTCGCGACGATCCTGGTGATGCACCTGCAGCCCACGGCCTTCGATTCGAGCAACGTCATCTTCGAGGTCGTCTCCGCAATGTCCAACAACGGTATATCCACGGGGTTCGTCTCCCCCGATATGACCGACCCGGCGAAGGTTCTCTTCATCATGGTCATGTGGATCGGGCGTCTTGAGATCATCCCGGTGATCATGCTCATCACGGGCGTCTTCAAGGGTTTCGACTGAACCTCTCCGGGTCGGCCAGAAAAAGAAGGGTGCCGGTTACTCCGGCTGGTGGGCGTAGAGGTCGTCCACCGCTGCACAGTCCCCGCCGGTCGTTGCCAGCAGGTCCATGTATGCGTAGATCGCGGGAGCATCCGCCTTGAGGAGGTCCGGTGAGGTGTGGTAGAGCATGAAGGCCTCGGCAAAGACCGCCGCCTGCCGCTCCTCACCCGGCGGGGCGCCGGTGTGGGCCAGGTACGAACCCGGGTCAATCTCCAGCGCCGGGAGGACGGTGCTCCGGTCGAACCCCATGGTGTGGTAGACACGGTAGCCGACCTGCTGGACGAAGACCTCGTCCGCCCGCTCGGGGTGCCTGTCCGAGCGGATGTAGATGGCGTTCTCTTCGGGGACATAGAGGCCGAACGTAGACGCCTCGAGCTGCTGGAACCGCTCGTTTCGGCTGTCGATGTAGACCGTGAGGTTCTCCATGTACTCATCCCTGATCTTGGTGCTCTGCTGCAGCACCAGGGCCTCTGCAAGTGCCGCGTCGGTCCCGCTCCCATCCCTGTTCTCCAGATGGAAACCGGCAACCGGGCTCACCGAGAAGATCGAACAGACGGCGATCAGGAGGACAATCGCCGCAACCAACCGTGATCGAAACCGTGGGTCCATGAGTCGTTTTCCCTCTGTTGTACAAGAGTTTCAGACGGGCCATTATATACATTTCGAATGAATAAAATCAAATTATAATCAATGGATGAATAAAAGGAATTATTTTAATTAGTATTTTGTCACCAGGGCGGTTTAAAACAAATTTGTAAATCTACAAAAAGAATATATACAAGATATTACCGATCAGCATCCGACACCTAATTACCCATGCGAGCGCATAGTAGAGATAATGAAACAGATCGCCCTCTACGGGAAGGGTGGAATCGGGAAATCCACTACAGCAGCAAACCTCTCGGCAGCACTCGCAGGGGAAGGGCTCGACATCCTGCAGATCGGCTGCGACCCCAAGCACGACAGCACCCGGATGCTGGTGCACGGGACCTGGATCCCGACGGTGCTCGACCTTATCCGGGAGCGCGGCGACGCGAACATCACCGTCGGCGACGTCGTCCACACCGGCTTTGCGGGGGTGCGCTGCGTGGAGGCCGGCGGGCCGGAACCGGGGATCGGGTGCGCCGGACGGGGGATCATCGCGACCTTCCAGCTCCTGGAGCGCCTTGAGGCGCTCACGGGCGACGTGATCGTCTACGACGTCCTCGGCGACGTCGTCTGCGGGGGGTTCGCGATGCCGATGCGGGAGGGCTACGCGCAGGAGGTCTATCTCGTCACCTCCGGCGAACTGATGTCGATCTACGCGGCAAACAACATCGCCAAGGCCATCTCCCGGCTCTCCCGCCGGGTGCGGAGCAGGTGCTCGCTTGCCGGCGTCATCTGCAACGCGAAGAACATCGAGGGCGAGCGGGACCTGGTGGAGGAGTTCGCCCGCCGGATCAACTCCCGGCTCATCGCCTACATCCCCCGCGACCGGGTGGTCCAGGTCGCGGAGCTGCAGAAGCAGACGGTCGTGGAGTACGCTCCCGACTCGAACCAGGCGGCGGTCTACCGGGAACTGGCCCGGACGATCTACGCGAATACAACGACAAGCATCCCCACCCCGCTCGAGATGGATGAGCTCGAATCCTTCGCCCTCGAATTCGTCCAGGTTTGAGGGGTGCACCCTGACCGGAGCGCTCTCGGTCCTGACGCAGGTACGGGACGCGGCCTGCATCATCCACGGTCCGGCGGGATGCACCCACCACAACTTCTCCCTCCTCCACGCCACGATCCTCGCAAACGACCGCGTGGAGGTCCCCCACCTCTTCTCCACGCGGCTCACGGAGAACGACATCATCTTCGGGGGCGAGGAGGCTCTCGAGAAGACGATAGCGCGGGTGCTCGCGGCGAACCCCGCGCCCGCCTCGGTCTTCGTCCTCTCGACCTGCATCGTCGAGACGATCGGGGACGATACGGCGGCGGTCTGCGCAAAGCCCTGGGGCGTCCCGGTGATAGCGGTCCCGACGGCGGGGTTCCTCGGCGGGGTCTTTGAGACCGGGATCAGGAACGCCCTCTCCTCGGTCGCAACGCTCGCGAGCCCTGCGGCGGAGGTGACGCTCACGGCGAACCTCATCGGCGAGAAGAACCTGGAGTACGGCGTCGACGAGAACGCGGCGGAGCTTACCCGCCTCCTCTCCCGGCTCGGCATCGGGATCAACCTCCGGTTCGTGCGGGGGCTTGCGACAGCGGATGCCGGCCGGCTCGGTTCCGCCGCCGTCAACATCCTCCGCGAGCCCGCCCTCCGGCCGGTCGGCGAGGATCTCAGGAGGAGGTTCGGGACGCCCTATATCGAGTCGTTCCCGACGGCCCTTGCCGGAACGTGCCGGTTTCTCGAGGAGGCCGGCCGGGTCTGCGGCGTCGATTCTTCGGAAGCCGTCAAGGCGGAGCGGGCCTACCAGGCGGAGATGCTCTCCCGGTTTGCCGAGATCGCGGGGAGCCGGGTCTGCTTCCGGCCTCCCCACCCGGTCCTCAACCCCGACCCGGTCGCGGAGGCGGTCGCGGCCGAGTGCGCAGAAGCCCTCGATCTGGTCGTTGACCCGGAGGGGACGGTCATTCCGCTCCCGTACCCTGCGCCCGTCGGGACCGCGGGGCTTCGGCGGATGCTGCACCGGTGGCGGGTGCTCGTACGGGGGAAGGGGCGGGGATGAGCCCCTCCATCACGGCCGGCACAGTCTCCTTTAAATACCCTGTGAGAGAGATACGGACCACCGGAGAGTGTCATCCATGTTTGAACGCATCCTGTTCCCTACCGACTTCTCAGGGCCCTCCATGAAGGTGCTGGACTATATTCCCGCACTGCAGGAGGCCGGAACCCGTGAAGTCGTCCTCGTCCATGTCATCGACTCAAAGGACGTCACCCTGATCGCCTCGGGCGGGCAGGGGTTCCTCGGCACCGTGCCCGACCGGGAGACCGAGGCCCAGCGGGAACTCCGGGAGGAGATCCAGCACCGGATCATCGACACCCGCCGGGCGCTCGAGAAGCGGGGGCTGAAGGTGACCGTCAGGACGCCCGTGGGGAGTCCGGGCAAAGAGGTCGTCGCCGCCGCGGATGCGGAAGGAGCCTCGCTCATCGTTCTCGGCTCCCACGGCAGGTCCAACATCCGCGACCGGCTGCTCGGCACGGTCTCCGAGTACGTCATCAAGAACGCCCGGCAGCCGGTCCTGGTCGTCAAGCGCGATATCGTCGTCGGGAGTTAGTCCTCCCGCCTTTTTTCAAAAAAGTGTTATCTCCCCTGCCGGCCTTCGAGCAGCCGCCGGATCGCCCGGAGCTCCTCCAGGACCTCAACAGCGGCCGGGAGTGCCGGCGGCTCCTCCGCCCCGGCCCCGATCGCGGTCGGACCGGTCGTCCGGACGAAGTTCATGATCTTCTCCTGGAGATCCTTCGGGTCCTCGATCCCGTTGAGGTAGATCTCCGCCTGCGCCTGGGCGGAGTAGCCCGCGGTCTGTACTTTGACCGCCGAGAAGGCGAAGAACCGCATCAGGGGGCCCTGGATGATATCGACGTTCGTGATCCGGTTGTAGGGGACGATCCCCGTCTGCCGGAACCAGACCCCCCGTTGCCAGGTGATCTCGGTGACGGTGAGCCGGTAGACGATGCTCGCGTAGTAGAGGGGGATCCAGTAGATGACGAAGAGGACGATGGCAACGACCGGCAGCGTGATGGCGAGACCGATGGCGGTCGGGCTGAAGACGACGACCGGGATGAGCCAGGGCAGGACGAAGAGGACGACGGCCAGGACCAGCGAGGCGTAGAGGTAGGACCGGAACTGCGGCGCCGGTTTGAACGCCTCTCCGATACGGAGCGGGGTGAGGGGCATGGTATCTGACATCCTATCTCAACCCGGACTGATTAAGCCTTCCCCGGAGTGAGGTCCCGCCGGAGGATATGCCGATCGGCCCCCTCGCCGAAGTAGGCCGGGCAGAAGCCGGCAGCCTCAAAACCGTGCTTCTCATAGAGTGCCCGGGCGGCGTGGTTCTGCGGCGCAACCGAGAGATAGACCTCCCCGGCGCCACGGTCCCGGAGGCTCCCGACGGCGGCGGCAACCAGACTCTCCCCGAACCCCCGGCGCCGGTGCTCTCCCGAGACCACCAGCCGGATGATCCACCCGGTCGCCGGCCGGTGCTGCACGAGCGCCCCGATGGTGTAGCCGACGACCTTCCCGGCACACTCCCCGACGAGGAACGTATCAGCAAAGAGAACCCCCGCCTGCCGGACGAAGACCTCGGGCTTGCAGTCTCCCGGACTGTTCTCCCGTTCGAGGGCGGAGACGGACGGGAAATCCTCCTCGCGATATCCCCTGACGATCAGGTCCATACCGGATCATTCACCGGGATGAGTAAAAAAGAGGAGCCCCGGGCCCGCGCACCGGGGCATGCGAGGACGCGCAGGCTCACTTCTTCATGCCCTTCTGGAGCATGTCGCGTGCCATCTTATAGGTCTCAACCTTGTACTGCATCATCTCGATGTGCTGCTGCTTCATCTTGATGCGGGACTCGATCATCCGGACCATCAGCTCCCGCATCTGGTCCTCGTCTAAATAGTCATACATCTTCGACAGAAGCATATCGTGGGCGCCGTATCCGCCGTGGTGTGTCATGCCATAACCCTCCTGTACCGACCCCGCCCATAGGACGGGATCGGCACCCCGATGTGCGCCGGGTCTTAAATACCTTATGATATCCGGGAAATCTCTCAGGAGGGCATGAATGCCTCGCCGTGCTCGGCCCAGTTCTCGACCGGCGGTTCGTAGAGGACGATGCAGACGTCTTCAGGGCGGACGCCCGGATCACGGGCAAGGTTCCCGACGATCGCCCGGTACAGCACCTCCTTCTTCCCGGCGCTCCGCCCCGGCATGAGCGAGACCTCGATCAGGACGGCGTCGCCGGAGCGGCCGGGGGGCATCGGGAAGTTCTCCTCTTTCCGCTCGCAGAGCCGGAGCCAGAGGGCCTCCTCCGGAGTCTCTAAAGCGTCCACGAAAGCCCTGCGGAGGCTCTCGATAAGCGATTGCCGGTACTCGACCGGCTTTCCTGAACGGATCTCGATCTTTACAAGCGGCATGCGGACCGGCTCCAGCGGGAGGCGAGGGTCCGCCGGGACCCCCCATTCTCCGTTATGATTGCTGTGCGGCACCCGCGGTATTAACGCTTTCCTCAGGAGAGGCCTGCCGGCCCGGCCTCCGGGCTCCGGGAGCGGCTGGCGCAGGCGTTGAGCACCTCGTCCATCAGCCGGAGCGCCCCCTCGGTCCCGGCGAGGGCACGGGAGGAGAGGAGGATCCTGCCCCGGATAGGCGGGGTCAGCCCGACGAACGCGGCGCCGGGAGCGATCGACTGCTCGTAGGAGGAGCCGAGGACCAGGTCCGGTTCGGCGTCCGCGATCATCTCCCTGATCGCCGCAAAATCAGTCGTGGAGCCGCCGGGACCGGTCCGGGCCGCAATGCAGGCAACCTCGGCGCCGAGGTAGCGGTCGAGGAGGTCCGCGGCAAACGAGGCATACGCACCCTCTGCGGCTATCGCGACCCGCGGCGGGTCGAACCGGCGGAGGTACTTGTCGCAGGCCTTCGTGATCCGGGCGTCGGCCCAGGCGATCTCTTCCCAGACGGGGCGGGCATCAACCCCGTCGACCTCTGCGGAAAGCCGCTCGAACGTCCCGGCAACGGCGTCGAGGCCGAGGAGCGAGCCGCACGAGGTCCCGACGCCGCTCGCGAGGTCCGGGTTCGTCTCGACGGTCAAGGGGGCCGCACGGTGCGCCGCATCGTAGCGGTCGAGGCAGAACGTCGTCCCGACCGGCGCACCGGCGAGGTTGAGGAGCCGCCGGGCCTCGAGGGCGTTCCCCCGGCAGAAGGGGTCGGTCCGGCAGATGCCGTCGATGTTGACGCCGGCGGCACCGTCGTCCACCTCCGGCGCAATGCAGTCGAGGGCCCGGCGGTAGCCGGCCTCGAGGTCGCCGAGGAACCCGGGGCTGTCGACGACGAGGACCCGCCCGTCAGAGGCAAGGTCGCCGAGGTCCTCGCCCATGATCGCGGGGACGCAGGTGTTGACCACGGCTATCCGGGCGTACCGGCCTTCGAGGTCGGCGATCACCTCCGCGAGACGCGACTCCGTCCCGAAGATGATCTCGCTCTCGACGAGGAACGTCCCGTGGATAGGGACCCCGACGAGGGACGAGGGGTAGAAGTAGCAGCCGCTCGACCCGTGGACGACGACGGCGAGGTCCTCGAACCCCGCGAGGCATGCGACCGCCCCGGTCATCGCGCAGGGCCAGAGCGGGTTCTCACACGGCGTATGCTGGTCTTCCGGCATCGTTCTACAAGATCATGGGGGCGCGGGGATATAAAAGGCGGTCTTTTCCGGAAAAATAAGAGAGGGGCCCCCGCCCTACACCGTCTTTACGAGCGATGCAAGATACTGCCCGACCTCGCTCGTCTTCCTTGCGCCGCCCATATCCCGGGTGACATACCCGTCGAGGATGCTCCTCTCGATAGCCCGGAGGACCGCCGCCGCCGCCTCATGCTCGCCGATGTGGTCGAGGAGCATCGAGCCCGCCCAGACGGTGGCAAGGGGGTTTGCGATGTCGCACCCACGATATTTCGGCGCGGAGCCGTGGATCGGCTCAAACATCGACGTCCCTTCGGGGTTGATGTTCCCGCCGGGGGCAAGGCCGAGACCGCCCTGGATCATCGCACCGAGGTCGGTGATGATGTCGCCGAACATGTTCGGGGTGACGACGACGTCGAACCATTCGGGGTTCTTGACGAACCACATCGTGACGGCGTCGACGAAGTTGAACTCGGTCTTAACGTCGGGGTAGCCGGCGGCGACGTCGGAAAAGACGTCGCGCCAGAGGCCGTAGACGTCCGAGAGGACGTTTGCCTTGTCGACCGACGTGACCTTCTTCTCCCGCCGCTCTGCAAGGTCGAAGGCGTAGCGGATCACCCGCTCCGCGCCCGGCCGGGAAACGACCCCGATCTGGTAGGCGAGCTCGTCGGCATCGGTCTCGACGTCGAGGCCGAATTTGACGCTGTAGATGTCCCGGACGACCTCAAGGGTCTTAGACTCGCGGGCACCCTTGAGCCGGGAGCCGATCCCGACGTAGAAGTCCTCGGTGTTCTCCCTGACGACGACGAAGTCGATGTCCTGCGGACCCTTGTTCGCAAGCGGCGTCGTAACGCCGTCGAGGAGTTTGATCGGCCTGAGGTTGACGAACTGGTCGAAGTGGAACCGGATGGCAAGGAGGATCCCCTTCTCGAGGATCCCCGGCTTCACCCGGTCGTCGCCGATCGCCCCGAAGTAGATCGCATTGAACTTCGAGAGCTCTTTGATATCATCCTCGGTGAGGAGCTCCCCGGTCGCGAGGTAGCGGTCCGCTCCGATATCGAACTCGGTCCAGGCGATGTCAAACCCGTAGCGTTCGCCCGCGGCATCGAGGACTTCTCTCCCTGCCGCGACGATCTCGGGGCCGATCCCGTCACCGCCGATCGCCGCTACTCGGTGCTGCATGTCTTCACCTCCTTGAGGTTCTTCGCGTAGGCCACGAGACCGCCGGCATCGACGATCTCCTTCATGAACCCGGGCACCGGCTCGATGGGGAGCCGTTTCCCGTCCGCCTCGATGTAGCCGCCGGCAAGGTCCACCGCGACGGTCGCGCCGTCACGGATAGTGTCCGCTTCCGAACAGACCAGGGGCAGGAGCCCCGTGTTGACGGCGTTCCGGTAGAAGATCCGGGCAAAGGACTTCGCGACCACGACCCGGACCCCGGCGCCGAGGAGGGCGAGCGGCGCGTGCTCGCGGGAGGAGCCGCACCCGAAGTTGGTCCCCCCGACGACGACGTCGCCTTCCCGCGCCTCTTTTGCAAACTCATCCCGCGTCCCCTCGAACGCATGCTTCGCGAGCTCCGCCGGGTCGTAGATCGTGAGGAACCTCCCCGGTATGATCGCGTCCGTATCGATATCGTCGCCGAACTTCCATACCCGCATTGTTCACACCTCCCTCGGGTCGGTGATCTCACCATAGAGGGCGCTTGCCGCCGCCGTCGCCGGCGACGAGAGGTAGACCAGGGCCTGGGTGCTCCCCTGCCTCCCCCGGAAGTTCCGGTTCGATGTCGAGAGCGAGACCTCGCCGGGGGCAAGGAGCCCGAACGCCCCGCCCATGCAGGGGCCGCAGCACGGCGCCTCCACGAGGGCTCCCGCCTCGACGAACCGCTCGATGAGGCCGGCCCGGAGAGCCTTGAGGTACTCCGTCCGCGAGGCCGGGATGACGATCACCCGGACCCCGTCCGCGAAGCGGTCAGCGCTCCCCATCGCTTCGGCCGCCTCGAAGAGGTCTTCGTAGCGCCCGTTCGTGCAGGAGCCGATGAAGACCTGGTCGACCTTTGTCCCCGCGACCTTTGTGACGTCGACGACGTTATCGACGTTGTGGGGGACGGCGACCTGGGGGGCGAGGTCGGTGACGTCGTAGTGCCGCCGCTCCCGGTAGGCCGCGTCCGGATCGCCCGCGAGGTCGAAGGGCTCGATATCCCGGCGGGCGCCGACGTAGTCCCAGGTGGCCGCGTCGGGCCGGACGATCCCGGCCTTCGCGCCCATCTCGATCGCCATATTCGCGCAGGTCATCCTGCCGGCCATGTTCATCTTCTCGATCGCCTTACCGGTGAACTCAAGCGCCATGTAGGTTGCCCCATCAGCGCCGATATCCCCGGCAAGCGAGAGGATGAGGTCTTTTGCCCCCACCCGCCGGCCGAACTTCCCCTCGACCTCAAGGAGGATGCTCTCGGGCACCCGGAAGTAGAGCGCCCCGAACTTCAGGACGAACCCCATATCGGTCGAACCGATCCCCGTCGCGAACGCCCCCGCCGCACCGTAGGTGCAGGTGTGCGAGTCGGTCCCGACGATGATCTCGCCCGGCGCCGCCCGCCCCTTCTCCATGACGACCTGGTGGCAGACGCCCTCGAGGAGGTCGTAGTTGTGGATCCCCTGCTCCTGTGCAAACTGCCGCATGAAGACGTGGTTCTCGGCAGCCGGTATCGAGTCGGCGGGGACCTGGTGGTCGAAGAGCATAATAATCCGTTCCGGATCAAATACACGCTCTCCGCCCATCTCGCCAAAGACCCTGACCGCAAGCGGGCCGGTGATGTCGTGGATCATCGCCGCATCCACCGGTGCCATCACCACATCGCCCGCGCGGACGGATCTGCCGCACTTCATCGAGAATATCTTCTCTGCGATAGTCGCTGCCATATGCTATCGCGTTCTGGTACGCGCTCCAGGCGTATGTAGTTTGGCAGGAGCGCCCGGGTGGTGCAGGTAATCGGGGCCGAATCCTGCGAGATTTTGGGGGAGTACCCTTATGTGGCCCCATGCGGATTGTATAAGGAGAAGCGATGACCGACGGACCGACCCCGGCAATGCGACAATATTACTCGGTGAAGACCCGTTACCCCGACGCCATCCTCTTCTTCCGGATGGGGGACTTCTACGAGACGTTCGGCGAAGACGCCGGCGTGGTGGCCCGCGAACTCGACATCACCCTGACGGCGCGGGGGAAGGATAAGAACGGTGATAGGATGCCGCTTGCGGGCGTCCCGCACCACGCCGCCGACGGCTACATCGCCCGCCTGGTGGGGAAGGGCTACAAGGTCGTGATCTGCGACCAGATTGAGGACCCGAAGACCGCAAAGGGCGTCGTGAAGCGCGACGTCACGAGGGTGATCACGCCGGGGACCCTGATCGACTCCTCGATGCTCGGATCGGCCGGCGCCCGGTACCTGATGGCGATCGCCCCCGACCGCAAGGATACCTACGGTCTCGCGTTCCTGGACGTCTCCACCGGCGAGTTCTTCGTCTCCGCCGGGAGCGCCGGCCGCGACTACGCCGAGATCGTCTCGGAGGCGGTCCGCTACCGCCCGACGGAGGTGATCGTCCCGGAGAGCCTCGACGACGGGCTCCCCCGCCGGCTCGAGTCGCTCGGCGTGACGGTGAGCCGCTACCGCGACGATGCGTTCGACCCCGATACGGCGTGCGAACGCCTCTGCGGGCAGTTCGGGACGGCGACGCTCGACGGCTACGGGTGCGCCGGGATAGCGGGCGCCGTCGCGGCGGCCGGGGCGGCGCTCTGCTACGCACAGGAGACCCAGCGGTCGCCCCTCTCCCACATCACAGGGCTTGCGACAAGGATACCGTCGGGGAACATGATCCTTGATGCGATCACCCTCCGGAACCTGGAGATCACGACCGGCATCCGGGGCGAGGGGGACGGGAGCACCCTTCTTGCCGCCCTCGACGTCACGGAGACCTCGATGGGGAGCCGGACGATGAGGTCGTTCGTGATCGGCCCCCTGGTCCAGAAGGAGGCGATCGAGGCGAGGCTCGATGCCGTGGCGTGGCTCATCGATCACTCCATCGAGCGGCAGGCGCTCCGCGCGACCCTCGGCGACTTCGCCGACATCGAGCGGATCGCAGGAAGGATCGCCTACGGCAACGCCGGCCCCCGCGATCTCGCGACGCTGAAAGAGTCACTCGAGGCGATCCCTGACGTGAAGACGCTCTTTGCGGCTGATGTCCCCGCCCTCGTCCGCGAGGCCCTCGATGCGATGGGCGACCACGCCTCCGTCATCGACCTTGTCGGGCGGGCGATCGTCGCCGACCCCCCGGCGCTCGCGAAGTCCGGCGGTATGATCCGGGAGGGGTTCGACGCGAAGCTCGACGAGCTCCGGCACCTCGCGACGACCGGGAAGGACTGGATCGTGGAGTTCCAGCAGCAGGAGCGGGAGCGGACCGGCATCAAGTCGCTCAAGGTCGCCTACAACCGGGTCTTCGGCTACTACATCGAGGTGACGAGGCCGAACCTGCACCTGGTCCCGCCGGAGTACGAGCGGCGGCAGACGACCGCGAACGGCGAGCGCTACACGATACCCGACCTCCGGGAGAAGGAGGCGATGATCGCGACCGCCGAAGAGCGGCTCGGGGCGCTCGAGGCGGAGATCTACGCCGAACTTGTCCGGACGCTCGCAGAAGAGGTCACCGGCCTCCAGGCGACCGCACGTGCCGTGGGGCTGCTCGACGTCTATGCGGCCCTCGCCGAGGTCGCGGCACGCTACGGCTACTCCCGCCCGGTCATCGAGGAGAGCGGCCGGATAGTCATCCGCGACGGCCGCCACCCGGTCGTGGAGCGGCACCTCCCGGTCCCGTTCGTCCCGAACGACACGGACCTCGACTCGGCCGGCGACCAGATCATGATCATCACCGGGGCGAACATGGCGGGGAAGTCCACCTACATGCGGGCGGTGGCGCTCTGCTGCATCATGGCCCAGATGGGGAGTTTCGTCCCGGCCCGCCATGCGACCGTCGGGATCGTCGACCGGGTCTTCACCAGGGTCGGGGCGTTCGACGACCTCGCCTCAGGGCAGTCGACGTTCATGGTCGAGATGCTGGAACTCGCGAACATCCTGAACAACGCGACGGCGCGGAGCCTGGTCATCCTCGACGAGATAGGGCGGGGGACGAGCACGCTTGATGGGTGCGCCATTGCCCGGTCAGTAGTGGAGTTCCTGCACGGGAAGGTCTCCGCCGGGCCGCGGACGCTCTTTGCGACCCACTTCCACGACCTGATCGACCTTGAGGGGGCGCAGAAGCGGGTAAAGAACTTCCACTTCGCCGTGAGGGATACGGGAGAGGACGTCGTCTTCCTCCGGAAGATCATCCCCGGCGCGACCGACCGGAGTTACGGCGTCCACGTGGCACACCTCGCCGGGGTCCCGAAGAAGGTGACCGACCGGGCGATGGAACTCCTCAAGGAAGCATCCACACGGGAGATCCCGGCCGGACCGCGGGCGCCCCGCTACACCCAGATGCTCCTCGTCGACTCCGGTGAGAGAGCGGTCGCGGAGAACCCGGCGGTCGGGGAACTCAAGAGGCTCAACCCTGACGAGATGACACCGATAGAAGCCCTGAACACCCTCTGCCGCCTCCGGAAGATGGCAAACGGGGAGAGGTGCGACCGATGACCGATGGAAAGATCCGGGTCCTCGACCCGGACACCGTGAACCAGATCGCCGCCGGCGAGGTCGTGGAGCGGCCCGCGTCGGTGGCAAAGGAACTCCTCGAGAACGCCGTCGACGCGGGCGCGACGAGCATCCTCCTCGACGTCACGTCGGATATGGCCGGGATCACGAAGATCCGGGTGACCGACGACGGCGAGGGGATGACGCCGGAGGAGGCGGTCCTCGCGTTCCATCCCCACGCGACGAGCAAGATCCGCGATATCACCGACCTCTCCGCAATCCGGACGCTCGGGTTCCGGGGCGAGGCGCTCGCGAGCATCGCCGCCGTCGCGGAGGTGACGTTGATCACCCGCCCGCGGGGCGCCGGGGCGCTTGCCGGGACCCGGATCGTCGTCCGGGGCGGCGAGGTCGTGGAGAAGAGCGAGGTCGGGGCGCCGGAGGGGACGACGATCGTCGTGGAGCACCTCTTCTACAACACCCCCGCCCGCCGGAAGTTCTTGAAGAGCAGGAACACCGAGCTCGCCCACCTCTACGGCGTCGTCGAGAACCTCTCGCTCGCCCACGGCGAGGTCGCCTTCCGGGTCATCCACAACGGGAAGGAGCGGATGGCGACCCAGCGGGCCGGGGGGCTCCTTGCCATCATCGCCGGCCTGTATGGGGCGGACCTCGCCCGGGCGCTCGTCCCGGTCGAGGGGAGGCTCCCCTTCCTCCGCATCGGCGGCTACATCTCCCGGCCCTCGGAGAGCAGGGGGAACCCCTCGCAGGTCTTTATCAGCATCAACGGGAGGGCCATCTCCTCCCGGCCGATCGCCGCCGCCATCCGGGAGGGCTACGGGACCCTCCTCCCGAAGGACCGCTACCCCGTGGCGTTCCTCGATCTCGTGCTCGACACCGATCTCGTGGACGTCAACGTCCACCCGACGAAGCGGGAGGTCCGCCTCTCCCGGGAACGGGAGATCCTCGCGGCGGTCACGGCCGCGGTCGAGGAGGCGCTCGCCGGGCACGACCTCGTCGGGGAGACACCGGCGGAGCCCGTGCAGCAGCAGCTCACCGCGGAGGAGCCAGAACGAGTGCCGGACCCCGCCCCGGCGGCCCGCGAGGCCGAAGCCGCCTACGCCCCCGGACACCGTGAGGTTGCCCTCTCCGAGAGGCAGCTCCGCCGGACGGAGGCGGAGGGGCAGGAGAACCTCCTCCCCGCGATGGAACCGGTCGGGCAGGTGGCCGCGACCTACATCGTCGCGGAGGGGGCCGACGGCACCCTCTACCTCGTCGACCAGCACGCGGCCCACGAGCGGATCCTCTACGACCGGGTCTCGGAAGAGCGCGATAAGGCCGCGGGGTCGCAGGAACTGCTCATGCCGGTCGTCCTCTCCCTCCCCCCGAAGGACTCGGCAGCGCTCCGGGACGCGATACCCCTCCTCGCGGACGAGGGGTTCACCGTCGAGGAGTTCGGCCGGGACACCTTCGCCGTCCGGGCGGTGCCGGCAGCCCTCGGAGCCGTCGAGGACCCGGAGGCCGTCAGGGAGACGATCGCCGAGATCCTGGACGGCGAATCCCGCACCGCACCCGACCGGCGCGAGGCCGTCACCTGCATCGTCGCCTGCAGGGGGGCGGTGAAGGCCGGCGCCCGTCTCACGCATGACCAGCAGAAACGCCTCCTCGCCCAGCTCGCCCGGACGAAGACACCCTGGACCTGCCCCCACGGGAGGCCGACGGTGGTCGCGTTCGATAAACGGAAACTCGACGGCCTTTTCCGGCGGAGTTGAGGGCGGCCGCCGGGCCGGGCGATCCCGGGGATGAAATAACCCCAAATCAACACCGTTTTTTCGATATCCACACTTACAGAGGGGATATTGCTCAAATCCCGTATCACAATGGCTTTATTCTCGAAGGATAAGAATGGCTATATGTCACAGGGGGGTTCACCCGCTGCAGACGAAAGGATTGAATCATGTGACATTACTCCAGCAGATTCGCCTCTGGATGCTGACACGGGGTGGAGGACAACAGTATCACGACCGTGAGAACGACCCGGTCATCGAGCCCTACTTCAACATCTCACCCGAAGCGACCCTCCCCCCGGAGATACCGGTATGCACCGAAGAGGAGAACGACTGACCGGAAATCTCAGAAAAACGCCCTACCAACCAGACTGCTTGAAACCCTACCACACAATCATCTTTTTTTCGGCGGCAGGCCAAAAATGGATTAGAGGAACCGGAACGACTCCGCCGTCACGGCCGCGTCGGCGTTGTAGATGTCGTACTCCGGCGGGAAGACCGTGTGCATGACCGAGTAGAGGGTCCCGTTCCGGACGGTGTAGCGGGCGATGAAGGTGTAGTCGTCCTCTTCGTTGATGGGGGCGGAGAATGCCGACATGTAGCCCGGACTGCCGCCGAGGGAGATCCTCTCCGTTGAGACCCACTCGGCGTCGATTCCGGACGCGAGGTCCTTTGCGTAGGTTGCGTTCAGTGCGAGGAGGGTCTCCTCCGTATCGGTGGTATTCCTGCCATCGGAAAGGGGGATCGCGTTCACCCGGACCTCCTCATGCTTCACCGGCGAGGAGAACCAGACACTCTCCCCGGACTCGGTGTAGAACCACCCCTCCGGGCAGGTGAGAGCATAGCCGTAGGTGGCGTTGACGTAGGTGCCGTTCCCGGGAACGGGCGCCGGGACAGCGATCGGGGTGAGATTCTCCTCACCCGTGCCGGCGGGCGGCGGTGCAGCGAGGCCGGGCATCAGGACCGCGATGACGGCGACGAGGGCAACCGCAAGAACCCCGGCGATCATCAGGCTCTGTGGTTTCATGGTCACCCGGGTACGTGGCCCTGACCGGCATAAATACCCTTCAGTCCCGTCGCATTGACGACCGTGATCCTTCCCTCGACCGTCGGGGCTGCAGGCACGTTCACGCGCAGGTACTCAAGAACGGGATCGATGTCAGAGACGCCCGGCGCGGCCACGTCCGCCCCCATGAAGAGAGCGTAACCGTCCCCGCCGCCGGCGGTAAACCCGCTCATCACCACCCGGTAGGTGCGGCCGTCCTCGAGGGGCGCCGTTGTGCCGTCAAAGGTCACGGAGACGTTCCTGACACGGTTGCCCGGGTGAACGACGTGCGGCGTGCCGTCGGCGTCGTAGGTCGCGGTATACGGCGTCGCACCCGCATCGATGGTGAAGGCAAGACCGCTCACCTGCAGGAACCCACCGGAGGCGACCCCGCTCGTCTCCTCCGAGAGGGCGGCGGCGGAGATCTCCAGCGCCTGCCGGATCTGCCCGCCGGTCAGGCTGACGGCAACAAGCCTGTTCTGGAAGGGGAGGATCGTCTCCAGATCCTCGCGGGAGAGCGGCCCGGCCGGGATGATGGTATCCCCCCGGATGCCGCCGCCGTTCACGAGCGCGATATCCGCCCCGGGGACCGCCGCCCGCCAGGCGTCGGCGACCAGGTTGCCCGCGGCCGCTTCGCCGCCCCGCACCGCGCTCCTCCGGAGGTCGAGCGGCGCCGCAAGCACCCCCGCCGTCCCGTTGACGGCCGCCCGGTGCTCCTGGAGGTAGGAGGCGAGGAGCGCATCCACCGCCGGGTCCGCGGGGACGGTCTCGTCGAGGAAGACCCATTTCCATGACGGGTCCGTGATCCCCGTCCCGGTGCAGGTGAACCGGAGCACCCCGATCCGTTCTCCCCGCATCCCGTCGCTGACGATGATGGTCTTCCAGCCGCCGGGGCCCTCGACCGTCTCGTTTGCGTAGATATGGTCATGCCCGCCGACGATCAGGTCGATGCCCGCAACCGACCGGGCGACCTCGCGGTCGAGTTCCATCCCCGTGTGGGTGAGGGCGATCACGATCGCCGCTCCCTCTGCCCGGAGGTCCGCCACCGTCCGTGCGGCAACCTCCGCAAGGTCGGGATCGACCCGGACCCCGTCGCCGGGCCGGGAGAGTCGGGCGAGGTCGGGCGTCATCAGCCCGAAGACCCCTACCTTCACCCCGCCGGCGTCGAGGATCGCCGAGGGCTGCACCGTCCCGTTCCCGGAGTGGATCAGGTTTGCGCAGACGATCGGGAACCCGGCATGGCGGGTCGCGTTCCAGTAGGCGGGGGCGCCGTAATCGAACTCGTGATTGCCGGGGCAGGCGGCGTCGTAGCCGGCGAGGGTCATCGCCCGCAGTTCGGGCTCGCCCTCAAACGTGCTGTACATCGTCCCGGTGAGGTCGTCGCCCGCGGAGAGGAGGAGCACGCCGTCGGCAGCACCCTCGAACTCTCTCGATATTGTGGCGATCCGGGAGAGCCCGCCGACCATGCACCCGGTCTCGTTCAGGTAGGGCTCCACCTGACCGTGCAGGTCCGACGTGAAGATCACCACAAGGTCGACCGATGGGTCCCCGTCGCCGGCCGGGAGGAGGAAGAAGAGCCCCCCGGCAACGGCGGCGGCAAGGAGAAGAATGAGCAGGTAACGGGGCTTCATTACAGGAGGTTCGCTCTCCGGCGAGTTATGGGCTTTGCTTGAGGGAGGTGGCCGGCAATTCACCGGGAGCGCGGATATCGGCGAGCAGGTCGTCTACTGAGCCCGCATACCTCACCCCGATACCGAAGTTCTCCTCGATGAACTCCTTTGCGTCCACGATCACCGGCCGCTGCCGGGCGATGATCAGCCAGCCGGGCGACCGGGCACCCTCATAGTACTCGACCATCCGGTCGTTCCCCTCCGGGAGGATAAGGAGCGTCTTCCCGCTCGCCGCAGCGGCCTCCGCCTTCTCGAGGACGCCGCCGACCGGGCCGATGCCCCCGTTTTCATCGATGCTCCCGGTCACGGTCACGTTCCCGTCGAGCGGGAACCCCTCAAGCACCGATATGAGGAGGGCGGCCATCAGCGCCCCCGCACTGGGGCCGTCGATCTCCGAGACCTCGTCCGGCCCCATGATGCTGAAGATGATATCGCTCGTTGTGATATCGGCACGGGAGCGGTTGACGGCGAGGGCGACTGCACGGTTCGCGGTCTCCTGGAAGACGATCCCCATCAGGGGCGTCGTCTGGACGAGCACCCTCCCTTTTCCAGGCACGACCTCGACCGAGATGGTCACCATCGCGCCCTCTTCGGTCGCCTCCTCGTAGAGGAACGGGCCGCTCCGGCCGGGCTCGATCTTCCGGAGGACGACCGGCGCCTGCATCGAGGCTGTGCCGGTCCCGCCCTCCCCTTCCGGGGAGAGACGGGCCGTTACCGCGACCGGGTCCGCAGCCACCTCTCCGGGGCCGGCGGCGGGGGGCGAAGGGCCGTAATCCAGAACGGGGATGGCCGCAAGGAGGAAGACGTTCACGGCGAGCGAGAGGGCAAACAGAATCGCCAGGGTCTTCTCCCGTATCCGCATATGCTGCCCGGATACCATTCTTTCGAATATATACCTTTCCGGGGGGGTGTACCGGGGCGGGTGCTTCCCCCGGCCGGACCGGAGGCTCCGTGCGGGATTGGCCAAAAAAAGGGTGGGGAAAGCCTCTGGATTAATTTTCCCCGCCGAGATTCAGTTTCTTCGTCTTCCAGGCTCCCTGCCTGTAGAAGAAGAGATCGCAGAGGAAGACCACCACGACGCCGCAGACCACCGCGAACCAGACGAACTGCAGCGGGAAACCCATCGCCACAGCGACCGCAGCAAGACCCACCTGCACGATCAACTGCCCCGCGATCGCGGCATACATGCCGGGTCTCGTCATCCCCGCACCGTTCATCGCAAATCCCATCGTCATCGCCATGGCTATCACGAAGTACGACATGGGGACGATCTGCATAAACAGCATGCCGTCTGCAAGCGTCTCGCCCGTCGCGCCGAAGAACGCCAGAAAATGCTTCGCGTACAGCAGGTAGAGGATACCCACAGTCGCCATAAACAATGCGTTCACGATCATCGCAATCCTGACCGTCTTCTCCGCCCGCTCCACTTTTCCCGCCCCCAGGTTCTGCCCGACCATCACCGCGACTCCCGTGCAGAGCCCCATCACGAAGACGAGACCCAGCATATCCAGGCGCTGGCAGATGCCGTATGCTGCTACCGCCGCCGTGCCGTACAGTGCCACGATCGCGGTCATCCCCAGGAACGCAAAACTCCGAACGCCGCTCTGTACCGCTGACGGTATCGTGACTTTCACGATATCTTTGACCAGTTGCGGTTCAAACGTCCATCTCTTCGGGAACCTGACCGGCCCGTTTCTTCTGGACGGCAGGAGATACATCACCCCGATCAGGAGCAGCACGCCGGTCGTGCGCGATGCAAGGGACGCATACGCGGACCCGGCTATGCCGAGCGCCGGGAGACCGCCAAGACCCGTGATCAGTGTCGGGTTCAGAACGATGTTCACGATATTCACTGCGATCATCACGAACATCGGTGTCCTGGAATCCCCCGTACTCTGGAAGACCGTCGTCAGGATCATCAGCGTGACGAAGACGAACATCCCGATCAGCACCGGGGAGAGGAAACGCGCTCCCTCCGCTGCAACCTCAGGATCGGCCCCAAGGAGCAGGAGGAGGTCCTGCGACCAGAATAAGCCGATGACTGCAAGGATCGCTGAGAAGGCGAGTGCCAGGTAAAGCGAATGCGAGAGGATCACCTGGATGCGCTCAAACCGCTCCGACCCGTATGCCCGCGAGACGAATGCGGCCGTTGCCGTCACGATCCCGAAGATCACTGTCGTGAGCACCAGTATTATGGATATGCTCATCGCTCCGCCGGCAATCGAGACATCGCCGAGTTTGCCGATGAAGTACATATCCACCACCTCCAGGATGCTCGCGAGAAGGTTGCTGATGATGATCGGAAGCGCCACAATCATGAGGCATTTGCCGACCGGTCCCTCGGTGAGAAAATTATTGGAAGAGTTCATCGTCAAGTTGTCATATTATTTGAAGTTGGAGACGATAAAGATTGACTACCAGTTTAAACAATTTTTAACGCGCAAACCTAAAAAACAGGGCTGCTCAGGCGCAGATTGGGATTATCGGAAACACTCGATCAAGGTGAATGTTCAGTCAGGGGATCATCGGCCGGCGCGTCGCCAGCATGAGGGGGAAGCCCGCCGGGGTGTACCGGGGCAGCTTCCCGGAGCCCCGTCGCCACCCCGACGATGAATGCAGGCCGGGTCTCTTTTGACAGCGGGTCAAGGTAGAAGGTGCCTGGTGGTCTGGACCCTTCCAAATGAGACAGTCCGGGCCTCGCACCAGAAGGCGGGAGTGGCGACCGATATCACCGGCCCCGGGACCCGGACAGCGCAGCCGCTCCATACTCACCGCCCATGTCAACTCGTTTTACTTAACCACAGCCTGAAAGGCAACCGTTTTCTTCTCCCTGACGAAATTTCTCACCGGAGCAGCGGAACGGGCCTGAAACCGGCCTCCTGCGCTGCAGAACAAGAATAGGAAGTGGAAGAATGACAAGATCCGTTTACGTGCTCTGTGCACTCATCATCGCCGCAGGCATGCTCTGCTGCGGCTGTACGACAACGACCACACCCCCCGACGAATCGGCCGCGACGCGGACGATCACCGATATGGAGGGGAACCAGGTCGTGCTCCCCGCCGAAGGGGCGACGTTCGGCGTCTTCGGCGGCCCCATCAGCCAGGTGCCCTACCTTCTCGGGGCAAATGACAGTGTCGTTGCAGTCACGAAAGGGCCGCAGATGATGGAGATGATGCAGGAGATGGACCCGGGCATCACCAAGAAACCGGCACCGCGGACGACGAACGGCAACGTGAACATCGAAGAACTCCTGGTCACGAACCCCGACTGCGTCATCGCCTTCGACGTCGACGGGAAGATCGTGGAGTCGCAGACCGATATCCCGGTCATCTACCTCTCAGGAACGATGAGCGACGGGTTCGAGGAGATGCGGCGGGAGATCACCTTCATGGGCGAAGTTTTCCAGAAGCCCGAGCGGGCGCAGGCCTACATCGACTACCTTGACGAGACCCTCGCGTTCCTGAAGAACCGCACCGCTGACATCCCCGAAGACGAGCGGGCCACCGTCTTCCTGGGCGAGGGCGTCAGCCACCTCCAGACACTCGGCGGGGACACATTCTTCACCGAGTGGACCGAGGCTGCAGGCTGCGTAAACGCCGTCGCCGCCATCGAGACCACGCAGGGCCAGCAGGAGGGCATGCATACCGGCATCAACGAGATCTCGATGGAGCAGGTCCTTGCCGTCGACCCGCATATCATCATCATCGATTCCGGCAGCCTCGCCGACCTTGCGAACGACAGCCGCTGGAAGGAACTCAGTGCCGTCAAAGAAGGCCGGGTCTACAAGCAGCCGACCGGGCTCTTCCTCTGGAGCCGCCCGTCCGCCGAGTCCGCCGTTCTCTACCCGGTCTGGATCGCTTACGCGGCGTATCCCGACCGCTTCGAAGACGTGCCGCTCACCGACCGGGTGAAGGACTTCTACACCGAGATCTACGGCTTCCCTATCACCGATGCGCAGGCGCAGAAGGTCATCGACGGCACCTACGGAAGCGTGACGTTCGGCCAGGTGAAACAGTCCGGATGAGACAGAGTTCAACGGATGCACGGACTGTGCATGCGGGCGGAGAAAACCTGGCAGACGTGAAGGTAACGCCGGACCAGGCCCACAGCAGGAGCTGGGGTGAGCAGCACCCGGGCACCGTCCAGGTGCTCCTCCTCGGCGTGCTCGGCGTCGTCGCGTTCGTCGCCCTGATGGCAGGGCGCTACATGGTCCCGCCGGAGACGGTGATCGCGGTGATCGCAAGTTCGGTCCTCCCGATCGAGGCGACCTGGGAGGCAACGGCGGCCTCCGCTGTCGTCAACGTCCGTATACCCCGGATCATCGCCGGATTCCTCGTCGGCGCCGGGCTCGCCGTCAGCGGGGCCTCGTTCCAGGGAATGTTCAGGAACCCCCTCGTCTCCTCCCAGATCCTCGGCGTGGCCGCCGGGGCGGGGTTCGGGGCGGCGATCGGCATCCTCCTCTCCGAGAGCCTCGTCCTTGTCCAGGTCCTCTCGTTCGCCGGCGGCCTGCTTGCCGTGGGGATGGCCTATGGTCTCAGCCGGGTCAGGAGCACGACCCCGATCCTGATGCTCGTCCTCTCGGGCATCGTGATCGCATCGCTCTTCTCGGCCCTCACCTCGATGGTGAAGTACGTGGCCGACCCGATGAACAAGATGCCGGCGATCGTCTTCTGGCTGCTGGGGTCGCTCAACCACGTCTCGGCGCCGGACCTGATGGTCCTCGGCCCGATCATCGCCATCTCGATCCTCGGGCTGCTCGTCATCCGGTGGCGGATAAACGTCCTCACCATGGGTGACGAGGAGGCGCGGGCGCTCGGGGTGAACACCGAGCACCTGAAAGTCGCCATCATCCTCCTCGCGACGGTGATCACCGCTGCAGCGGTCTGCATGAGCGGGATCATCGGGTGGATCGGGCTCGTCATCCCGCACATGGGGCGGATGCTCGTCGGCCCGGACAACCGCTACCTTCTGCCGGTCTCGGTGCTCCTCGGCGGAGCGTTCCTGATCGCCGTCGACACCGTCGCGAGGACGGCGGCTCCCGCCGAGATCCCGATCGGGATCCTGACGGCGGTCATCGGGGCTCCGGTCTTCGCGGTGCTGCTCCGGCGGAACAACCTGGGGTGGTGAGCATGGGGAGCAGCATCAGCCTTGAGGGGATAACGTTCAGTTACCCCGGCGGAGCCGCCGTCTTTGCCGATATCACGCTCACGGTGGAGGACGGGGCCGTATACTCGCTCCTCGGCCCGAACGGGACGGGGAAGTCCACGCTTCTCAAGTGCATGGCCGGACTCATCGCCCCCTCGCACGGCCGCGTCGTCCTCGATGGACGGGATATCGCCGGAATGCAGCCGCACGAGATCGCCCGCCGGGTCGGGTTCGTCCCCCAGACGCAGGTCTCGCCGTTCCCGTTCCTGGTCAGGGACATCGTCCTGATGGGGAGGGCGTCGCACATCAGTGCCTTTGCGGCCCCATCGGGAAAGGACGAGGCCATCGCCGCCGATGCCCTCGCCCGGGTCGGGATCTCCCACCTCGCCGAGCGGCCGTGCACCGGGATCAGCGGCGGCGAGTGGCAGCTTGTCCTGATCGCCCGGGCGATCGCGCAGCGCCCGGGGATCCTCCTCCTCGACGAACCGACGTCGCACCTGGACCTCGGCAACCAGATACGGGTGCTCGACGTCATCAGGGGACTCGCGGAGGACGGCATGACCATCGTTGTCGCGACCCATTTCCCGGACCATGCGCTCCTGACGTCAAGCCGGGTCGCAATCCTGAAAGATAAGAGAATCCTTGCCATGGGGCCTCCCGAAGAGGTCATCCGCGAGGATACCATGCAGCAGGCTTACGGGGCGGACGTCAGGATCGTGCATCTCGGCGACCCGATCAACCGGCGAATCTGCGTCCCCGTGGCAGAGACATTCCAGAGAGTGAGATCATGACAGAGGAATCAGACGATCAGTTCTCCGGCGACGGTGCCGGGAGGATGGACGCCATCGCGAAGGGACCGTTCGCGCCGATATATCCGGTCATTGCCCGGCAGGCCATCGAGATCTGCGGCATCACCGCAGGCAGGTGCATCGATATCGGGTCCGGGCCCGGACACCTGGCAATGGCGCTCTCCGCCGTAAGCGACCTTGAGATCGACGCGCTCGACCCCTCGGCCGACATGCTCAGGATAGCCGAACAGAATATCCGTGAGGCCGGGCTCGCCGGCCGCGTACACCCGATCTCCGGCGACGTCCACGACCTCCCCTACGATGACGACTCTGTCGACCTGATCGTGAGCAGAGGATCGCTCTTCTTCTGGGACGACCGGGCGCGGGCGTTCTCGGAGATCTGGCGGGTGCTCCGGCCGGGCGGGAGGACGTTCGTTGGGGGCGGGTTCGGCACCGCGGCCCTGAAGGCGGAGATCACGGCAAAGATGCACGAGATCGATCCAGAGTGGGAGAAGAAGGCCGCCGAACGGCTTGCTCCGGCGAACCGGGATGCCATCCGCCGGGACCTGGAGCGGGCGGGGATACCCGCCTGCGAGATCCGCCAGGACGAGGCCGGGTTCTGGATCGTGATGTGGAAGTGAGAGCGGATGCGATGCACGATCTGTGAGGTCGGGTGCGATATCCCGCCGGGCGGAGCCGGGAGGTGCCGGATGTATCGAAACGACGGCACCGGGATCGTCGAACGGTTCCCTGACGCCTTCCTCGCCGCGTTCCCCGTCGCGATCGAGACGCTGCCGGTCCTGCATTTCTTCCCCGGCGCGAAGTTCCTCCAGGTCTGCACGGTCGGGTGCAACCTCTCGTGCGGCGGGTGCGTCTCGGAGATCCTGGTCGAGCACGCCGAGTCGCTTGCAGCCTCCGGGACGGCCCTCACGACCGGCGACCTGCTCCGCCTCGCGGCCGAGCAGGACTGCACCGGGATCGCCTTCGCTCTGAACGACCCGATCGTCTCGCTCCCGACCTTCTGCCGCCTCGCGGAGAGGGCACGGGAGGAGGGGCTCTCCGTCGGCTGCTCCACGAACGGTTACATGACCGGGACGTCCGCCATCCAGCTCGGCGAGCGGATAGACTTCACGAACATCGGGCTCAAGGGGGCGACCGACGCGTGTTACCGCGCCTGCGGGGCGAAGAGCGCCGCCCCGGTCTTCCGGACGATCCGGCTGCTCCACGAGGGCGGGGTCCACGTCGAGGCCTCCGTCGTCTACCGCCGGGGAGGGGAAGAGGAGGTGATGGAGGCGGCACGGATGCTCGCGGCAGTCTCCCCCGATATCCCCCTGCAGGTGATGCGGTTCGTCCCCTTCGGCGACGCGGGTCTCGGGGAAGAGCCGACGATTTACGCAAGTGAGGCGCTCTGCGACCGCCTCCGCGA